>DKDC01000019.1:46406-59760 GCA_002451695.1 Prevotellaceae bacterium UBA6858 | reverse complement strand
TACATCAGACCTTTTTTCCGCGCCTTGCAACGCGTTAAAAAACAAACCGTTACTGCAAAAACCCATTGCGCGGACATTTCTTTGAAACTCAACATCTTACGCAACCATAGTGATATTTGCGGCTTCGTAAAGAATTCGGCTGTTGCACAATCATAAACCCGGGGCAGAATAGCGCAGATTACAAACTTTTGCCGTTAAAATGCAAAACCGGCACATTTCGGGCGTATTGCATACGCCCTGTACGCATTAGCCAAAACCGTATTGCCAAATCCGAAAACATACATACACGCAAAACCACCCGCCGTGCGCTTTTCTCCGCGCAATTCAACGGAAAAACATCAAGTTTGGTTGCAAAAAGACGGCTATTTTACGGCAAACATCGCAATATGCAAAGTTTTTTCCTTTTCACACACAAAATACCCATACATGGTTATACCCATAATGTAAAAAGCCACTAACTTTGCATTGCACAAAATACAAGACATACAGACATGGGAATTAAGAACACCGCTTCGGACATAAAGAGCATAATTACATCGTTTTGCGTCATTGCCCTGTTATTCTGCATTCCGGCGAATGCGCAAACCAACCGCTCACACAGACTGGAAGGCACCGTTACCGACACGGAGGGAAGGCCTGTTGAGGTTGCCTCCGTTGTACTCAACAATTCCCTGTACACACTCACAGACGAGAAAGGAAACTTCAAGTTCGCCAACGTCCCTGTGGGCGAGCTCGACTACTACGTCTCCAGCCTCGGCTGCAAGGAAGTGCGCGGCAAGATAAGGATAAAGGGCAACGGCAAAGACCGCCTTGACGTGAAAATGGAACGCCTGTCGCTCAGCCTTAAAGGCGTAACCGTTACCGCCAAGCAGCAGGCAATGGGCTCCAAGTCGATAATAGACCAGGACGCGGTGCGCCACATACAGCCCAAGAGCCTTGCCGACATGCTGCAGCTCATGCCGGGCGCACTCACGACAAACCCTACGCTCAACAACCTTGCACAGGCAAACGTGAGGGAAATAGGCAGCAATGACAACAACGCCCTCGGAACGGCAATCATACTCGACGGCACTCCCATAAGCAACGACGCCAACCTGCAGGCCATAGCCCCCACGCGCAACGGCAAGGACGCGAGCACCACAGCCGATGATGCCAACAACCAGACCACAGCCGGGCGCGGCGCGGACCTGCGCACAATCTCTGCCGACAACATAGAGTCGGTTGAAGTGATACGCGGCATTCCGTCGGTTGAATACGGCAACCTGACATCGGGCGTTATGGTTGTGAAGACCAAGGCCGGACGCAGCCCGCTCGAGGCAAAGTTCAAGGCCGACCCGTTCTCGAAACTCGCATACGCCGGCAAAGGCTTCAACCTCGGCACCGGAACGATGAACGTGGGCGTGGACTGGTCGCAGTCATACGCCGACACGCGCCGCAAATACCGGGGCTACGACCGCGTCACCGGAACGGTGGGCTATTCCAACGTATTCGGGAAAAACAGCGGCCGCCCCGTTACGTTCAACGTCAACGGCTCGTTCTACAGCAACGTGAACAACTACAAGTTCGACAAGCAGATGAGCGAGCTTGACCTCACCTACAAAAACAAGAACACGGGCGGAAGGCTCTCCATTCACGGCCATGCTCAGCTCAACGGCTGGCTCACGGGACTTGACTACGACCTTTCGGGACAGGTGGCGCGCACGCTCGACACCCACCACGACAGGATTTCCACCCCCGACGGTGTGATTTCGGGAAGCATGGAGACCGGGCAGCACATTGCTAAAATGCTCACAAAGGTTTATTACAGCGACTACAGCATAGAGGGCATTCCTATCAACATCTTCGCCCAGTTGAAGACCAACAAATACATACAGATGGCGAACAAGGGCTACACAAACGTTAAAGCCGGCGCGGAATACCGCCTTGACGACAATCAGGGCTATGGGCTGAAGTTCGACCTCAACCTGCCGCCAAAGGCCGGCGAGGCACAGTCGTACCGCCCGCGCAGGTTCAAGGACATTCCCGCGCTCCACAACCTTTCAGTGTTCCTCAACGATGTGTCATCATTCAACATGGGAGCCACCAACCTGCAATTCGATGCCGGAGTGCGCCTGTCGAACCTGTTCCTCGACAAGGAAAAGGCTAAGCGCAACTCTATATTCGTTGCCGAGCCTCGTGTGAACACCGAGTTCACGTTCCTCTCAAAAAAGAACAACAGCATATTCGACAAGCTGAGCATAAGCGGCGGCTTCGGCATCTCGAACAAGATGCCCACGCTGCTCTACCTTTACCCCGACAAGGCATACTTTGACAACGTGAGCTTCAGCGCAATCGGCGCGGACAACTCCCGCCTTGCCGTAATGACAACGCGGGTTGTTGACAACACGCAGAACCCCGACCTCAAGCCCGCCCGCAGCACAAAATGGGAAATTGGCATCAACGCCCGCATAGGACAGATGAAAGGCTACATAAACTTCTTCAGCGAACGCCACCGCAATGAGTTCGGCTTCACCTCGCAGTTCATAGCCCTTGACTACACCAAATTCAAGATACCCGAGGGGATATTGCCGCAGGCATCAAACCTGATGTATTCAGACAATCAGGTAACATATACCTACAACGGCGAGCAACACACGGCGGAAACCGAGGCGGCAAACGAGATAAACACATGGAGCCGCCCAGCCAACACCACAAGCACCGACAAGCATGGCATAGAGTATTCGTGGGACTTCGGCACATGGCAGACATTGCGCACATCGCTCGTTGTTGACGGCGCATGGTTTCACATAAAGAGAAGGAGGGACGCAACAAGCCTTAATTACGTAAGGTATGGCTACGACTACATTTCAATGCTCCCCGCAGGAAGCGGAACGATAAGCGACAGGGTTAACACCAATTTCCGTTTCATCACCCACATTCCGGCAGTGAATCTCGTGTTCACAACCACAATGCAGGTGGTGTGGTATGAAAGCCAGCGCAGCATCTACGAAAGCAAGAGCGGCTCGAAAATGTATCACGTTTCAGCCGACGGCAGCGAGTTCATAGTGTCCCCGCTCGGTTTCTACAACCGTCAGGGCGAATGGACCGACTGGAAGCCCGAGTTTGAGAATATGGACAAATACCGCCTGCTCAACGGACGCTATCTGCTCTACTCATTCAAGAGCGACAACATAAAGCCGTGGGCGCTCTTCAACTTCCGCCTCACAAAGGAACTTGGCAAAATTGCCGAAATATCCTTTATGGCAAACAACTTCCTCGGCATGAAGAAATACCACATCAACAAGAACACAAGGGCTAAGCAATCGCTCTACCCCGACACATACTTCGGTGCCGAACTGAAAATGAAATTCTGAAAACAACAATAAACCAACCACTAAAAAACAAAAGACAGATGAAGAAAATTTTCAACAAAATCTTCGCAGCAGTGCTTGTGGCCGGCTTGTCAGCGGCATTTGCAGCCTGCAGTTCCGACAACGGTGGCGGTGTAAAATCCTACCCCGTGTCAGTAAGCCTCAGCCTTGGCGACGGCTTGGCTATCGAAAACATCTCAAACCTTCAGCTTATTGTCAAAAGCGATAAAGGCGTTAACGACACAATCGATGTTGCCGGCGCACAGACTCCGCTTGTGCTGAAACAGGGCGTTTACGACTTTTCCGTAACAGGTAAGGTTAAGGACGAGGCTACGGCATTCGTTACCGGTCTTGCAAAGGCAAACGTTTACAGCGAGACAACTGTCAGCGTGCCTGTAAGCAAGGCTTATCAGTCAACGCTCATCTTCAAGACCATCTACAACGCTGGTGGCAAGCAGTACTACATCAAGGATTCCTTCTTTGAAATCGTGAACAACAGCGATGAGGTTCAGTATCTCGACAACCTCATTCTCGCTTCCGCACTTGCCGGACAGAGTACAGAGAACGCTTGGCAGGCAAACGGCATCACCGACCTCTACCCCATGGCAAACGGCGCTGTGCTTGCATTCCCCGGAAATGGAACAGACTATCCTCTCCTGCCGGGTCAGAGCATAATAATAGCAAACGACGCTGCCAACCACGCTGATGCTGACCACGCAAACGATCCCAACTGCCCCGACTTGAGCAACGCAGACTGGGAGGTTTATCTCGACTACAATTCACAGGAGGTTGACAATCCAGCAAAGAACCTGAAGGTTATCTTCACAAACAACAAGTATATGCCTATGTGGGGCTTCGGCGTGCAGTCCATCGCTCTCGCACTCGTGAAACTTCCCGAAGGCGTTACTCCCGAAGACTTCGCTGCTGACGCAAACAACTTCCAGACAACTCCGGGAACAACAGGATCGCAGGAATATATGATGATTCCCTCGAAGTATGTGCTTGACGCTGTTGACGTTTGGAACGCAAACGCAAGCGAACACTATGGCTTCTTCCTCCCGAAGGACGACAAGCAGGGCGTGCTTTGTAGCGATGCTTACGCCGGCAAGTGCGAACGCCGCAAGGTTTCAAACATAGTGAACGGTCGCAAGTACTACCAGGACACCAACAACTCCTCGGAAGACTTCCAGACAAACCAACCGCTTACAGAAGAATAGTATTATAAAGCCAATATCGGCAGTGGGGCGGTATATAAACCGCCGCCCCACTGCTTTTTCAAATAAAAACAAACCATAATCCACAACAAAATGAGAAAAGTTTTTTTCTTTATCACCCTCTTCGCGATTTCAACACAAATTGAAGCCGCAGTAACGGACAGCGACAACACGCGCAAAGACCGACTGAACTACAAAGAACTTAACTTTCTCAACAACATTTACAGCGAAAGCCACAATCCGGTGGCACTTTCGTTCAACAAGGTTCAAACTCTGGCCGACATTACATTTAATGGACACTTTGAGAGAGGTGCGTTCCACGCTGTTGACAAATCAAGCAAGCACAATGACTTCACACTTGACATTTCCGGACTTAAACAAATAGGCAAATTCAGTTTGTCCGGCAATATCAAGTATCTAAACAGCAAGGACTACAAGCACAAATGGAACAACTCGTACATGACTACGCCTGAAAACCCGTTTGTTCTTGGCGACTCCATTAACAGTAACGCAAACACCGAGGAGTTCACCCTGCACATGGGTTCGGCATACCGCTTTAACGACAATTTCATTGCCGGTCTGAAACTGAAATATACAACAGGAAGTCTCTCCGACCAGGAAGACCCGCGCCCGAAAACAAACTCGATGCACTTTCTCGTAAATCCGGGCGCATTGTACAAACTTTCCGACAGCCACAGCGTGGGACTTTCGGCAGACGTTGACATTTTCCGCTCGGATATGTCCCACGCCGTTATAAACGGACTTATAAACAATGTTTATTTCCTTATGAAGGGCATGGGCGACTACCATACCTTCACATCGCACGATGATGGCAGCGGCAAACGCAACTACGAAGGCACACGCCTTGGGGTGAACGCGCAATGGAACGCCAAGCTCGGAGAATTTGGGAACCTGCTTGAACTCGGCTTCAACACAAACACGGAGAATGCGGAAGACGGCGGCTCCACCTACACTTTCAAAGGCGGAGACTACAAAAACAACAAGCTGTCGCTCTACGACCGCCTCACGTTCGGCTCAGCCGCACTGCGCCACAATATTTCAGTGAGCGCGGGACTTAACAAAGGCGAAGGCTTTTGGTATGATCAGGAACGCAAGGTTGACACGGAACACGGAAACCTTGTTTATTTTAATATATTGAGCAAGGACAAAAACCACGAAGCCACATACGCCGATGCGTCTTTGGAATACCGCATAGATGGGCTTAAAGGCAAAATGCCTGATTGGTCGGCTCGCGCAAAGTTCGGGGTTTACAACGCAGACATTACCCAGTACGAACTTGACGCAAACAAGCAGCAATACACCATTGCAAACGTTCTTGCCGAGGGCACGAAGAACTGGGACATAAACAAACTCAGGCTCGAAAGTACAGTGGGCGCGTTCTACCGCACAACATTGGGAACGCCGACTTTCGGAACAGTACGCAACAAACTGTTCTCCGAATACACAGCCCCGTCGTTTGAATATGCCACGGCAAAAACGGCAGGTTTCAACGTGCGTCTGGCTCTCAACATTCCCATAAGCCTCTACAAAACCCCTACATGGCTCACCGTTTACGGGAAAGCCTCGTGCCGCTTCTACAACGGCGACAACGAATACAGCAAACGCTATGACGGAAAGTCGCAGGCATACATGGATTTCGGACTGAACCTCACCCTGTAAACCATCAGCAAGACAAGATACGCAAATTATGACGATAAGAAAAACAGCGGCATTACTTGCCCTTACACTCATCCTTTTGCAGCCAGTGAAAGCAGCAAAAGGATTTGCAATTATTATTGACCAGAAAAGCCTTAACGAGGCCAAAAGCGAAGTGGAGGCTTACGCAAAGTCAATAAAGGACGTGAACAAAATGAAGGTTTACACCATTGTTGACCGCTGGGGAGTACCCGACTCTATACGTTCCTGTCTGCGCAGTATGTATTACCAAGGCAAGATACAGGGCGTGGTTTTCATCGGAGACATTCCAATCCCGATGATTAGAGACGCGCAGCACCTCACATCCGCCTTCAAGATGAGCCAGAGTTTTCCCAAAGAGAAGTCGAGCGTACCCTCCGACCGTTTTTATGACGACTTCGGGCTACAGTTCCGCTTTTTGGAGAAAGACAGCACGTCAACTCTGTTTTATTACTCTTTGAAAGGCAAGTCGGAGCAGTACATACACAGCAATTTGTTTTCGGGCAGGATACGTCCAACTGATGCCGGAGGCACAAGCCGCTACGACAAACTGCGCAGGTACCTGCGCAAGGTTGTGGCGGAAAAGAACGCCCACAACAAACTCGACCGCATTTTCTACTTCACTGGCTCGGGTTCGATAGACGAAAGCCGTGTGGCTGTTATGGACGAGAAAATACAGTATTACGAGCATTTCCCTTGGCTGAAGAATTGCACAAGAGAAGCTGTGAAATACGTTGATTACGCCCAAGACAAATATATAAAGTTCTCGCTCATGGACGAACTTCAAAGGGAAGACCTTGACCTTAGCGTGCTCCACCATCATGGGGATTTCGACACGCAATATCTGAGCAAGGAACACAAGGATATGCCAAAAGAGTATGACGAGAAGATGCGCGACTTACACCTCCCCGATTTTGCGGAATACAAGTTCAACCCCAATTCGCGCATAGTGATTTTCGACGCGTGCTTCAACGGCGCATTCCAGAACGATGACTGTATTGCCAACGAGTACATTTTCTCAAACGGTAAAACCGTAGCCTGTATGGGGGGCAGCGTCAATGTTATCCAAGACAAGTGGTACGACCGTATGCTCGGCTTGCTTGCTTTCGGACATACCATCGGGGAAGTGAACAACCAGCAGGAACTTCTCGAAAGCCATATAATAGGCGACCCTACATTCTGCTTCGCTCTCGAAACCGGCATCAAGGAAAGCGAAACAGCCGATGGCATGGTATGGCAACTTACACAGGATTACTGGAACGGCAAAGCCAGCTCCTCAAAATTGCTCGAACTGCTGAAAACATCTCCTTACGACCAAGTGAGAATGCAAGCCCTGCAACTGCTTGCGCGCTTCAACAACGCCGACTTCGTGAAAGGAATCGCCGTTGCCGCAGAGGACAGATACGAGATGGTGCAGCGTTTTGCCATGAACTACATGAAGTTCAACGGCAGCGAGGAACTTGCAAAACCGCTGATGCTTACATGGATCAGCCCAAGCACTTCGGCAAGGGTGAAAACCGATGCAAGAATGGCTGTGGAGTTTTTTCCGAAGGACGTGCTGCAAAGGACATACAACGAAATTTGGCCAAAGATAAATTATGTGGACAAGGATTCCGTTGGCGCAAAGCATTACCAAATTATATCGAAATACGGAAATTATTGGGAAAAGGAAGTTGACGCAATAATAGCCGACACTCTCAGCGACAAGGCATTCAAGTTCAGTGCCTCCTGCATGAGGCTCTACTGCCCGCATTCACGCATCCCCGACATGATGAAGTTTATCAAGGAAAGCAAGAACGATGCAAGACGCATCACGCTGCTTGAAGCCATGGGCTGGTACAAATACTCCTACCAAGCCCCCGCAATAGCAAAAGCAGCAAAACAGCTTAGCGATGACTCTTCGCAGAGCGAAGCCGTGCGTGAGGAGGCTCTCAAGACCTACAACCGCATAACGTGGAACAACCGATAGAACAAACATTAAGAACTACATAACAATTTCACCCAGCAATATGCACAATAGAATTATAAACAGCATTCTGACGGTCATCGCGCTTTGCGCCTCGCTGCAATCCGCCGCTGCTGTAAAAAGAGGTTTCGCCATTGTGGTTGACCCCAAAAGCTATCAGGAAGCGAAAAGCGAAATAAATGAATATGCCAAGGCCATTGAAGACGTTAACGGTCTTAAAGTGTTTATCGTGCAGGACAAATGGGGCGTTCCAGACTCCATCCGCGCCGAACTGACACGGCTGCACTCCCAAAAGGCGTTCCCCATTGAGGGGACTGCACTCCTCGGCGACATTCCTGTTGCCATGATACGCGATGCGCAGCACATGACATCGGCATTCAAGATGAACCAAATAAACGACAGGCGCGAATCGTCCGTACCCTCCGACAGGTTCTATGATGATTTGGGGCTGAAATTCCAGTTCCTTGACAAAGACTCCGTGAAGCCGTACTTTTACTACTCGCTAAAGGCAGAGTCAAGACAGTATCTGCGTCCGACAATCTATTCCGGGCGCATACGCCCCACAGATGCCGGCGGGACAAGCCGCTATGAGAAATTGCGCGCCTACCTAAGGAAGGTCGTGGCTGAAAAACGCAGCAACAACAGGCTGAACCAAATGATTTATTTCAACGGACACGGTTATGTTTCCGGTTCGGTAATGGCGCGCATAGACGAGAAGCTCGGGCTTTACGAGCATTTCCCATGGCTTTTGCAACAGAAAAACGGCATAGGCTATATATCGCACGACCAACAGCCGGTAACGAAATACCTTCTCATGAACGAGCTTCAGCGGCTCGAACTTGACTATGCCATTCTCCACCACCACGGCGCACCCGACACACAATATTTTGACGGACTGCCCGAAGTCAATTCTCCCCAACAGGCAAAAGATTTCATCAAGGCATACCTCCGCGCCAATCTTCACCACGCCGTTGACGACAAAGGCAAGGACAAGGACAGCACCATAACGAAGCTTCTCAAGTTCATGGATGTCCCGGCTTCGTGGCTTAGCGATGCCTACGACCCGGAAGTTGTAAAAAAAGATTCCATTGACGATGCCGACGTTGACCTTACCATAGCAGACTTCAAGGCTCATGGTTACAAGCCAAACTGCCGCGTGGTTATGATCGACGCTTGCTTCACAGGCTCGTTCCACCTTGATGACTGCATCGCAAACGAATACATCTTCAATCCCGGCAAGACAGTTGCCGTAATCGCAAACTCCGTAAACGTATTGCAGGATAAATGGAGCGACCGCTATATGGGGCTTTTGGGTCTTGGCGCAAACGTAGGATTCATCCCGCGCTTCAGCGGCTATCTTGAATCCCAGGTTATCGGCGACCCCACGTTCTCTTTCGTGTCTGCCGACCCTGCCGTTGGCAACATCAATGAACTTCTCGCCGCCAACAACTACAAGGTATGGACGAAATTCCTCAAGAACGACAAATATCCCGACCTCAAAAGCATGGCAATAGAGCAATACCAACAGGCCGGCAAGATTTCGTCCGCAGAGCTGCTCAATATCTTCCGCAACTCCAAGTCGGCACTTGTAAGGGTACAGGCTCTCACTTCGCTTTCCGAAGATCACAATGACGATTTCATAAAAGCCGTAAGCCTTGGCGTTGACGACAGTTACGAGCTCGTGCAGCGTTTCTCGCTGAACTACGTGAGCAAGAGCGGCGATCCACGCCTTATCCCCGCCCTCATCCGCATATCCATAAGCAACAACACTTCGGAACGCTGCAACTTCAGTGCCCAGAACGCATTGTCCATGTTCCCCGAAGACAAGCTTCTTGCAGAGTTCGCCCGCCAGTTCGATAACGACAGCATATGCTATCTCGACAAAGACAAAGTGCGCAGGGGCATTGCCAGGGCTATAAGCAGCAGCGCAAAGAAATGGACAAGCGACATTGACGAAGTTTGCAACGAGGAAACTCCCATCAAACGCCGCCGCATGGCCATACGCACCACGCGCAACTTCACCCCGCCATACGAAATCGGGCGGCTCATCGAAACGGTGAAAACCACCAAGAACCCGGAAGTGCAGACCATGATTCTTGAATCTCTCGGCTGGCGCAACTGCTCATACCAGTCTGCAAAAATTGCCGAGTTCGCAAAACAGGTGAGCGAAGACAGCAACTATGCCCCCGAAGTGCGCAATGAGGCGCTCAAAACCTACAACAGAACCAAAAGCAATAAGGATTGATGCACATAGCCAGAAACATAAAGCTATCCCTTTGCGCGGCAATGCTTGCAACCGGCGTGAACGCCGCCTCGCTGCCCGCCTTTGTTGACAACTCAAAGCAGATATACTTCCCCCCGCTTGTCAATCAAAAAGGCGGCTCGTGCGCCCAGGCTTCCGGCATAGGCTATATGTTCACATACGAAATAAACCGTTTGCTCGATCGCAACGCCTCGACAAGTACGGCAAACCAATTCGCCTACCTCTTTACATGGAATTTCGTGAACGACGGTGGCGATAACGGCGGGTTCGTGGACGAGGGGCTTATGATAGCACGCAACTTCGGCGTTATGACCGAAGCCGACTACGGCTATGCTTCGGTTTACCAATTCAAATGGGCTTCGGGATACGAAAAGTATCACAATGCCTCGCGCTACCGCGTCAGGAAAATCACCAAGTACGATGCAACAACCGATGAGGAACTGCAAACAATCAAGCAATACCTCTACGACCACTGCAATGGCTCTAAAACGGGCGGCATACTCACTTTTTCCACCCGCTCCTCCGACTGGGCCATCAACGACTATTACAAAGGGCCGAGCCTCACAGGCTACAAGTCGATACTCACGAAACTCGCCACAACGGGGGCGCACGCGCTGACCATAGTGGGATATGACGACACGGTGGAAAGCACCGATGACGACGGCAACACCCAACACGGCGCGTTTATCGTTGTGAACACATGGGGCAGCTGGTGGGCGGACAACGGACGCTTCTACCTTCCGTACCACTTCTTCACCAACCGCAGCAACGTGAGCGAAATATCCCTGAGCTCCACCATGCAGGGATGCGACGTTTACGTGCACGAGCCTAAGATTATGTTCAAAATCCGTGTGAACTACTCCTCGCGCAACGACCTGCGGCTCACATACGGCGCAGCCCCCAACCCTTACGCACTGTCAACGCCCAACAACTACAACAGTATCATTGTTGCAAACCAGGGCGGCGACCACGCCATGACGGGAAGCTACGGCGACGAAGCCACAAAAGGCATTATGGAGTTCGGCATTGACTACACCGACCACATGACCTCCGAAAACGCGCAATATGGGCGATACTTTCTAAACATTGTGCGCAGCCAGCGCGGCAAAGCCGGCGAAGGCACAATCGACTACCTTTCTGTCTATGACTATCGCGGAAGCAAGCCTGTGGAATATGTGTGCCGCAACATCAAGGGCAAAACCCTGCAACTCGGCAGCAACAATTTCAGTTTCTCAACGCTCCACCCGGGGCATTTCTCTGCAAGCAACTGCAGCGCGCTCGATGAAAGAGGGAACGTGAGCGGCAAAACCTACGTTGTGCGCACCGCAAACGGACACATAGCAAAACTGAAGTTTTCGGGAAGCAGCGACAACATAAACATGAACTATACATTCTTGAAATAATGAAAGCAAAACATATATTCCCGGCTGTAATCCTTATATGCGCTGCGGCGTTAGCCTCCTGCTCTTCCGACTCTCCAAACCCCAGCGTAATAAAGGCCGGCAGGGAAAACACTGCAACTCCAGTCTCAAACAGCAACGACAAATGGGTTTACTACTCCCTTGAGCAAAACAAGCAAGTGGGCGTGAGCAGCTTCGGCGACAGCGTTGCCGATGGCAAATGGGCTTCGCGCACCGACTGGGACATTGCAATCTGCGGCGACCTTATACGCACCAACAGCGGTGCGTCGGGCATCGGGCTGGGCGGAATCCAAGAATCACAGGAGGATTACTCCACCCTTAAACAAGCCCCAGCATACGGATACGAAACCGACACATACGAATAATCCCCCGGCGTATGACATACCAACATCCCGGCGAACTTTCGTGAACGCCGGGATGTTGGTTTTATATCGCAGATACAAAATTCCTTATTTCCCCTTGTTTTTAATATATTCGGCTATGGGCAAGTTCAGGTCGCAGTACTCTATGTTGTGATGCACCACGCGCTTGTCCTCGGGCGGAGGGGTCATGTAGTCGCCGAAGATTGTGGTGAGGTATTTGTCGTAGTCTTTCATGCCGTAGAACATCCGGCCTTCAAACTCATATTCCACTGGCTTCACGCCAAGCGTCTCCTTGGTGAACGTCTTTTGCTTGTCATTGTGCGGCATGAGCAGGTCGTGGCCGTCAAACGAATACTCACGTATAACCTTTTGCAGCCTCCTGTTTACATAGCTTTTTGAATACAGCTTCTGGACTATCCACACAAACGCCCCGCCCAAGTTGTGTCCGTGCTTCCACGGATTGCGGTAAACATAATATTGCATCCTGCGCCACCTTCTGAAACGCCTAATGTGCCTTTTCCGCTCCGCAGCGTCTTCGGGTGCGCCGTCAATGGGGAATATGTCTATCCACGCCCCGCCGTAATGCCCAAGATACGTGCGCTCCACAAACGTGGTGCCGGTGTCCTCCACCTTGCCGTAGTAATGGGGAAAAGTCATGTCGGTGTCCTGGTTGCAGAGCTTCATGTCCGCCGGCAGCCATTCGGCGCTGTGCAGGCACAGCGTGTCATAGTCCGGCCGTGGCATATACAGATCCACATCGTCATCCCATGGAATGAACCCCTTGTGCCTCACAGCCCCGAGCATAGTGCCGCACGCCATATAGTAACGCAATCCGTGGGCGCGGCACACGGCATCGAACATATCCATTATCTTGAGGCATTCCCCCTGCAATGCCTTCAAGTCGAAATCAACCTTGCTTCTCAACATAGTGAATGCAAAGTTAAGCAAAATAAAGGCAATGCGCCCCACACCAAACCCATGCAAACGCCGCCACGCCCCATGTTCGCGAAACGACACCAGACATGGGAAAAACTATGTCCGATGTAGAAAAAACTACATCGGACGTAGGAAAAATTATATCAG
>DKDC01000019.1:19899-46355 GCA_002451695.1 Prevotellaceae bacterium UBA6858 | reverse complement strand
TCAGACCTTTTTTCGCCACTTGCAAACGCCTGAAAAACAACATCTTGCAAGGAAATGCTCGGATTGCGCTTAATTCTTTGCATATCAGTGTTTTGAAGCGTGCAAATCGTTTTTCGTAAAAAATTCCGTTTTTGATTTTACTTTTCCTCATTAACCGGGTCATATAGTTGTAGCGTTCATTAAAAAGATTGCAATCATAATGACACCGCCATCATAAGGAAATGTGTCCCAATCAAGAGGGGCTTCCCCGAAAGTGTATAATAAAAACGGATTAAACCAAGGAGATTACTGTTATGAAGACAATGACGAATATCAGGAAAGCGATGCTCATCGCCATGATGGCATTCTTTGCCACAACTTCCTTTGCACGATACAGACACTGCGGCAGTGCGCATCACCACTCCAACCACCGTCCTGCTGTGGTAACGGTGGTGAGCCGTCCATCCGTTACCGTCCGTACCATAAACCGCATGAACAAGAAAGACCGTCTGGAAATGGCTTTGGCTTACTTGAAGAACCACAAGTCGCTTAGCGTTTCCGCATACAGAAAGATGACCGGTCTGACAAATGCCATGGCGGAGGCTGAACTTGACGCTTTTGCCTTCAGCAGGAGCAACCCTATAAAATTGGTTATGGACGGCAAGAAAAAGCTTTATGTGGCATGACGGTTGAAGACATGGACATCATCCGAGCCATTAGGGAGAAACCCGAAAAAGGCTTCCGGCTCTTGATGCAGAAATACAAGCAGCCTGTATATTGGCATATACGCCGGTTGGTTGTCGCCCACGACGATGCGCAAGACGCCACACAGGAGGCTTTCATAAGGGTTTTCCGCTCCTTTGGCAAGTTCCGGGACGAAAATTCCTTCCGTGCCTGGATTTTCCAAATAGCCACCAACGAGGCGTTACGGCTGATTGGCGCACGAAAACAGGAGCAAGTCTCATTGGATGCAGACGGCGATGAGGCAAGCCGCATAATGGCTGACAATTATGTGGATTATACCGACTTGGAAGCCGTGAGGCTGCAAAAAGCAATCCTTTCGCTGCCAAGCAAGCAACAGGTGGCGTTCAACCTGCGCTATTACGACGAACTGAGCTACGAGGAAATCGCGGAAGCGACAGGTTCAAACCCCTCTGCCGTAAAGGCGAATTATCACATTGCCAAGGAGAAGATTATCAAATACATGAATTTGAACGACTGAAAAGTATATAACAACGATGAACAGGGATTTTGATTTCAACAAAATAGGCAAGCGGATGCCCTACACCGTTCCAGACGGATTCTTCGGCAAGCTCGAAGACGATATTTGGGATAGGGTGAAAAACGTTTCCGAAGTGCGGCAAACTGCGCACAAGCCCGCCAAGCTGCGCCTCTTTATACAAAGTGCCGTTGCCGTGGCAGCATCCATAGCCTTGGTTCTTGTAGTCTGCACAAACAGCTTCAAGACAAATTCAGCCACCATAGACGATGTTGACAAGGCTTTCAGCCAGCTTACATCCGATGACCAGGCTTACTTGTGGAACATTTACCAAGACGATGTATTCATCAGCGAATAAGTTCCAATAAAACGCAATACAATAACCGTGAAGTGTAACATAAAAATGGAAATCATGAAACATATAATCAGAACTCTCGTCATCGCAATCACGATGATTGCATCCTGCGCCACAGTTTTTGCACAAGAAAGCCCCTCCCGGCATCCCGACCGCAAGCAACGCATCTCGCGTGAGCAGCTTGCCGAAGTGCAGGCGAAGCATATTGCCGGCGAACTGGCTTTCAGCGATGCCGTTACCGAAAGGTTTGTAAAGACCTACTGCGACTGCCAAAAAGAGATTTGGGCATTGGGCCCCCGCCAGCGTCCTTACAAGCATGGGATGTCGGAACAGGAGAACGGGGAACGCATAAAACAACGCTTTGCCATGAGCGAGAAAATACTGAACATTCGCCAAAAGTACTACAAGGAATACTCCAAATTCCTTACGCAGACACAGATTGAGAAGGTTTACGAGCAAGAGCGCAAGATTATGAACCGCCTTGCCAAGCGGGGACAAAAACGTTCAACACAAAAGCGTGGCAACCGATGAAAAGCAGAATATTCATACTTTCCGCCTTGCTGGGTTTTCTCAGTCTGAGCGAGGTTTCCGCACAAGAAATAACATTTTCCAAGGAAACATTCTCTGCGGGAAACACAACCCTGCCATACCGCAAGGCGACCATTCCGGGTGGTGGCGACAAGGCTTCGCTCGTGATATACCTGCACGGAGGTTCAAGCAAAGGCGATGACAACGAGACGCAGATGCAGGAACCGGGCATCAACGCCATAAGCACATGGTTGCACGACAACAACCGCAAGGCCGTAATGCTCGTACCGCAATGCCCGAAAGACAAGTCTTGGCTTGGAACTACGCAAGACGCCCTTGTACGTCTGTTGCAGACCTACATAGACCGTGGCGTGGCGGATGCTGGCAAGGTTTATATTTTGGGCGGTTCAATGGGCGGAACTGGCACTTGGAACATGATTTCCAACCATCCCGACCTATTTGCGGCGGCGATGCCCGTTGCGGGAAACCCGACAGGATTGGATGCCGAAGCCGTATCAAAGACACCACTTATCACCGTAATGGGAACGGCGGACAACATAATGAAAATATCCAATGTGGAAGCCTTTTTGGCTGAGGCGGACAATTACAACGCAGAGTACAAACTCAACATTGAAGACGGCTGGACTCACGAGGATGTGTGCAAGAACAGCTATACCGACGAGCGTCTTGGCTGGCTGTTCAAGCATACCAAGGGACAGGCTGCCGGAATAACTTCAACAGTAAACGATGCCATTGCCGTTAATACTTTTTGGTACTCAGTTGACGGGCAAAAACTGGCATCCGAACCCAAGCAAAAAGGCATTTACATCAAGCTCTCCGTTTATGGCAACGGAAATGTTTCATCCCGAAAATGCCGCGTGAATTAAACAGGGGCAGTTTGTAGCGATGGTTTGCGATGTGGTTTGGGCGGTAGTGTACAGGGCGTATGCAATACGCCCCTACAATTTCCGCAAAACCAAAATCGTAAGGATTTTTCCCAACACCCGAAAAAACATATCGGACATAAGAAAAACTATGTCTGATGTAGGAAAAATTACATCAGACATAATCCGGACTGCATCAGACCTTTTTCCGCCCTTTGCAAACGCTTGACAAACAATAATTTGCAAAGAAATTTCAGATTGCGCTTAATCCTTTGCAAATCAGTGTTTTGAGGTGTGCAAACCGCCTTTCCGCCCTATGTCTTCCAGCAGTTGGCCGATTGCCTTGTCGGGGTCTTTTGTGCCGTTGAGCAGCGTAACGAACCTGCTGCCTATTATGACCCCTGCGGCGTGGGCTGCCGCCGCCTTGTAGGTGGCTTCGTTTGAAATTCCGAAGCCTATCATCCTGGGGCGGCGCAGGTTCATGCCGTCAATGCGTGCGAAGTATTCCTGCTTCTTGGCGTCAAACTCCTTTTGTGCGCCGGTTGTCGAGGCGGACGACACCATATAGATGAAGCCGTTTTCGCTGTCGTTGTCGATTTTGCGTATGCGCTCCTCCTCGGTTTCGGGGGTGATTAGCATTATCATGTCGATGTTGTGGGCTTTCGCCGTTTCGCGGTAGTGCTCCTCGTATTCGCGGAACGGCAGGTCGGGGATTATCAGGCCGTCAACGCCCACCTCGTTGCACTTTTTGCAGAATGCCTCGAAGCCGTACTGCATTATGGGGTTGAGGTAGCCCATGATGATCAGGGGGATGCTCACGTCCTTGCGTATTCCCTCAAGCTGCCCGAAGAGTTTCCTTACGCTCATGCCGCCTTTCAGTGAGCGTGTTGACGCTGCCTGTATCACGGGGCCGTCGGCAAGGGGGTCGCTGAACGGCATTCCTATTTCCACAAGGTCAACGCCGTTGCGCTCGAGCGAGCGTATAACGTCGGCGGTGCTTGACGGCGTGGGGTCGCCGGCGCAGAAGTATATTGAAAGGATGTCTTTGCTTTTTGTCTTGAACAAGTTGTCTATTCGGTTCATGATTTTTGTTTTTACGGGCGCAGGCCCTTGATTTTTTCAATGAAGTTTTTTAGTTTTTCCGCGTCTTTCAGCGCGGGCGATGTCTCGAAGCCGCTGTTGAGGTCAACTCCTGCGAACATCGGGTGGGAGAACTGTTGTATTTCGGTGAGCGAGCCGGGGGTGATGCCGCCGCTCAGCAGGAAGGGCACGCGCCCCTTGTAGTTTTCGAGCAGTTGCCAGTTGAATTTCTTGCCCGAGCCGCCATACAGTTCTGTCTTTGTGTCGAAGACCATGAAGTCTGCCATATCGTAGGCTTCGGCTCTGGTGATGTCTTCGGCGTTTGCCACTCTCTGGGCGCGGATAGTCCTAAGTCCGCAATCTTTGAGCGCATTGCAGAACTTTGGTGTCTCGTTGCCGTGGAGCTGTATGTAGTCGAGCGAGAACTCGCGGGCTTTCCTGACGATTTCCTCCTGTGAGGAATTTACGAACACGCCCACGCGCTTCTGCCTCTTGGGCATGTATGCGGGCGGCGCGGCAACGAAGCGCGGCGACTTGGGGTGGAAAATGAACCCCATGAGGTCAGCCCCTGTCTGTTCCACGGTGCGGATGTTTTCGGGGTCGCGCATTCCGCAAACCTTTACGATCATATTCCTGTAGTAATAAGTTTGTCAATTTCGGCGTTCAGCCTGCGGAGGTTTTCAGCGGGATTTTCGCCGCTCATGAACAGTTCTCCGATAAGAAATCCACGGTATCCGAGCATTTGCAGCCGCACTATGTCGGCGGCCGACTTGATGCCGCTCTCGGAAATGCGCGTGATGCTTTGCGGGAGTTTGCGGGCGAGAAATTCCGAAGCCTCCAGATCGGTGCGGAATGTGCCGAGGTGGCGGTTGTTCACGCCAACAACGTCGATGTCGTCGCACAGGTATGAAATCTCGTCCTCGTTGTGAATTTCGAGCAGCGTCTCAAGCCCAAGTTCGTGAGCCATGCGTGCCAGACGGCGGCACTCCTTTTCGCTTATGGCAGCCGCAATCAGAAGCACTGCGTCAGCCCCGAAGGCTTTTGCCTGATGCAGCTGGTATTCGTCTATTGTGAAATCCTTGCGCAGTATCGGCATCTTAACGAGGCGGCGCACGCTGGCCACGTCATCGAGAGTGCCGCCGAAATACTTCCCGTCAGTGAGCACCGACATTGCCGCCGCGCCGTTTTTTTCGTAACCCGGGGCTATGTCTTCGGATTTTGCGTCCTTGTGTATCCAGCCTTTCGACGGCGACTTTCGCTTGAACTCCGCTATAATGCCGTTTGGCGTGTTTTCTATCGCGAGACGGAAACCCGCATGGGCGTGTCCGGCGGCGTTTTCATACAGACTGTCGATGCTTGTGCTTTGCTTCAGCCCTTCTACCTCGATGCGCTTGTCGGCGATGATGTCCCTGAGAATGTCTTTCATGGCTTGTCAACTGTTTGCTTCAACAAACTTTTTGAAGGCGTCGAGAGCCTTGCCGCTTTCGAGCGACTCCTTTGCCATGTCGAGGCATTCCCCGATGCATTTGCCGTTTATGGTCTGCATGGCAAAGGCGGAATTTGCGATTACAGCCTTTTCCTGAAACTCTGTGGCGCGGTTTTCGAGCACGGAGTCGAATATGTCTTTCGCCTCGTCCACGCTGCTTCCCCCCGAAAGGCTTCCTTCGGGCGATTTCTCAAATCCGAGGTCGCCGGCCTTGTATATCGTCTCGTAGCTGTTTGTCATCACCTTGAAATCGGAGGTTAGCGAAATTTCGTCATAGCCGTCCATGCTCGTAACAATGGCGAAGCTCGTGCCTATGCGGGTAAGCGTGTTGTAGTAAAGGCGCATCTGCGAAAGGTTTGCAACGCCTAATAATTGGTGCTTTGGTCTCGCAGGGTTGATTAGCGGGCCGAGCAGGTTGAACACAGTTGGTATTTGCAGGGCTTTCCTTACCGGGGCGACGTTTTTCATTGCCGGGTGGAACAGTTGCGCATGGAGGTATGCCACTCCCGACTTCTCGATGGATTTCGTGAGTTGCGCCTGATCGGACGAGAACTTTACGCCGTGCTCTTTTATGACATTGCTCGCGCCGCTTACCGATGTCGCGCCGAAGTTGCCGTGCTTTGCCACGTGATAGCCCGCGCCGGCAATCACAAAACAGGAGCAGGTGGAAATGTTGAAGGTGTTTTTGCCGTCGCCTCCTGTGCCAACGATGTCGATTGGGTCGTAGGCAGAAAGGTCAACGGCCACGCAGGTTTGCAAAAGCCCCTCGCGGAAGCCGAGCAGCTCGTCAACCGTAACACCCCTTTGGCTGATCATCGCCAGAAGCGCACCGAGCTGTATTTGTCCGACGTTGCCGCCGTTTATTTCGAGAAGAATGCGGCAGGCTTCGCTTTGCGACAAAGTGCCGCCGTTTTGTATTTTCAGCAATATGTCTTTCATCGCCTTGAAGTTTGGAGTGTTTCTTAATGGTTTATGAAGTTTCCGATTATTTCAAGCCCGTCGGGTGTCAGCACCGATTCCGGGTGGAACTGTATGCCGTGTACGTCGAGCGACTTGTGGCGCAGGGCCATTATGCAGCCGTCCTTGCTGCGTGCCGTTACTTCGAGTTCGGAGGGAAAGCCGTCATCGCTCACCGCCCACGAATGGTACCGCCCCGCCTTTATCTCGTTGGGGAGGTTTGCGAATATGTAGTCGTCGGCAATTATCCCAACGGGTGTCTGAACTCCGTGATAGACTTCCGGAAGGTTGACGAGCTTTGCGCCAAACACCTCGCCGATGGCCTGCTCTCCCAAACAAACGCCTAGCATAGGCTTTTTGCCGGCATAGTGTCTCACGACCTCGGTGAGGAGTCCCGCCTCGGACGGAATACCCGGGCCGGGGGAGAGTACGAGCTTGTCGTATTTCGCAAGGTCTGCGATGTTGAATTTGTCGTTCCTCAAAACGGTTGTTTCAGCCCCCAGCGATTTTATCGCATGACTTAAGTTGTATGTAAACGAGTCGTAGTTGTCTATAATGCAAATGTTCATGATTGTATGCCTTTAGAAATTGTCGCTTTGTTCCGTGGCGGCGGTGATTGCCGCTTTGAGTGCGCCGAGCTTGTTGTTCACTTCCTGCAGCTCCTGCTCCACGTCGCTCTTCGCGACTATGCCCCCGCCGGCCTGGAACCAAAGGATGTTGTTGCGGCTTACGAACGTGCGTATGGTTATTGCCTGGTTCATGTTTCCGTTGAAGCCTATGAAACCTATGCATCCGCCATATGCGCCACGGTTGTGGGGTTCGCATTCGCTTATAATCTGCATGGCGCGGACTTTCGGCGCACCGCTCAGCGTTCCGGCGGGAAATGTGTCCATGAAAGCCTTTATGGTGCTGGCGTTGTCGTTCAGCGTTCCCGACACGCGGCTCACTAGATGGATTACATGGCTGTAGTATTGCGGTTCGCGAAAGAAGTCCACGCTTACGTCGTGGCAGTTACGGCTCAGGTCGTTCCGAGCCAAATCCACGAGCATCACGTGTTCGGCGTTTTCTTTCGGGTTTCCGAGCAGGGCCTTTGTGAGAGTGTCGTCGGCGGCTTTGTCTCCGCTTCTGCGCGTAGTCCCGGCAATGGGGTCTATGTATGCTGTTTTCCCCTCCACGCGGTAGTGGGTCTCGGGTGAGGAACCGAAAATCCTGAACGCCCCGAAGTCGAAATAGAAAAGGTATGGCGACGGGTTTATGCGCCTCAGTGCACGATAGAGGTTGAAGTCGTCGCCCTCGTAACGCTGCTCGAAGCGGCGGGATATAACAACTTGGAAAACGTCCCCGCGCAGGCAGTGCCTTATCCCTTTGCGTATGTTCTCGCGGTGTTCGTCGTCGGTTAGCGGACTTGTTGTCGTGCCAACGGAGCGGAAGGGATAAATGCGCATCTTGCTGCTGTTTATCGCGCCGGCTATCTTTTCGGTTTCGTCCTTGCCATCGCCTTTCAGGGTTACTATTTCCATTTCGTGGCGGAAGCCTTTGAACACGATTATGTACCTATATAATATATAAAGCAAGTCGGGCGCGTCGTTCATGGAAGCCGTGCTGTCTTTCACCTTTATGTTCTCGGTGTATCTCACAACGTTGAACGATGTGAAGCCGTACAGTCCGCAATAGTTGGAGTCCTCGCCGCTTATGCTGAAGTGCGCCATGAAGTTGGAAATGGCGTTTTCCAGGCGATTGCCGGTCTCGTTGAGTTTTGTCGTCTCCTCAGTGCCGTCGGGGTAGGTGGCGGTGGCGTATCCGTGGCTTGCCGAGATTTTCGCGATTGGCTCGAGCCCGATGAACGAACGTCCGTTTTCGCCGCCGTGATAGTCGGAACTTTCCATAAGTGCGCTTTGCGGGAAGATGTCGCGCACTTTCAAATATGTCGTTACCGGCGTGTGGATGTCCCCGGGCAGCACCTTGACTGATGTTGTGTAGCTGAAATTCTTCATAGGTCTTAATACTTGAAATATTTCATGTATGTGTCCATGTCCTTGTCGCCGCGCCCCGAAACCGTTACCACAACGAGGTCGTCTTTCTTGAAGTCGATTTTCTCGAGTGTGGCAAGCGCGTGCGACGATTCGAGGGCGGGGATTATGCCTTCTATGCGTGTGAGCAGCTGTGCCGCCTTCAACGCCTCGTCGTCGTTGATGGCAATCACCCTTGCCCTGCGCACCCTTGCCAGGTTTGCGTGCATGGGGCCAACGCCGGGGTAGTCAAGCCCGGCGGATACGCTGTAGGGTTCTGTAACCTGCCCGTCCTCGTCCTGGATTACGAGCGAGTATGAGCCGTGCAGCACTCCGGGGCGGCCGAGCGCTATTGTCGCCGCCGAGTAGTGGGTGTCGACGCCCTTGCCCCCGGCTTCGGCGAGGATTATCTTCACGTCCTCATCGTCAAGGTAGTTGTAGATTGTCCCCGCCGCGTTGCTGCCGCCGCCCACACAGGCTATCAGGTAGTCGGGGTTGCTCTTGCCGGTGTGTTGCGCCAATTGGTATTTTATCTCCGCGCTGATAACCGACTGCAGTCTCGCAACCATGTCGGGGTAGGGGTGCGGGCCGACAGTTGAGCCTATCACATAGTGCGTGTCCTCGGGGTGGCAGCACCAGTCGCGTATGGCCTCGTTCGTGGCGTCCTTGAGCGTTTTGTTGCCGCTCGTAACGGGCACCACCGTCGCGCCGAGCATTTTCATCTTCTCCACGTTGAGGTGCTGCCGCTTCACGTCGGTCTCGCCCATATATACAATGCACGGAAGGTTGCGCAGGGCGCACACCGTCGCCGTGGCCACGCCGTGCTGTCCCGCCCCTGTCTCCGCCACAATGCGCGTCTTGCCCATTCTTTCGGCGAGCAGCACCTGGCCGAGGGCGTTGTTTATTTTGTGCGCCCCTGTGTGGTTGAGGTCCTCGCGCTTCAGGTAGATTGTGCACCCATACTTGTCGCTCAGGCGTTTTGCGAAATAGAGCGGCGAGGGGCGGCCGGCGTAGTCGCGCAGCAGGTTCATGTACTCTTTCTGAAAGTCCTCGCTTTCGATGATGCCGAGGTAGTTGCGGCGCAGCTCCTCAACGCATCCGTGAAGTATCTCCGGAACATACGCCCCGCCGTATATGCCGTAGTAGCCTCGTTCGTCCACTGAAAATTTTCCCATGTCTTTATTGTTTATTGTATTGTTATTTCCCTTATACGGTTTGAGGCCCGCTGCAAGTGCAACGAGCCTCATTATATCCGTGTTGTTTATGTCCTGTTTGTTACATATGAGCTTCTACACTTGCGAATTTGTCATCCTCAAGCGCCACCACCAAAAATTGTTGACCATACAGAATTGTGTCATGTCTTTTGATTTGCCCTATGCAATGGCAAATGTACGCATTTTGTGCTTGCCGCCAAACTTTTTGCAAGAAAAACAGCGTTGCCGGCGGCGAAAAAACGCTTTTCCTCCCCAAAACGGCATCCGCAATTCGCAGCACGGCGGAAAACAACATGAGCCGGCGGAAAACTACATCGGACATAAGAAAAACTACATGGGACGTAGGGAAAATTATATCAGACATAATCCAAACTACATCAGACATAATTTCCGCCGTTGCAAGCCTATGAATAACAGTAACTTATGAAAATCGCCCAAAATGGCGCAATCCGTTGAAAACCAGCGTTTCCCAAAATCCGCGCCGTATTGGGCGGTATTCGGGACTGCCGATGCGTGTCCGGGTGTCAAAATGACGCTTCTGCGGTTACGGTTTCTTTGGAACAATTGTGCAATACCGTTTCCAGTCTGTCGTTCATACCGGCATTGTGTTCATGTTTGCGCCTTAGGATGCCGGCACACCCTTTTACCGTTATATAAAACTTTTCGGGGGTGTTCGCATCTGCTATATCCACCATATTTGCCAGCTTGTAACCGTATGGCATCTTGGAAGCGTTTATGTACCCGTCGTTTCCATTGGGTGTGAAATCGTCCAACAGATATAACTTGTATTTGTTATTCTTTAATGCCGGCGGGCAGTTGACATCCAATGTCAGACTTTCGTTTGCAACAAGCCGCTGTGTTATCCACTTTATTACAGGCACAGCCCATGAATTCCCGACGGCTTGGTATCTTTGAGTGTCCCTGCATTTGTCTATTAGCGTATAGTTGTCTGGAAAGCCCATCAGCCTTTCGCATTCTAATGGGCTCAGCCTTCTAAGTCTTCCGTCTTGTGAAAGGAACAAAGAGCCGTTAAAGGCTGCGGCATTGCCGTTCCATTTTGTTCCGTAGGCGGCATACAGACAGTCGGAATAACTTCTGAAAGCCTCTATGCTGTGTCCGTCTATATCTTTAGTCAGCTTGAATGGTGCGCTTGGCGTTTCCCTTTCAAGTGTGTCGAACAGACTGGGTTGTTTCGCAGGTTGCGGCTTCAGAGGATCGTCAATTACTTTGCCTTTTTCAAAAAGTATGGCTTCCGGGTGGAAATCCTTGCCCCCGCCCAGAACATAGACACGTTTTCTTTGCTGTGGCAGTCCAAAATATTTGGCATCCATAACACGCCACGCAATGTTTCTTTCTTTGGCGTACAAAATGCCTGACGAAGCCCATTTCTTTACAGTGATAGGCTCTTCCAAACCGGCCAATCCTGCCAGAAAGCAACCAAAGGCATTGGTTTTGTCGGTTAGTGCGCCTTCAACGTTTTCCCAGAAAAACACGCCCCTGCCCAAACCTTTTTTCAGTCTCTTTTTGTCTATGGCGTTGATGATGTCGATATATTTTAATGTAAGCTGCCCTCTGTCATCGTTTATTCCGTTTCTCCAGCCGGCTAAGGAAAAAGCTTGGCATGGCGTGCCGCCACATAGCAAGTCAGGAATTTCCACTTTTTCGTTTTCTATCATTTGGGGAATGTCGTTCATGTCTCCCAAGTTTGGAACGTCGGGAAACCTTGTCGCCAGGAAACGTGAGGGAAAATCCGCTATTTCAGAAAACCATAAAGGCTTGATGCCAACAGGCTCCAAAACAAAACTTGCGGCTTCTATGCCGGAACACAAACTGCCAAAAGTGTTTATCTTCATGATTTTCTGTTTTTAATTTCATTGTTCAGCATTTCGCGCCATTTCTCGATGTCATACCAAGGACAACCCTCACAGCCTTTTTCTGCGGATTTGCCTTTTATGGGAATTTGCTTGTCCCAAACCTCAGAACCCTTGTAGAAATAATTAATGCCGTAAATGGTTCCCCGAATTCCCTCTTGAAAACATTTCCTGCAAACTTCACGCTTTTGTTGGTTTCTTTGATTGTCCAGCAATTGGAACTTTTGGATAATTTCATCATCTGTCATATCCATGGGATTGTCTCCTTTTGTGTTATCGTCCCATCTTACTTCGGAAAATTTGTGATCGGGTATTAATGCCTTTTTATTTGTAACTTTTGCTTCAAAGGCATTCCTTTCTTTAAGCAGCCTGATAACCCTTGCCTTGAACTGGGAGGTGAAAGTTTCGTACCCCATTTCTGTGTTAAGGGGAATGGGCAGCAGTATTCTGCTTGTCATTCTTCCGTTTGCGCGAGGTATGGAGGCGATTGTATATCCGGCATCCTTAATGTCTTGTATTCTTCTTGCCCCATTGTTGTTTTTGGGCAGATTTTCAATTTCTTCTTCAAATGAAAGCAATACGTCAAAGAATGGCTTAGTAACGTCGCCTTTTATAATTCCTCTTTTGATTTCCTGTTTCCTCCACTCTGCCATTGCTTTCTTGCCAAAATAAGGTTTTAGGGAAAGCAGTATTCCGCGAGCTTGCTTTCGTTTTCGATGTTCAAACCTGCCCGTCTGTCTATATATGGCACTACTGTGTCCCAGCTAAAACCGTCGTCTTGGATGAACCTTGTTCTGACGTAACACTCACTGGCTTTTGTGTTTCTTATAAGCTCTGTAACAATGATGCCGTCGCTTTCCAGCAGTTTTTGCAAAACTTCAATGTTCATCTGTCTGCTTTTTTGAGATAATGTCTATTATGTCATCTTTGCTGATAGCGTACAGCACTCCGTTGTATTTGGCATAAAGTTCCACTTCATCCTTTTCTTTGAATAGTTCAACAACATCTATGTTAAGGTGTGTGGCAATTTTTTTTAGCGTATCCAAGGTGGGGGATATGTTGCCATTTATATAGTTGCTCAAGTTGGACTGGCTCAGACCGGCAGAGACGGCAAAATCTTTCAACGTTACACCTCTTTGGGTCAGGATTTCCTTTAATCGTAATTCCATTGCTATAGACTTTGAAATGGCAAATGTAACAAACAAATTGCTTATTTTAGTATATTCCATGACAAATATTGTTTGATTAGAGAATGATGTTTATTGTGTATATGTTTTTTTTAGTATATTTGTATTTGAAAATTATCGCATACGATATATGAAAAAAGAAATTAGAAACATTCTTATGCTTTTTATAGAGAAAAAAGTGATTGTGAAATCTTGGGGTGTTTCACAGATAAAAGTGGCATCTGACAATATAGCTTTTTCTGTAGATGGCATGAAATATAAAGGGAATGTGGTTATTTGTATCAGTTCCGACAAACAGTGCGTTATTTACTTTGATAATGGGAATGTGGCAAAATGCGATACAGGAAACGTGGTGAATTTGTTGGATAAGCTGATAGAACATACGGATAGTTATATTTCGGATTTGTCCGTATGGTTGAAAGCTAAATTAAATGGTAAGAAATAGTGATACGGGAAATCGGGATAATGGATCTCTAAGATTTGACAGGATTGCACCGTTTTGCAATATTGCGATTATGGTTTTGCAGCGGCGGTTTAAGCGGCGGCGTACAGGGCGTATGCCATACGCCCCTACAAATGGCGCAAAACCGACGCCGCGAAAACTGCATCGGACATGGGAAAAACTATGTCCGATGTAGGAAAAATTATATCAGACATAATTAAAACTACATCAGACCTAATTTTCGCTTTTGCAAGAGGCTGAAAAACAAAAACTTACAAAGGAGATTAAAAATGTCGCAGTATGCTGAAAGCCAGCGTTTTTCCCAAATTTGCGCCATATTTGGCGGTGTTTGGGGCTGCCGATGCGTGTCCGGGTGTCAAAATGTCAGTTTTGGGGTTTGGCAAGCTGTTTGGATATTCGTGGGTGAATATTGATGTAAAACGAAACAATAAAACAAAAGATATGAACCTGGAAAAATTTACAATCAAAGCCCAAGAGGCGATAAACAACGCCGTTGACAGTGCACGCCGGCACGGCCAGCAGGCAATAGAGCCTGTGCATCTGCTGGCTGGCGTGCTGAAGTCGGGCGAAAATGTAACGAACTACATTTTCAGCAAGCTGGGGGTGAAGCCGGAGATCATCACCGGCAGCGTGGAGGCGGAGATTTCCCACCTGCCGCGTGTAACGGGCGGTGAGCCTTATCTCAGCTCCGAGTCCAACAACATATTGCTGAAGGCGGAAGATTTGGCAAATCGCAACGGCGATGAGTTCATCGGGCTCGAAACCATTCTCGAAGCAATAGCGGGAGGCACGGGCAGCACGGCGCAGATATTGAAGGACGCGGGCGTGAATGCCGCAAGCCTCAAGGCGGCGGTGGACGAGCTTCGCGGCGGAAGGAAAGTGAACTCAAAGTCGAGCGAGGACACCTACCAGTCGCTGTCGAAATACGCCCGCAATCTTGTGGAGGCTGCGCGTCAGGGCAAGCTCGACCCCGTGATAGGGCGCGATGACGAGATAAGGAGGGTGCTGCAAATACTTTCGCGGCGCACCAAGAACAACCCTATACTTATAGGCGAGCCGGGTACCGGCAAAACCGCAATAGTGGAGGGGCTTGCCGAGAGGATAATGCGCGGCGACGTGCCTGAGAACCTCAAGGACAAGGAAGTGTATTCGCTCGACATGGGTGCGCTCGTTGCCGGCGCGAAATACAAGGGCGAGTTTGAGGAACGCTTGAAATCTGTAATAAATGAAGTTACCCGTTCCGAGGGACGCATAGTCCTCTTTATAGACGAAATCCACACGCTTGTCGGTGCGGGAAAGGGCGAGGGCGCAATGGATGCGGCAAACATCCTGAAGCCGGCCCTTGCACGCGGCGAACTGCGGAGCATTGGCGCGACCACCCTTGACGAATACCAGAAATATTTCGAAAAGGACAAGGCTCTTGAACGCCGTTTCCAGACGGTGATGGTTGACGAGCCGAGCGTGGAGGACTCAATCTCCATTCTGCGAGGAATTAAGGAGAAATACGAGAACCACCATCACGTGCGTATTCAGGACGATGCGGTGATTGCCGCCGTGAAGCTTTCAGACCGCTACATTTCCGACCGTTTCCTGCCCGACAAGGCCATAGACCTTATGGACGAGGCCGCAGCAAAGCTGCGCATTGAGCGCGACTCGATGCCTGAGGAGCTTGACGAGCTTACTAGAAAGGAGAAGCAGCTCGAAATAGAGCGCGAGGCGATAAAGCGCGAGCAGGACGACGCAAAACTTTCGCAGCTCAACAAGGAGATTGCCGAGATAAAGGAGAAGGCTGCCGACTACCGCTCAAAATGGGACGCGGAAAAGGAGGTCATCTCCAAAATCCAAAGCAACAAGTCGATGATAGAACAGTTGAAGTTCGAAGCCGACAAGGCCGAACGCAACGGCGACTACGGCAAGGTGGCTGAAATACGTTACGGCAAGATAAAGGCCTTGAACGATGAGAACGAAAGGCTGCACGAGGACTTGAAGAAACGCCAGGGTGGCGCGGCAATAATAAAGGAGGAGGTAACTCCCGACGACATTGCCGATGTTGTGAGCCGCTGGACGGGAATACCCGTGAGCCGTATGCTTCAGAGCGAGCGCGACAAGCTTCTGCACCTTGAGGAGGAGCTTCACAAGAGGGTTATAGGGCAGGACGAGGCGATAACAGCCGTTGCCGATGCCGTGAGACGCTCACGTGCCGGGCTTCAAGACCCGCGCCGCCCTATCGGCTCGTTCATATTCCTCGGCACAACAGGCGTGGGCAAAACCGAGCTTGCAAAGGCTCTTGCCGAATACCTGTTCAACGATGAGAACATGATGACGCGAATAGACATGAGCGAGTATCAGGAAAAGTTCAGCGTCTCGCGCCTTGTGGGTGCGCCTCCGGGATACGTGGGATATGACGAGGGCGGACAGCTTACCGAGGCGGTAAGGCGCAAGCCTTATTCCGTGGTGCTGTTTGACGAGATAGAGAAAGCCCATCCCGATGTGTTCAATATTTTGCTCCAAGTGCTTGACGACGGAAGGCTCACCGACAACAAAGGGCGTGTGGTGAATTTCAAGAACACCATTATAATAATGACCTCAAACCTCGGAAGCCAGTACATACAAAGCCGTTTTGACGCGCTGAAGGACAACTGCGGCGAGGAATACGAGAAGACCGTTGACGAGACCAAGAGCCATGTTATGGAAATGCTGAAGAAAACCATCCGCCCCGAGTTCCTGAACAGGATAGACGAGATTATAATGTTCCGTCCTTTGGAGAAGGATCAGATAAGGCAGATAGTGAACCTGCAGATTACCGGCATCCAAAAATTACTTGCATCTCAGGAAGTGAAACTCGAAGTCTCCGACAACGCCGTACAGCTTATCGCAAACGAGGGTTACGATCCCGAATTCGGCGCACGCCCTGTTAAGAGGGCATTGCAAAGAATGCTGCTCAACGATTTGAGTAAAAAACTCATTGCCGGCGAGGTGGATCGCACTAAACCCATATTTGTGGACGCCGAGAACGGAAATCTTGTGTTCAGCAACAGGGCTTGACTTGGGGCAAACCCATAAAAACGGCAGAAGCCGGGCATCTTTTTACAAGGTGTCCGGCTTCTTTTTTGCGTTGTGCTTTGGCCTACAAACCCAAATCAATCTTCGCGCCCGCCATTGCCCAGCAGCGCGGCTGGACTATGCTTCCGAAGTCGCGGTATTTGCGCGCCGTCAGGTTGTCGGCGGTGGCGAATATCTCGTAGTGCGGCTGTCTCCAGCTAAGTTTCAGGTTGAGCAGGGCGTATGAGGGATATTCTTTCAGCGTTCCCGCATTCTGCCCGCCGGAATAGCTTATGTACGTCCCCTCGCGCTTTTGCCAGCGCAGCGACCAGGAAGCCGTGAGCCGGGAAACGATTTTGTGGTCGAGGGTTGCCACGAATTTGTGGCGGAGATACTCCATTGCGTAATTGGAACGGTAAACGCCTTTCCCGTCTTTCTTGTTCTGGTGGATGTATGCGTATGCCAGCGAAACGCGCCCTATGGGGAAGTTTGCATTAAGGAGGCTGCGGAAATCAGCGGCGGCGTTGACCGAAAAGCCGCAGTTGTCGAGCTTGAAGTTTGCCGAATGGTAAATGTCCTCTGCCGAATACATCACCCAGTCTATCATGTCGGCGCCGCGGTTGAAGTAACCTTGCAGCGAGGCTTCCGCCCAGGAATTGCGCCATTCCGCGCCGATTTTCGTTGAACTGACCTTTTCGGGTCTGAGTCCCACGTTGCCTTCCTGCGTTGGGCTTTTGTAGTAAAGGTCGGTGAAAGTGGGCAGCCGCATTGCCTTGTTCCATGAGGCGAAAAGCCGTAAACCGCCGCCGGGGCGGCAGCTTATGTCCACGCCGGGGTAAAGGCGGAATTTTTCGTCAACAGCCGTGTTGCGGTTTGCAAGCATCCCTGCGGAGAAGGTGAACGCCCCGGCGACCACGCTGTGTTCCACAAAATAGTTTACGTCTGTGCGGTGGTCGCTGTGTGTGTAGAAATTGCCTTTGTGCCCGTTTATTTGCACGTGTCTTGCGGAATCGAGCGGACGGCCGAGGTTTGACGAAAGTATGTTCTCGCTCCTCAGTTCCGCGCCTACCGCCGTGCGCCCCAAAAGCCATTCCGTCCATGCGTTTGCGGAGAATGAGAAAACGTCGTTGCGGTGGAAGTTCTCGCCACGCGGCGAGCGGCGTATAAGCTCAAAGTGGTCGGTTGACCTAATCCATGAAATTTGCGGGGCAATGTGTATTTTTCCCTGCGTCTCGGCTTTGGCGGAAGCGATGATGCGTGTGTTCGACTCCCACTGGTTCGGATATGCCGCGCTGTAGAACGTGTTTGCGCCGTATTCCTTTGCCGCGAGTCCCGCCTGCCATGAGGCTTGCACGCCTTTGTCCTTGTATGTGCCGTTATAGAACGCATTGCCAAGGTTGAACGCGCTGTTTTCCGTGCCGCCGTCGCTCCGCGTGAAGTTTCCGCTCACGAAATGCGAAAAGCCGCCTGTCACGAATCCTGCGTTCGCCCCGGCTTCCACCGTGCCGAACGAGCCGGCTGCCACATTGGCGCGGAGCGAGTTTTTCACGACCTTGCGCGTAACCACGTTGATTGCGCCGCTGAAGGCCTGGCTTCCGAAAAGCCTCCCCGCCGCACCCTCGAGGATTTCAATCCTTTCAATTTCATCGGGCGACACGGGAAAATCGGAAACAAGGTGTCCTGTTTGCGGATTGTTCACCGAAACGCCGTTCAGCAGCACGGTGATTTGGTCGAAAGAGCCTCCGTTGATGCTTATGTCCGACTGTACACCAAAACCGCCGCGCTGTCGGACATCCACGCCCACGGTTAGTTTCAGGAGATCGTTGACAGACGTCGCCCCCGCACGCTCAATCTGCCCGCGGGTTATGACGCTTACAACACGCGCCGCCTTGTCGGCGGCGATTCTGGCACGGCTCGCGGTTACGGTCGCCTCGCTGAGGTTCTGCTCCGCAATTGTGTCGCCGCCAAATTCCCTGTCGGGATTAAGGGCGAGCGCACTTTGCGTTGCTCCGAGCGTTGCCACGCTCAGCACGCCTATCCTCACTTCGCGGTGAAGGCAGGTGAGCAAAGCGTAGTTCTTGCGCGAGAATCGCCTGAACGTTCCGGGCTGTGTCTGCTTGATTGGTTGTTTGAACATAACGAATATTGTAAAACGTCTTTGTGTATGCCAAATGTTGCATTTCAGCGTGTTTTGATGGTGATGCACGCCAAAATGCGGCTGCAAAATTACTAAATTATGTCAAAGCGGAGTATTTTTGCAGCGACTTAGGGCATTTTTACGATGAAAGTGATAAACCGTGCAGTGGGTTTCCTTAAAATGTGGCTGCTTCCCACAGCCATGGTTTCGGGAACCGTTATTTATTTGATGTTCGCAAACATCGGGGCTTTGTCCCCCTTCAGACATTCCGCCCTGAGGCTCGTTGAGACGCTGATGCCTGTGGCGGTGTTCGCCACGCTGTTTTTCACGTTCTGCAAAATGAACGTCCGCGACATGAAGCCCCGCCCGTGGCACGCGGCGACGCTCCTGCTGCAAACTTTGCTCTGCCTGGGCTGCGCGTTCCTGATCATAAAATTCCTCAAGCCCTCCTCTTTTCCCGAACTTGTTGCCGAAGGCGTGCTGGCGTGCTTTTTAAGCCCCACCGCAACCGCCGCCGCCGTTGTTACAGGCAAGCTCGGAGGAAATGCCGCCTCAATAACAACCTACACGCTCGAGAGCAACCTGCTGTCCGCGCTGCTCGTGCCGCTTATATGCCCGCTCATCCACCCCATGCCGGGAATACACGTTGTGGAGGCGTTTTCCGTGGTGCTGCTCAAGGTTTCGCAGCTGCTCGTGATGCCTTTTATTCTCGCGCAGTTTGTGAAATATGTCATCCCGCCGCTGCACCGCAGGCTCACGTCGCTCAAAAATGTGGCATTCTACACGTGGGGCATAACGCTCGTTATGGTTACGGGCATGACAATGCGAGTGGTGTTCGCCCATCTCGACCGCCTCGATCTTGTCGCCGCCCTTGTGTTTGGGGCGCTGGGCGTATGCCTGTTCAAGTTTGCCGTGGGCAGGTTCATTGGCGGACTGAAAAGCCCCGAGGACCGCATTAGCGCGGGGCAGGCGCTGGGACAGAAAAACACGACGTTCACCATTTGGATGGCACTCACATACCTTTCCCCAATAGCCGCCGTTGCGCCGGGCAGCTATGTGATATGGCAGAACATAATAAACTCGTGGGAGCTTTGGCATCAGGAGAAAAGCCGAAAGGCTGCCGAAGCGTCAAAACGCCCCACGGCATGAGGCGGTTTCCCGAAATTTCGGCAAAAACGCAAAAGGCTCTATCATAGAGCTTTATATCAAAAAGTTCTGTTTTTGTAACGAATTGTTTTTCAGGAGTTTGCAAGAAACGAAAAAAGGTCTGATATAGTCTGGATTATATCAGACATAATTTTTCCTACGTCCTATGTAGTTTTTCCTACATCCGATGTAATTTTCGGGGTGTTTCGGAAATGCCGTTGATTTGGCTTTTGCACAAATTGCAGTGGCGGCGGCGGTCGCTCGAAATCAGATTGCGTTATAGTGGATATTAGGGCGGCGGTGCGTTCACGGCAGTTCATGGAAAACAGAATAGTCCCCAAATGTTTTACAGTGTCGGGCGAAAAGGTTAAATTTGCACCATATTATATATACACGTATTCTATACACATCTCGATATGATAGTATTTTTCAAGGTTCCGTGCGGGAACGTGATTGCCGCCGGAGTTAAAGGCAGTCTTGGTAAGGAGGACGAGGGCAAACTTTGCTGGCTTTTCGGCGGCGCGGAGCGCATTGCGGACGAAAAGCTCGAAGGTTTTTATGTCGGCCCGCGCCGCGAAATGATTACCCCCTGGAGCACCAACGCGGTTGAGATAACCCAAAACATGAACATCGCGGGAGTGGAGCGCATAGAGGAGTATTTCCCCGTGGAGAACGGGAACGCCACCTACGACCCCATGCTCCAGAGAATGTACAGGGGGCTTGACCAGAACGTGTTCAAAATTGACCGCAAGCCGGAGCCTATAGAACATATCGGGAACATTGAGGAGTATAACGAGCGCGAGGGGCTTGCACTTTCGCCCGAGGAGATAGAGTATCTGCACAAGGTTGAGGGGCAGTTGGGGCGCAAGCTCACCGACAGCGAGGTGTTCGGCTTTGCGCAGATTAACTCGGAGCACTGCCGCCACAAGATTTTCGGCGGCACGTTCATAATCAACGGCAAGGAGATGCCGTCATCGCTTTTCGCGCTTATAAAGAAGACCACAAAGGAAAATCCGCACCACATAATATCAGCCTACAAGGACAATGTGGCTTTTGCGCAGGGCCCGGTGGTGGAGCAGTTCGCCCCCAAGGAGCACGCCACGAGCGACTACTTCGCGGTGAAGGACATTGAGAGCGTCATTTCGCTGAAAGCCGAGACGCACAATTTCCCCACCACGGTTGAGCCTTTCAACGGAGCGTCCACGGGTACGGGCGGCGAGATACGCGACCGCATGGGCGGCGGCGTGGGTTCGTGGCCAATAGCCGGGACGGCGGTTTACATGACGGCCTATCCGCGCCTCGAGGGCGGCAGGAGCTGGGAGAACGTGCTGCCGGTGCGCAAGTGGCTTTACCAAACGCCCGAACAGATACTTATCAAGGCCTCAAACGGCGCGTCGGACTTCGGAAACAAGTTCGGTCAGCCGCTCATTGCCGGTTCGGTGCTTACTTTCGAACATCAGGAAAACGGCGAGAAATACGGCTACGACAAGGTCATAATGCTTGCCGGCGGCGTGGGCTACGGCACAAAGCGCGACTGCCTGAAGAAACAGCCTAAGAAAGGGAACAAGATCGTTGTTGTGGGCGGCGACAACTACCGCATAGGTCTCGGCGGCGGCTCGGTATCGTCGGTTGACACCGGGCGGTATTCGAGCGGCATTGAGCTTAACGCCGTGCAGCGTGCGAACCCCGAAATGCAGAAACGCGCCAACAACCTTGTGCGAGCCTTGTGCGAGGAGGACGTAAACCCTGTTGTGTCAATCCACGACCACGGAAGCGCGGGACACGTGAACTGCCTGTCCGAACTTGTTGACGAGTGCGGCGGAAAGATTGACATGACAAAACTTCCCATAGGCGACCCCACGCTTTCGTCGAAGGAGATAATTGCCAACGAAAGCCAGGAGCGCATGGGACTTCTGATTGACGAGGAGCATATTGACCACGTGAGGAAAATCGCAGAGCGCGAACGCGCCCCGCTGTATGTTGTTGGCGAAACCACAGGCGACGCGCATTTCTCGTTCGTGCAGGGCGACGGCGTTAAGCCTTTCGACCTTGACGTGGCGCAGATGTTCGGGCATTCTCCGAAGACTGTCATGAAAGACGAGACTGTGGAGCGTCATTACAAGGATGCGCAATACGACAGCGCGAAGGTGCTTGAATATGTCAGGACGGTTCTTCATCTTGAGGCGGTGGCTTGCAAGGATTGGCTTACAAACAAGGTTGACCGTTCCGTAACAGGGAAAATTGCGCGGCAGCAGTGCGTGGGCGAATTGCAGCTGCCTTTGTCCGACTGCGGTGTCGTTGCCCTTGACTACCGTTTCCGCAAGGGAATAGCCACAGCCCTTGGTCATGCGCCGCAGGCCGGTCTTATTTCCCCGGCGGAGGGTTCGCGCCTTTCGGTGGCCGAGGCTCTGACAAACATAGTGTTCGCGCCGCTTGAGGAAGGTCTTGACGGAGTTTCGCTATCGGCGAACTGGATGTGGCCGTGCCGCTCGCAAAAGGGCGAGGATGCGCGTCTTTACGAAGGAGTTAAGGCTTTGAGCGATTTCTGCTGCGCCCTGAAGATAAACGTCCCCACAGGGAAGGACTCACTGTCGCTCTCGCAGCAATATCCGGGCGGTGAGAAGATAATATCCCCGGGAACTGTGATTGTCTCGGCAGGGGCTGAGGTGAGCGATGTGAGGAATGTAACTTCCCCTGTGGCTATTAACGACAGCGACACCACGCTACTTCACATCGGTTTCAGCAAGTCCGCGCTGCAGCTTGGCGGTTCGGCGTTTTTCCAGTCGCTCGGCGCGGTGGGGAGCGAAGCCCCGCAGGTGGAGGATGCGGCGTATTTCCGTGCGGCGTTCAACGCCGTTCAGGCTATAGAGAAAAAAGGCTTTGCGCTTGCAGGTCATGACGTTTCGGCGGGCGGTCTCATAACCTGTCTGCTCGAAATGTGCTTCTCCAACACAAAGGGCGGCATGAACATATCCCTTGACGCTTTTGCCGAAAAGGATTTGGTCAAGCTTCTGTTTGCCGAAAACCCGGCGGTTGTGCTTCAGGTGGCAAACTCAAAGCTTGATGAGGCCAAGGGCATTCTCGCCGATGCCGGCGTGTCGTTTGCCGCGCTCGGTAGTCCTGCTGCGGAACGCACCATAAAGGTTGAAAAAGACGGCGGGACTGTTGAGTTTGACATTGACGCGCTTCGCGATGAATGGTATGACACTTCTTACCGGCTCGACACCAAGCAAAGTTTCAACGGCTGCGCCAAGGAGCGTTTTGACAACTACAAGAACATTCCCCTCAACATAAAATATCCCGGCCATTTCAAAGGCACGCTTGCAAGCCTCGGCATAGATGCCGGCCGCAGGAAGCCTTCGGGAGTGCGTGCCGCAATAATCCGCGAAAAGGGCACGAACGGTGAAAGGGAGATGGCATACGTGCTTTATCTTGCGGGATTTGATGTCAAGGACGTTATGATGACCGACCTTGTGAGCGGACGCGAGACCCTTGACGACATAAACATGATAGTTTTCTGCGGAGGCTTTTCAAACAGCGATGTGCTTGGTTCGGCAAAAGGCTGGGCCGGAGCTTTCCTATACAACCCCAAGGCAAAGGCCGCGCTCGACCGTTTCTATTCGCGCAAGGACACCCTTTCGCTCGGCGTTTGCAACGGTTGCCAGCTAATGGTTGAACTGAATTTGATAAACTCCGACCACGAAAAACGCTCGCATCTGCTGCACAACAAATCCCGCAAGTTCGAGAGCAATTTCGTGGGCGTGGACATAGAAAAGAATGAAAGCGTGATGTTCGGCTCGCTGTCTGGCTCGAAGCTCGGTCTGTGGGTGGCTCACGGCGAGGGGCATTTCTCGCTTCCCGAGCCTGAAAGCGCATACAATATCGTGATGAAATACTCATACGACAAATACCCCGCAAACCCCAACGGCTCCGATTATAACACAGCCGGAATTGCGAGCGCGGACGGCCGCCATGTGGCCATGATGCCCCACCCGGAAAGGGCTTTCCTGCCGTGGCAGTGCGCATACAGTCCGTCTGACCGCCAGAACGACGAAATCACGCCGTGGGTCGAGGCTTTTGTCAACGCGCGCAAATGGGTTGAGGAGCATACAAAGTAAAAAGGCCGCGAAACAGGGCGGTTTGCGCCCTGGCAGTATTTATAATAACGTATAAGCGAGTGCGGAATATATTCCGTCTCGCTTTTTGTCTGTTATATTCTTGAAAACCCTTATATAATATTATTGTTGTCTGAAAGAAGAAGCTGTTAAATAATTTCGTATATTTGCGTATACTAAACTGTGGAAATATAAGCTGTTTTGGAAAAGAATAATTTGAAAAGATAAGAAGTCGAAATAAAAATAGGAATGGATAGTAAAAAAAGAGAACCGAAATTCGCAGAGAATGAAAGAGAAAGTTCTCCAGGGAAGTTTACTGCTTTTTCTATATTCTCTGGTGCAGGTGGGATGGATATAGGGGTTGTACAAGCGGGATTTGATATAAAGGCTTGCATAGAGTTAGACCGTAACTGCTGTGATACCCTTCGAGAAAACATAAAAAGAGAAAATCGTAACACAATTGTTTACGAAGGGGACATCCGTGCTTTTGACCCCGAAATAATCATGAATGATGTGAATATAAGAGAAGGGCAGATAGACCTTTTGTTTGGAGGCCCTCCTTGTCAAGCTTTTTCTCAAATAGGAAAACAGCGCTCTTTAGCGGATGAAAGAGGAGTTTTATTATATCAGGTAATTAGATACGCTAAGGCATTGCGACCAAGAGCCATAATGATGGAACAAGTAAAAGGTTTGCTTACGGCAAAAGATTTGAATGGACGTTCTGGCGGGGTTTTTGATTCGTTCATAATAAAATTGGATGAATTGGGCTATGTTCCTAAATGGAAGATTATGTTAGCGGCAGACTATGGCGTGCCACAGCTCAGACAAAGAGTCATACTTGTCGCGACACAAAAACCTAATGGATTTGAATTCCCGTCCCCAACATACGCTCCACAAGAAAAATGCGGAGGTCTTTTCCCTTTGCTACCGTATGTTACAGTAGGGGATGTCATAGGTGATCTAGGAAATCCTATTTTAAAAACAGAAAGCAGTATTATTCCTGACGATAGTCATTATGATGTAACCCCAAAGAGAGACAGAGAGCGTATCCATGGTGTGCCAGAAGGTAAAAGTTTGGCTTCACAAATTCATTTGCCAATAGAGCAAAGAGGAAAACTTACAAAAAAGGATACAACTAAGTTTCTAAGAATAAATAGAGCCAAACCTTCAAATACTCTTAGGGGAGGGGAAATTTTTTACCATCCCATAGACGATCGATATTTGACGCCAAGAGAGTATATGAGAATTCATGGCTTTCCAGATTATTATGTTTTACGTGGTCCAATAAGAGGGCGGACTGGTACTGTTAGAGATATAGATCAGCACAGGCAAATAGGAAATGCAGTTCCGCCTCCATTGGCAAAAGTTGTTGCAGAAAAAATAAAAGAAACAGTATTATGCCGCAAGTGTACGAACTCCTAGGTTATCCTATTTCTGACAATTCGGAGAAAGTCATTCTGTCTAGGAAAAAGCTTTTTGCCCCTTTATAAATTCCACTTGCGATGGTGGAGGTAATCGCTTTATGTCGGAAATATCATTAAAAGAACACCCCAAATTACAATCTTTTTTCACTTCATTAGAGAGGGTTCAATCGGGAATATGCTCAATTCAGCTTTCAGACGACACGTCTCCGTGGATTATTTGTCCACGCAGGCTTTTGTATATGGGGAATAAAGCGAGTGATGAGACATTGAAAGGATCGACCCAACAACGGTTATTTTCCAAGTGCAATTTTCCTGAAAATTCCAAAATAGGAGTGTGGACTGAAACTAAGATAAAGTACACAGGTGAAAATGCTAAAGAGACTAATGTGTCTTTTGATTATACATTTGACTATGTGCTTTGCCAGTTAGGTAGGGTTAGTTTGAAGTCGGCATCTTGTATGACGAGGCTTGAAGAAAAAGAGTTGAGGCGCAAATTAGTGTCTTTAGGGTATACTGTCGCATTTGTCAATGGGGAAATTATGGTCGAGGATTTTCCTGTAGGTTCGCCTTTTATTATCGAGGTTATGACATCGAGCACTTCTGGAGGGAACAAGCGCACGAGAAGTTGTATTCCACAAGCTTTTGAAGATTGCTTATTAGGAAATAAACATATGGCACCAGGGATAAATTATCGTCAGGTGTGGGCGAGAATGGTCAGCCAAATGATAGTAAAATCGCAAGTGGCTATTGCGTGGGGCGGTTCGACAATATGGGTTCTTCAAGATGTGCTGGCGGAATACATATCTGCGAGTACGGCACTTGATCTTAGGCAGTTTATAGCTGATGGTCTATCGGAGGTTAATATTCTGTCTTTTTCATATTCAGATAAGTTCAAGTCTCCGAAAAAAGGGAAGGTTATAGAACTTGCAGATGCCACTTTGTTTGCAGGTCCTATTCGCCCTTATGCAGACAGAGTTTCTACAGCCCCGTCTTTTCAAGATATAATTTTGACACCAGTTTGTCCGCCAAAATCAGTTTTGTTGTCAGCTTTATGCAAAAAGCCCATTTCAAACATTGTTTGTTTATAGAAACAAAAACATTACCTAATGTCACCATGAATGATTAGGCCTTGCCAAAAATAGATGTTAAGAGCAGTGTTATTCTCTGCATCCTTTTGCAAAAAGAGCCGCGTGGCTTGGGCTTTTGTCAGGCTTGCGCGGTTTTTGTTTTTCGGGTTTTATTTCGCAATGCAGCGGCAAATTCGCAATCGTTTGATTTACAGAAAATTATCTGATTTATGGAATGTTTTGCAAGTTGTTGTTTTTCAGATGTTTGCAAAGGGCAAAAAAAGGTCTGATGT
>DKDC01000019.1:0-19881 GCA_002451695.1 Prevotellaceae bacterium UBA6858 | reverse complement strand
GACATAATTTTTCCTGCATAGGACATTGTTTTTCCCATGTCCGATGTAATTTTCGCGGCTTGGGTTTTGCGCAAATAGTAGGGGCGTATTGCATACGCCATTTACATCACCGCATGAACCGCAACGCAAACCACCGCCACTGCTTTGCCAATCCGCGCAATTTAGGGCGTATGCAATACGCCCATACAGCGGCGCGATTTGCTGATTAATTTGATGTTGTGTGTTTGTGGAGAGTTGCGTGCGTCATGTATGCCGCCGCATGGACAGCGTTACGCAAAACAACAGGCCATTTCCGCCAAATTGTAAAATTCCGCGCACGAAAAGCGGCGTGTTGTTTGGCGGAGAGGGCTGTTTTGTGTAAATTCGCGACATTAAACTTGACACCACCGCAAAATAATGAAACGCAGGAAATTTCTGGAGCTTTGCGCGGCCATGACCGTTGCACCTTTGATGCCCGCCAAACTGCTTGCAGCCTTTGACGAAAGCAAACGCCCGCGCTCCATCGCGCCCATGAACATAAGGAACATAACGATAAAGCTGAATTGCGAGAAGGCTTTTTCGGCGCTCCACATATCCGACACCCACCTGTCGTTTGCCGACAACCGCGACAATGACCACAAGATGAAGCTCGCCGCAGCGCGAAGCCGCATTTTCCCGAACGCCGAACACTATCTTGACGCGGCGGTGGACTACGCCAAGCAGAATGACATGATTCTGATACATACGGGAGACCTGATAGATTTTACGAGCGAAAGAAACCTTGACTGCGCGTCGGCGCACATTATGGGGGATAACGTGATAGTGTCGGCGGGCAACCACGAGTATTCGCAGTATGTGGGCGAGGCAAAGGAGGACGAGGCTTACAAGCAGCAGAGCTACGCTGCGGTGCAGGAGGTTTTCCCGAACAATCTTGTTTTTTACTCAAAGGTGGTCAACGGGGTCAACTTCGTGGCAATCGATGACATTTACTATAATGTTACCGAGCGTCAGCACGAACTTGTGGAGCAGGAAATGAAAAAGGGGCTGCCTGTGGTATTGCTTTGCCACGTGCCGCTATATACCCCCAAGCATTGTGAGTATGCCATGAAGCGCAACGACAATGGGGCGGCATATGTTACCGGCGCTCCGCTGAGCATAACCTCCACCTATAACGGAGACCCGTCCCTGCCCGCAGACCAGCAATGGCGCAATCGCGGGGAGCAGCAAAGGGCCGACAAGCCGACGCTCGAATTTGTGAAGTGGCTCAAAAAGCAAAAGCAGCTCAAGGCCATTCTTTGCGGGCATTGCCATTATTTCTACGAGGAGAGTTTCTCGCCCACGGCAATGCAGTATATAGTCGGCGCAAATTACGAGGGCGCCGCCTATAACGTGAGGTTCGAGGGCTGGACGCTGTAAGCCCATGAAAAATAAACGCCGCAGCCCCTTGGGTTGCGGCGTTGTTTATTCCTCCTCGTATTTTTGGTAAAGAAAATCGTTGTAGGGGTATTTCTGCACGTGCAGGTATCTCACCTTGTCGTAGAGCATCTGCTTGAATGTGTCGATGTTTGTGCGCTGCTTTGCGGAAATGAAAATGCAGTCGCCCTCCATTTTCGCCATCCATGTGCGCTGTAGTTCCTCGAGCGATATGTTCTTCTCGGTTGGGGGCGTGAGGTCATCCTCTTCCTTTTGCTCCCATCTGTAAGCGTCAACCTTGTTGAAAACAAGTATCGTGGGCTTTTCGGCACAGCCCAAGTCCCCGAGCGTCTTGTTCACCACGTCAATCTGTTCGGCAAAGTCGGGGTGGGAAACGTCAACAACGTGAATCAGGAGGTCTGCCTCCCTAACCTCGTCGAGCGTGCTCTTGAACGAGTCAACAAGGTCGGTGGGGATTTTGCGTATGAATCCCACGGTGTCGCACAGCAGGAACGGCAGGTTCTCTATCACCACTTTCCTAACCGTGGTGTCGAGCGTGGCGAACAGCTTGTTTTCGGCGAAAACCTCTGTTTTGGCAAGCAGGTTTATTATTGTGCTTTTCCCAACGTTTGTGTAGCCCACGAGCGCCGTGCGTATCATTCTCCCGCGTCCGCCGCGCTGCGTGGTTTTCTGTTTGTCGATTTCGGAAAGTCGGCGTTTGAGCAACGCCATGCGGTTGAGGATTATACGGCGGTCCATTTCGAGCTGCGTCTCTCCCGGCCCGCGCAGCCCGACCGAGCCTTTGCCGCCGCCCGAACCCGAACCGCCGCCCTGGCGTTCAAGGTGCGTCCACATTCTTTGCAGTCGCGGCAGCATATATTTGTATTGTGCCAGTTCCACCTGCGTTTTGGCTGTGGCGGTTTGCGCCCTCATGGCGAAGATGTCGAGGATGAGCGATGTGCGGTCGAGGATTTTCACCTGCAGCTCCTTTTCGATGTTGCGTATCTGCTTTGCCGACAGTTCGTCGTCGAATATAGCCATGCTTATTTCGCGCCCCTCTTCGGCTTCGTCCTTGATATACTTGCTTATCTCCTCGAGTTTGCCCGACCCCACGTATGTAACGGCATGGGGCTGCACTATCTTCTGCGTGAAACGCTTCACGGTTTTCGCCCCGGCGGTTTCGGCAAGAAACTCAAGCTCGTCGAGATATTCCTCGGTCTTTTTTTCGGTCTGCCTTTCGGTTGTGAGGCCCACGAGAATGGCGGTCTCCTCCTTATGTGCGCTGTATATGTAATCTTTCATCTGCTGGCTGGGAAATTGTAAGCGCAAAATTAGCAAATTCCTTTGAATTTGGCTTCCGCTGCGCTGTATGTCGCTGAAAATTCATAATATTGCATTATAAACCCATAAGGAAATGAAGAAAACACTGTTATTTTTGTTTGCGCTGCTGTGGGCTTGCAACGGAGCGTTGGCGCAGCAGGCACAGGTGGAAAAGCGTTCAAAGATTCCTTTTGCCTACAAAGACTTCAAGGATGGCAACATAGAGTTTGCATTTGGCAAGGACAAGGTTTACAAGGCCAATATTTTTCTGAAAGACGGCTCGCTGCTTTACAAGAAGGACACCACTGTGATGAAAGCCAACCTTTTCGGAGTGATTTCGGTGGATTTTGGCGATGCCGTTTACCGCAAGACGGGCGAGCGCATGGGAAGGGTGATTGAGCATAAGGGCGATGTGTTCCTTACGGTGGTAACAACCATTGATATGGACAGGATGAGGCAGGACGAGCGCAGCGGAAGAAACTCCACGTTCCTTGATCTGCCCGAGTTCAACCTGTTTATCGACACTAACGCCGACTATTGGGCTAACGGCGAGGGAAGCTCGTGGCCTTTGAAGGACGAATACTTTTTTGTGGTCAAGGGCGAAGCCGTTCCCGCAGCGGAGAAGATTGTGAAAAAGCGTGTGCGTGCCGACAAGAAGAACGATTTCAAGGAACTGATGAAGAACAGGAAATGGAGTTGGAAGGATGCAAATTCCCTGAAAGTGCTTGTGGACTATTTTTGAACCGTCAAATAGATAACGATGTCTTCGAAAACATATAGACTGTCCGTAATATTTGTCTGCGCTGTGCTTGCCGCGCTTGTCTCGTGCGGTAAGAAGCCGGCGGAAAGGAAGATTGCGGAAACAGCGAAGCCGCAAATTGACACTGTTGCCGTTTTGTACAGCGGCATATCCGATTGCGCACGTTTGGCAACGGCGGAATACCGCATACATAAGATTGTAACCTTTGACGACAGGATTGTGGTGCGCGGAAGGATGTTCTCCAAGCCGTTCAGCAAGGAAATTCCGGTCGGAGACCGCAAGATAGCCATACCGGTTGACGTTACGTTGCGTGGATATGTTGACTTCGCGGATTTCGGAAAGGGAAACATAAAAAGGCACGGCGGGAAAATCACGGTAACTCTTCCCGACCCGCAGATAATGGTAAGCGCGTCGAAAATAGATCACAAGGGCGTGAAAAAACTAGTTGATCCTTTGCGCTCTAACTTCAAGCAGGAGGAAATAGAAGCGTACACTCGCCAGGGGATGGACAGTATAGCGATGGCAATACCTAACCTCGGCATTGTGGAGGCGGCGAGGGTGAGCGCGGCGCAGGTGCTTGTGCCGATAATAAAAGAAATGGGATATTCCGAAAGCGACATAACGGTACAGTTCCGCCCGGCGGTGAGCGACAGGACCATACTTCATTGGGCGGACATCGAACAACTTTTGAAAAGGTAAGCATGGAACCCGAAATAAAATCTAACTTCGACGACATCAAGCGGCAGGGCGAACGCAGCAGGAGGCGCAGCCGTCTGGGGCTGTTGCTTAGTGTGCCGGTTTTCTTAATAGGCAAACTTGCGGCGTTTGTCGTCAAGTACCCGTATGTGTTTCTTGTGGCGGCAATAGCCGTGGCGGCGGTTTTCTTTGCAAACCGCCTCCGCTCAACTTCGGAGATAAAGGTGGAGCATACAGAGGCCATAGGCATGACAACAAACCACATCACGCAGATAAAGGCTATCGGCCAATGGGAGGCCTTGCACATTTCGTGCGAGGAAATGGTTGACACAACCGAAAAGCATTTCTTCGGCGACAAGAACCTGATAAAGATTTACCGTGGCACACTGATTGTGGGCATTGACCTTTCCGGGGCAAAAAAGAACTGGTTCACCGCCAAAGGGGACACAGCTTTTTTGCGTCTGCCCAAAGTAAGGCTGCTCAATCCCGGCTTTATCAACGAGGCTAAGACGCGCACTTTTTACGAGAAAGGGTCGTGGAACGAGAGTGCAAGCGAGGCTTTGTACGAAAAGGCACGCAAGGCGATGCTCCGCCGAAATCTCACCTCCACGCAGATGAACATTGCCACCGACAACATACACCGGCAGTTCGAATCCATGTTCCTGTCGTTTGGTTATAAGACGGTGATTTTCCAGCCCGAAACGTCTGGGACGAAAAAACAATGATGAATACGATGCATAAGGACGTTTTTAAGATATTTCTCGCAGCAATTCTGCTCATGGCTGTTGTCTCGTGCGGAAAGGACGATAACGGCGGAAGCAAGAAAGACCCTGAAACGACCGCAATACGGCGCACAGTGGTCATGTATGTCAACGCGCAAAACTCTCTTGGCTACAACCATTACAACAAGGGGGATTCTGCGGAGATAATGGCCGGCTGCCAGTTTATGAACGTTCGCGACCAGCTGCTGCTCTATGTTGACGATGCCGGAAAGCCGCGCGTTTACCGTTTTTACAAGGGTTGCAAAGAGCCGCAGATTGTACGCCGCTATGCCTCGGATGTAAATTCGAGCAGCGCGGGAGTGTTGAAAGACTTGCTTGAATGGGTCAAGGAAACATATCCGTCCGAAAGCTACGGACTGGTTATGTGGTCTCACAGCGACGGCTGGGTTCCCTCGTGGAGCAAGGATTATTCGCAGATAAAGCAAAGAAGTTTCGGGCTTGACGTTGGCGAGGGCGGCAATATGGAATACGACCTGAACAGGAACAATTTCTACGGCTCCACAATGGACATTGCCGACATGGCGCAGGCTATAGGCGAGAGCGGGATGCACCCGAAATTCATTTTCTTCGACTCCTGCATGATGCAGTGCATAGAGGTTGACTACGCCTTGCGGAATGTAACGGACTACATTATAGCCTCGCCCATTTCAACCCCGGCAATAGGGGCGAACTATACGACCCTTGTGCGCGACGGACTGTTCAAGGAGGATGTTTCGCAGGTTGCAGCGTCTTATTACAACTATATAGTGTCCCTGCCAATAAGCAATGTTTACAGCGACTTCGGCATGGTTGTTTCATGCGTCAGGACTTCGGAACTCGGGAACCTCGCCGCCGTTACGCGGAATTACATCTCGCGGCTGCCGGCTTACGAAATTACTTCCGAAAACGACACCGTTTACAATTGGAGCGCGATGGACGGGGTTACGCAATACGCGCTTTATGCCAAGAAGTATTTTTACCGCCCTCATTTCTATGATTTCGCGTGCGTGATGAACAAGATTCTTCCCCAGGAGCAGTATGCGGAATGGCGCAAGGCTCTTGACAAATGCCTTGTGTACCACAATGCCACGGAGAAGTTTTATGTTGAGGAGGACAACCTCGGCAACAGCAAGTATCTGAACGTTGACCTGCTGCATTATTGCGCAATTTCGGCTTTTGTCCCCCAGCTTGTTTACCGGCGCAACGCCGGGGCGTGCATTTTCGGCGACTTGAACGAATGTTTCGCCCTTACGGAATGGTATGAGGATGCAGGGTGGAAAGCCGCAGGGTGGTAACTGCCTGTTTTCTGTCCGCACCAATTTGTAACTTTGCACACAATGACGAAAGTGTTACGCATAATATGTTTCTTGCTTGCCATATTGTCAATGCCGGGCTTGCAGCGGCTTTATGCGCAGACGGATACTGTTTTTGCCATAATCTCCGAAAGGGGGAACGCCACGTATGCGGCTGCGGCGCTTAAAAACAGCGAAGGATGCCTTAAGTATGCCGACACGGAGGGGATGTTCCTTCGCGACAGCAGTCTGGTTATGACTGCCGGCTACATGAAATGGAAAAAGATTGATGCCGAAGACCCCGGCGGCTTCCTGCTGTTTGCGGACGCGCAAGGCAAGTTTCTTGCAGTCGGAGGCGATGACGGAAAAGTGAATATGGTGAAATTCGCCGACAGGGCTTCGGCTGCGGTGTTCACGGAAAGCGATGGCGGGATATGTACAACCGCCAACGGAAAAGAACTGTGCTTGGCCTTTCGCGGATACACCAAAAGCGGCAAGACGGACATGGATTTCTGCTTTGCGGGCAAGGGGCGTATTGACGGCGGCAACTGCATCGCGGCGCACACCTATCCGTTGTCCTCGCCGGGAACTGTGAAAACTGCCGGCAACGGCGGGAAAGTTTACGAGGGACGTTTCAATTCCCACTTGGTGTCGCTGGCCCTGGACTCCGCCACTACGAGCGTTGACTTAACGAAAGCCGTCCTGCCATACAGGCTCTCGGACTTCAAATATGCCGACACAACAAACTGCATTGTTTATATGCGCAGTGAGGACGCGGAGTGTGCGCCAAGGCAATGGCGCAACGTTGTGGCGGTGGGCGAAACCGGGGCGCATTTGGCAAGGAAGATGGTTTTGCATGACGGCATGCCGTTTTTTGCGCTCCACCCATTCACTGCTGGAAAGGACTCACTTGTTTACACACGTGTGTTCCCGAAGGATGGCTGGAACACAATAATCCTGCCGTTTGCGGTATCGGAAGTTTCAGAGGAGACGGAGGTTTTCATTCCAACAAAGATAGAAAACAACTATGTGATACTTGAAAAGAGCGGCGCGGTGAACGCCCTCACGCCCTACATAATGCGTCTTGCACGGGGCGGTTACGGCAATGTCTCGGTAACGTTCAGGGCGGAGGAGGGCGCGGAAGTGTCATCGCTTTTTCCCGAATGGAAAGCCGGCGGGCTTAACGGCACGTTTTCAAGGTTCGAACCGCCGGTTTCGGACGCCGCGTATATGTTCCTTTCAAACGACGGCCGCACATTTTCGCTCGCAGCGGAGGGAAGTTTTCTCGCCCCCTTCCGCTGCGGCTTCATGTTCCCCCTTGCAGAGGGGACAAGGGGCTTGCGCCTTACAGAGAATGGAACAGTGGCGGTAAAAAGCATTGTGAGGAAAACAGTGCAGGACAAAATTTTCAATATAAGCGGCGTAAGAATGCCCGGTACAGGCAATATGCCCAAGGGAGTGTATATTATAAACGGCAAAAAGACTTACAGGAAACAATAATGAAGATAGCGATAGATTTTGACGGAACAATAGTGGAGCACCGTTACCCCGAAATAGGCAGGGAAATTCCCTTTGCCACACTGACATTGAAAAAGCTCATCGCAGACGGGCACATTCTGGTGCTCAACAGCGTAAGGGAGGGGAAATACCTTGACGCTGCGGTGGAATGGTGCGAGGAAAGGGGGGTGGAGTTCTTCGCCGCAAACAAGAACTACCCCGAGGAAACACCCGAATCGCCCGATTATTCGCGCAAGATAAAGGCTGACTTTTACATTGACGACCGAAACATCGGCGGACTGCCCGATTGGGGGACGATGTATGAGATGATAACCGGGGGAAAGACCTTTGACGACATACTGACAGGGGAGTACAACTCCATAAAGCCCAAGAAAAAGCCCTGGTGGAAACTTTGAGTGATTGCGCCGTGCGCAAATATAGATTGAGGTTTGTGATTACAAAACGCAATTAAACAAAGATTTGCACCTCTGTAGGGGCGTATTGCATACGCCCTGAATTATGCTAATTATGCAATTTGTTGGGAGCGGTTTGCCATGCGGTTTAAGTGGGGCTATACAGGGCGTATGCCATACGCCCCTACAATTTCCGCAAAACCAAAATCTTTTTCTCTTTCCCCACCACCCCGAAAACTACATCGGACATAGGAAAAACTACGTCCTATGCAGTAAAAATTATGTCTTATATAATTCAAACTACATCAGACCTTTTTTTGCCCATTTGCAACGAACTGAAAAACAAACCGTTACAAAAAGATTTGATTTGAATGCAATTCGTTGAAAATCAGGCGTTTTGAAAAAATGGCGAAATCAGTTTTTCAAAATCCTTTTATGCGGAAAATTCGAGCCAAACGCAAGAATGCGCCCGTTATGAATAAGTGTAAGACGTTGTGGAATAAAAGTTCCCGATTTTTGACATTCGTGGGTTATATTTCTTGCTTCATGAAAGCAATTAATCAAGGCTATTGCATTTTCATGATTTCGTTATACAGTGCCAGTCCTTTTGCTGTAAGCAGGTATTTTTGCCTCGGGTGATTAGGTTTGTCGGGATATGCCACCTTGAGTAAACTGGCTCCCAAAGCAGGAGTTATGTAGTTTTCCAAAAATGTAGGACGGTGTTTCAGGCCTGTTTTCTCCATCAATGCTTTTAACGACAACTGTCCGCGTGGCAATGCTGATAACAAGGCGCGAACTTGTTCGGTTACTTGTACGGTAGGTTGTTCGGTACTTGTACGGTTCATTCGCGGTGCTTGTTTTGCAGTCTGTTCTTCAAGGGTGTTAACCGACATATATCGGTTTCGCAAATAATTGGTTCCGTTGTTGGAAAGTTTAATGAAAGTTCGCCAAAAGTTCACTTGAAAGTTCATTTTGTGGGATTGCGGGCAGTGTTTGCACTGTTTGTTTGGGCGGAAATGTTTGTGGTGGGTGCTTGCTGCGGCGCGTGGCGTGGGACTGGGTGTGTTTTTTTTCGTAACTTTACACCCAAATATGCTATAGCCTAATGGTTAAAAGAATAATCCGCGTTGTTTTGGCGGCGATTGGTTCGGTGGTGGTGCTGTTCCTTTTGCTCGCCATTGCGCTCTATATACCGCCTGTACAGAATTTTGCGGTTCACAAGGTGGCCGCCTACGCTTCCGAAAAAACGGGGATGAAACTCCGTGTTGGGAGGGTGCGCCTTGCCTTTCCGCTCGACCTCGCCCTTATCAACACTTTTGCGAGCCAAAAGGGCGACACCGTTGTTGACGCCCGCAGTCTGAGGGTGAACGTGGCATTGCTGCCGCTTTTCAAGAGCCGCATTGATGTGGAGGGGCTGGAGATATACGACAGCAAGATAAACACGGTGGACTTTATAAGCGACACGCAGATAAAGGGGCGTGTGGGCGAACTGAAAATACGCAGTCATGGCATTGACCTTGCAAACTCGCTGGTGAACATTGACGGCGGAAGGCTTGCGAACGCAAACGTAACGGTTTTGCTGAGCGATACAGCCAAGGAGGACACCACGCCAAAGAAGCCGACTGTCTGGAAAATCAGACTGGACCGCTTCGGCATAGCAAACACGGCGGTCAGTTTGCGTTTCCCTGGGGATTCCATGCGTGTTGGCGCGTCCGTTGGTTCGCTTTCGGTGAAAAATGGCTATTTCGACCTTGCCGAAAATCTTTACGAAGTAGGGCATATCGGAATACGCAACACCGCCGCCACATACGACATTCCGTATGAGGCTTACGTAAAGAAGTTCGACCCAAACCACATAGCGGTAACAGGTTTCAATGCCGACATAGACAGCTTGAGATACCGCTCCGGCGCGGTAAGGGCGCGTTTGTCGGGGCTTTCGGCAAAGGAAAAGAGCGGACTTTCGCTCAACGGCATGAGCGGCACGCTGTATGTGGACTCTTCAAAGTTGGAGCTTGGCGGTTTCAAACTGAAAACGGATTATTCCACCATTGACGCCACGGGCGTGTTTGCGTTCAACGCATTGAAATCCGGCGGACAAGGGGCTGTAAAAATGAGAATAGACGGTGAGGTTGACCGCCGGGACATTATTTCGGCTGTTCCCGGAGGGCTTGGCGCGGACGTGGAGAAGTTTCTGCCGGTAAAGCCGATAGGCATATCCGCCATCCTAAGCGGGGAAAAGGGGAACCTGCGCGTGGAAAACGGCAAGGTGGCTGTTGTGGGAATGATGCAGTTGCGCCTTGACGGACGGTTGAAAAACATCACGGCTGACAGCCGCAGCGGAAACCTGAAGTATTCGCTCAAGACGCAAAACATAGATTATCTGAAAAAGGCTTTGGGGCTTGACTCCAAGAGCGGAATAAACATTCCCCATGGGGTGTCGGCCTATGGAACATTGGAATTCAGCGGCGACCGCTACGAAACCAACTCAAGACTTATGCTCGGTCAGGGCAGGGCGAGCGTAAACGGTTGGTTTGACACGCGCCGCAATTCCTATTCGGCAAAACTTTCCACGGTGGGCGTGCCTCTTGGAAAGATATTGGAGGGTAGCGGGCTTCACAGCCTCACATCCCAAATATCGGCAACCGGGAGCGGTTTCGACCCATTCGGGAAAAGCATGAAAATGTCGGCAAAGGCGGATTTTGCGAAGTTCGGCATTGGCGGCTATGACCTTAGCAACACAAAAATCACGGCTTTGCTGCGCGGCGGGGCAGGGAAAGTTTCGTTTGTGGCCGACAATGCCATTTTGCATGGAAAAGGGGATATCGACGCGCAATTCACAAAGACATTCGTGAAGGGCAAGCTGAATGCAAGGCTCTCGGCACTCGACATACAGAAACTTTCGGGAGGCGAAAAGCCCATGAAACTTTCCACCCACTCTGAAGCCACATTCTACGCCAGCAGCAACATGGGCGTTTACGGCATAGACGCAAGGGTTGACAGCATTATGTTTCATGTTGACAGCGGAAGGAGTTTCCGCGCCAAAGACCTGCTCGTGAAACTTGACAACCACCGCGATTCCCTTTACGCCAAGGTTTCGGCGGGCGACCTGCACCTCACGGTTCACAGCCGCAACAACATAGACCACATATCGGCACAGGCGGGAAAGTTCATCGCCGCGCTCAACAGGCAGATAAAACAAAAACGCCTTGATCAGGAGGCTTTGCGCAGGCAGTTGCCGGCAGTAAGCCTTATGGTTGACGCTGGAAATGACAATCCGCTCAGCAATTTCCTGAAATACCATGGCGGCTATTCGTTCAACCAACTGTTCCTGCACTTGCAAAGCGACCCGCGCAACGGAATAGACGGCACGGGATATGTTCACAGTCTGAACACCGGCTCTATCCTGCTCGACACGATGAACATATCGCTTTACCAGGACACAACCGGGCTGCGTTTCAAGAGCCTTGTTCATAATGCCACCAAGCGCAATCCCTACATATTCACCGCCAGTCTTGACGGCTATTTGCTGAACGACGGAGCTGGCGTGGAAGTGGTTTACAAGGACAGGAAAGGCGTTGAGGGCATGAACCTCGGGATGCGGGCCTTGCTTACCGACAGCGGCACCACTTTCCACCTATATCCGGAAAACCCGGTAATAGCATACCGAAGGTTCAAATTGAACAGGGACAATTATCTTACACTTTTTGATGACCAAACCATACAGTCGGACATCGACCTGCTGGCAGACGACGGCACAGGCTTGAAAGTGTATGGCGACCGCACAGATTCTGTTAGCGACATAACGGTGAGCGTAAACAAGGTGAACCTGCGTGAACTTACAGCTTCCATACCTTTTGCGCCTTTGATTTCGGGTTTTCTTTCGGGCGACCTGCACGTAACAAAGGAGAACGAGAAAATCGCCGCCGCCTACGACCTTGGCGTTAAGGACATGGGATATGAGGGTGCGCCTCTCGGCGACATCGGACTTGCCGGCACTTACTTTCCGATGCTCAAAAAGGAGGCGCATTACATAAACACATCTGTTACGCGTGGCGGCGAAGAGGTGGCAAATCTTGACGGAACATATTACGGAAAGGCCGATTCCCTGAATGCGTGTCTGCAACTTGAGAAATTCCCCACCGAGATGCTCAATGGCTTCACGGGAGAGACGCTCGGGCTTGGCGGGTATCTCGGCGGCGACCTTGATTTGACGGGGACAACCTCAAAACCCATGCTCAACGGAAAGGTTTTGCTCGACTCCGTAAGGGTTTATTCCGACATATATGGCATAAATCTGAGAATCCAAAACGATTCGGCAATTGTCAGCAACAGCGTGCTCCAACTTGACACCCTGAATTTTTACTCGACCAACAACAATCCGCTTGTGGTTGACGGAGACTTGGATTTCAGCAACTTTGACAATGTAAACATGAATATGAGGGTCAAGGCGCAGAACTTCAAACTAATCAACTCCAAGCAAACGGCAAAGTCGGAGGTTTACGGCACGGTTTATTCCGACATCAATGTAACAGTGCAGGGAACGCTGTCAAACCTCTTTGTTTACGGAAACCTTAACGTGCTTCCCAAGACCGATGTGTCGTATGTGCTTAAAGACAGCCCGCTGTCAGCCGAAAACGACTTGAACTCGCTTGTGACTTTCGTGGATTTCAGCGACACAGCCGCAACTCAAGCCAAGAGGGAAGAGGCAGCGGGACTCACCATGATGCTGGCGGTCAATATTAATGACGCAGCCCATTTGCATTGCGACATAAACGATGACAAGCAAAGTTATATTGACGTGGAGGGCGGCGGAAACCTCACGCTAAAATATACGCCCACGGGCGAAATGTTCCTCACAGGACGCTATACGATGAACAGCGGCGAGATGAAATACGCTTTGCCCGTGATACCGCTTAGGACTTTTTATCTTACAGAGGGCAGCTATATAGAGTTTACCGGTGAGCCGATGAACCCAACACTCAACATTGCCGCGAAAGAAAGGGTTAAGGCTTCGGTGAACGACAACGACAAGCCGCGCTCCGTAAACTTCGATGTGGGACTGAAGCTCACCCAGCCGCTCAACAGAATGGGATTGGAGTTCACAATAGAAGCCCCCGATGACCAGACGATACAAAACCAGCTCGCCTCAATGTCGGCGGAACAGAAAAACAAGCTCGCCATATCAATGCTCGCCACAGGGTTGTATCTTGAGGAAAGCAATGCCTCCAACGGATTGAAGACAAGCAACGCGCTCAATGCTTTCCTGCAAAACCAAGTTCAGCAGATAGCAGGCAAGGCACTGAAATCTGTAGATTTGAGCGTGAGCGTTGAAGACGGAACTTCGGCAACGGGCGAGTCGAACACCGACTATTCGTTCCGGTTTGCCAAGAAATTCTGGGGCAACAGGGTGAATGTGGTTATAGGCGGACACGTGTCAACCGGCGAAGACGCCCGCAACGATGCAAGCAGTTTCATCGACAACATATCCCTTGAATACCGCATCGACAACAGCGCGAAGCGTTACGTGAGGCTGTTTTATGACCACAACTCACAAGATCCGCTCGAAGGAAGTCTTACGGAAGCTGGCGCGGGCTTGGTGTTGAGGCGGAAGGTTGAGAAGTTCGGGGAGATATTCACCTTTTGGAAAAAGAACGACGGCAGTTCGCCCAGACCTCAAGGTAAAAAACGTAAAAAGGCTAAAACGACAAAGGCCAACGCGGAGATAAAGCGCGAAGAAGGCGGCAGTCAGAACAATAATGGCAACAATAAATGATACGCATACATTATATATATAGGAGGCTTGCCGAATGGCGCAAAAACATAAGCCGTGGCGGAAAGGACGCAATCAGACTAAAAGTGCCTATATTCGCGCCATGTCTTGCCGTGGCGGCAATGTTAATGTCGTCATGCTCCACCACCTCCAACATTCCTGAGGACGAACAACTTTATACAGGCATAAAGTCAATAGACTACAAGGGCATAAAACGTTCCTCGAAGCCGGAAAACGATTCGGCAGGGATAATAAAATCGATAGCCGATGCCGCCCGCACGGTTGACAACCTGCTTAACTCCAAGAATGCAGGGGTGAAGGATTTGCTTGAACTTGCCGGTGGGGCAGACACTTTGAGCGAAAAAGAACGCCGCATTGCCGACAAGCAGAAACGCGCCGCCGACGCAGAGGCGTGGGAAAACGCCAGCGTGGAAGTTGACGGCGTGCTTGCCTATCCGCCAAACGCCTCGCTTTTCGGCAGTTCGTCTTTGAGGCATCCGCTTCCGATGGGACTTTGGTTCTACAACGGCTTTGTAAATTCAAAGACATTTATCGGCAAATGGATTTTCAAGAATTTTTCGCAGAAGCCAAAATACATTTCTATGGTCAATCCCGAACTCCGCGCCCGAGTGGCTACAAACACGCTCCACAACTATGGGTATTTTCATGGGGATGTGGACTATGAGATACTTCCATACGCAAACAACCGCAAGGCAAAGGTGAAATATTTCGTAACTCCGCGCGATGTGTTCCGTTTCGATTCGATAGCCTACATTAACTATCCGCCCGAAATAGATTCGCTGATACGCAGCAAGAAGGAGTGGCCGAAGCGTCTGCTTCACAAAGGCGACCAGTTCTGCGCGGCGAAAATAGGCGAGGAGAAAACCAGATTGCGCAACCTTTTACGCAACAACGGCTATTATTATTTCAACCCTGACTACACGGTGTTTTCTGCCGACACTTTTGCTGTTCCCGGCAAGGTGCAGTTGCGTGTGCAGCCTGCCAAGGACATTCCTGCCAATGCAAAGAGGAAATGGTATTACGGAAAGAAGATAGTATATATCAACGCAACTCCCGGCGACACAACTGTGAAGCACGTAACACGCGGCGATTTTGAATTTTACTATCCTGGGCGGCGCATCCCCCTTCATTCAAGCCTTTGGAAGCAAAACGTGTTTTCCTTGCGCGGAAGACCGTACAGCTATTTGGAACAGAGCTTTACAACTTCCAAGCTCAGCAGTCTGCAAGTGTTCAGCTCTATTGACATGAACTATTTCCCACGCGACACAACAGGCATGAGCGACACCCTTGACGTTTACCTATTCGCCAAACTCGACAAGCCATACGAATCGGAGTTCAACATGAACGTAACAGCCAAGAGCAACGACCAAGTGGGGCCAGGCGCATCGTTCGAGATTGCCAAACGCAACGCTTTCCGTGCCGGCGAGAGATTAAGCTTCAGGATATACGGTTCGTATGAATGGGAAACAGGCACACGCCGCCACGATCGCAACGAACTGCTTAATTCCTACGAATTGGGAAGTTCTATAGGCGTTGAGTTCCCTACGCTCTTTATGCCGTGGATAGACAACAGCAAGATGTTTTTTCCCGCCTCAACGAAATTCACGCTTAGCGGCGACTGGATGAACCGTTCGGGCTATTTCAACATGACCAAGTGGGGACTTGACATGACATACAACTGGCGTCCGTCGCGCCATGTTACCCATGCGCTTTCCATATTCTCTCTCGACTACAACAGGATATTCCATAAGTCGGAGCGTTTCGATTCCGTGATGAACGCCAACCCCGCGCTTTTCGTCAGTATGCGAAACCAGTTCGTTCCTGCCATAAGCTACAGCTTCACTTACAGTTCCACACGCCGCGCCGTTAATCCTATCTGGTGGCAGACCACGATAAAAGAGTCGGGAAACCTTATCTCCGGGATTTTTGCTTTGAGCGGCAAGAAGTTCAACGAGGAAAACAAAAGCTTAATGGGCAATCCTTTCGCCCAGTTTGTGAAGCTCACAACCGAACTGCACAAGACGTTTACAATAAACCCGACGTTCAAGTTCGCCACGAGACTTTTTGCCGGCGTGATATACTCCTACGGCAACAGTACGGTGGCTCCCTACAGCGAACAGTTCAGCTCGGGCGGCGCAAACTCAATCCGGGCGTTTACGGTACGCTCCATCGGCCCGGGACGTTTCCATTCCCCTGAGTCGAAATACTCATATATCGACCAGACTGGCGACATAAAATTGGAGGCTAACGCCGAATTGCGTTTCAAGCTGTTCGGCTCTCTCTATGGGGCGGCATTTCTTGATGCGGGCAATATATGGCTTATGCGCAAGGACGAAAAACGCCCGCAAGGAAGGTTGAATGGTTCTGATTTCCTGAAATCAATCGCTCTTGGCACAGGTGCGGGGCTTAGATATGACATGGAATTTCTTGTTTTGCGCCTTGACCTCGGTGTGGCTCTCCACGCTCCGTATGAAACATCAAAGAGCGGCTACTATAATATTGAAAAGTTCACAGACGGACTTTCGCTTAATTTCGCGATAGGCTATCCGTTCTAAACAGCGTGAAAACAAATGACCAAATATTATATGAAAACTAAGATTCTCATGGCTGCGCTTGCAGCCGCCTCTTGCATTGCGGTCTCCGCAAAGGATGTAAGTGTGTCCTCGCCAAACGGTAAGCTTGTCGTGAGCATAACCGACAACGGAGGCAGGGCTTCCTATGCAGTCAACTACGATGGCAAGGTCTTCCTCAATCCTTCGCGCCTTGGTGTTGTTGCCGATGCGGGCGATTTTGCCGGAAACCTTTCGATAGCAGGTTCTACAACGGCAAAAATAGATGAGAAGTACGCTTTGAGCCGTTCTAAGACGGCTAATGTACATTATGTTGCCAACCAGTTGAAGGTGGACATGAAGAATGTCAAAGGGCATACAATGACGGTAACATTCAATGTGTCGGACAACGATGTGGCTTTCCGCTATTCCTTCCCCGCTTTCGGCGGTTGGAATGCTATGCGCATAGATTCCGAAGCAACATCTTTTAATGTTCCCTCCGCTTCAACCGCTTTCATTGCTCCGCAAAGCGATCCTTGTTCGGCGTGGTGCAGGACACACCCCGCTTACGAGGAGGTGTATTCCTTGGATGCTCCGCTCAATGCCAAGTCGCAATACGGCTGCGGCTATACTTTCCCCGCTTTGTTCCGTGTGGGCAATGACGGCTGGATGCTCATCAGCGAAACCGGGACTGACGGCGGATATGCCGGTTGCGCCCTTTCTGAATACAAGTCGGGCGAAGGCTATACAGTGGCTTTCCCATCGCATGGGCAGAATGCCGGCTTGGGTTCCGACGGCTGCGGCTTGCCGCTCCCGGCTTCCACTCCGTGGAGAACCATTACTGTAGGCTCTTCGCTAAAACCTATTGTGGAGACCACTGTTCCCTTTGACTTGGTTAATCCAAAATATTCCGCATCGCAGAACTACGCTCCGGGGCGTTATGTGTGGAGCTGGATAATTTGGCAGGACGAGTCGGTGAACTATGACGACCAAAAGGCGTTTATCGACATGGCGGCAAAGATGGGCTATGAATACAGTCTGATTGACGCAAACTGGGATGTGGAAAAGAACGTAGGGCGCAAGCGAATGGCTGAGCTCAGCAAGTATGCCGCTTCGAAAGGCGTGCGCCTCATTTTGTGGTATAATTCAAACGGTTTCTGGAACGATGCGCCGCAAACTCCGCGAAATTTGATGAACACGGTGCTGCAACGCCGCAAGGAAATGAAGTGGCTCAAGGAAACCGGCATCGCCGGCATCAAGGTTGATTTCTTTGGCGGCGACAAGCAGGAAACCATGCAGCTTTACGAGGACATCCTTGCCGATGCCAACGATTTCGGCATCTTTGTGATATTCCACGGCTGCACACTGCCGCGCGGCTGGGAAAGAATGTACCCCAACTTCATTTCCTCCGAGGCCGTGCGGGCTTCCGAGAACGTGTATTTCAACGAGGGGAGCGCAAAGAGCGAGGCGCAGGAACTCGCCACGTTCGCATTCACGCGCAACGCCGTCGGGGCGATGGACTACGGCGGAACGCTGATGAACAAGTTCATGTCGCGGGACAACAAGAGCCGCCACCGCCGCCACACGTCTGACATTCTCGAAATCGCCGCCGCAATCTTCACGCAGACCGAGGTGCAGTGCATAGGCATGATGCCCAACAACCTTGACGAGCTTCCGCAGTTTGAACTCGACTTGCTGAAGGAAATCCCCACTGCGTGGGACGAGACGCGCTTTGTTGACGGTTATCCGGGAAAGTATTTCATAGTGGCGCGCCGCAGCGGCGGCAAGTGGTACGTTGCAGGGCTGAATGCGGAGGAAAGGGAACTGAAACTCACGCTCAGCCTGCCCATGTTTGCCGGCAAGCAGGTAACTTGTTACAACGACCGCCCCGCCAAGGGCGGCGCACTTCCGCAGGGGCAGATGCAAAAGCTGAAAGTCAACGCCAAGGGCGAGGCAAAGGTCGTTATCCAGCCCAACGGCGGCTTGCTGCTGCGGTAAACAACAATATTTTCAACGGAAATACAATTATGATGAAAAAGACTGCTATATTTTCAACCTTGCTTGCCGGTGCATTTTTCTGCACCTTGCACGCGGAAAGCGTAAAGGTTGCCTCTCCCAACGGCAAACTCGTTGTGGAGGTGAACGACAACGGCGGAAAAGCCAGCTACAGCCTTTTGTACAACGGAAAGAGGTTTCTTGATACTTCACGCCTTGGCGTGGTTTCGAATGTGGGCGATTTCACCCAAGGACTGAAGCTCACGGGGGCACAGGCATCAAAAATAGACGAGAGCTATAAGCTGACTCGCATCAAGTGTTCCGAAGTGCATTATGTGGCAAACCGAATGCGCATTGACTTCGCAAACGCCCAAAACCAGTTGATGACTGTAACGTTCAACGTGTCGGACAACGATGTGGCTTTCCGCTATTCTTTCTATATAACCGGCACTTGGTACAGCATACGCATTGACCGCGAAGCAACGTCATTCAACATTCCCGCCCGTTCCACGGCGTTCATATCCCCGCTCAGCCCAGCAGAAACAGGCTGGTGCAGGGCCACGCCGGCATATGAGGAGAAGTTTTCGCTCGATGCCCCGCTCAACGTAAAGTCGCAATACGGCGAGGGGTACGCATTTCCCGCCCTTTTCCGCGTGGGCGATGACGGTTGGATGCTGCTTGGCGAGACAGGGACCGACAGCGACTATGCCGGCTGCTCGCTTTCTGAATACGTTTCCGGCGAAGGCTATACTGTCACGTTCCCCCTGCCGGGGCAGGGTAGCGGTCTCGGTTCGGCGGTGTGCGGTTTCCCGCTTCCGGGCTCAACCCCTTGGCGCACGATAACCGTAGGCTCGTCGCTGAAGCCAATTGTGGAGACCACAATTCCGTATGATGTCGTAAAACCGCTTTACGAGGCTTCGCAAACCTACAAGCCCGGACGTTATGTGTGGAGCTGGATTAACTGGCAGGACCCGTCCATAAATGTGGAGGATCAGAAACTGTTCACCGACATGGCGGCGACTATGGGCTACGAATACAACCTTATAGACGCAAATTGGGAGCGCGATGAGAAAATAGGGCGCAGGCGGATGGCGGAGCTGAGCCAGTATGCAATTTCAAAAGGCGTGCGCCTGATTTTGTGGTACAGCTCGAACGGACATATAAACGACACTCACGAAGGGCCGCGAAACCTTATGGACAAAGGGTATATCCGCCGTCGCGAAATGAAGTGGCTCAAGGACATTGGCGTTGCGGGAATAAAGGTTGACTATTTCGGCTGCGACAAACAGGAGGTCATGAAACTTTACGAGGACATCCTTGCCGATGCCAACGATTTCGGCATCTTTGTGATATTCCACGGCTGCACACTGCCGCGCGGGTGGGAAAGGATGTATCCCAACTTCATTTCCTCCGAG
>DKDC01000021.1:54972-82385 GCA_002451695.1 Prevotellaceae bacterium UBA6858 | reverse complement strand
GCAACTAACATTTTGGCATATTCATTAGAAACCGTAATCGCCGAAAAGTTCCAAACTGTGATTGTAAGAGCGGAAGCCAACAGCAGGATGAAAGATTTTTACGACCTATACACTATTTTACACGGAGGAAAATATGACAGTGAGATTTTAAGCGAGGCCATTAACGCCACTTTTGAAAATCGCCAGACTGCCTATACGGACAATCATATTGTATTCAGTCATGATTTTGCTAACAATACGGACTTAAACACACGATGGAACTCGTTTGCCAAGAAACTTAAACTTCAACAAGAACTGACTTTTCCTGAAGTCATAGGTTTCCTGCAAACCAAGCTAGAACCATATTGGAAGAAACTAAAATAACCATATATCGTACTGATATCTAACATTATGCATTCGTTTATGTTGCGATTTTTTTTCGTATCTTTACAAGTTGTAACAAGAAATAAATCAATGATATGGGAGAAGTAATCATTACAGTATTGGGATTGTGGGTGTTCATCAAAATCTTGAAAGTGATATTCGGAGGCTGGAGCAAAAGCGACTTCCAACGGGACAGGTAAGATTCAACCAACAAAATGCAGCCTATGCCAGTCGTTCCTGGCATAGCGAGGGACATAAAAGTCAGTATTTAATTCTCCCTATTGTCGAAAATATCAACCCAGTCAAAGGGCGGGCAGTAAACGAGTTTCTTCTGTAAGCCCGATAAACAACAAAATGTTTTGCCTACCGGGAGAGAACAAAGTCTTGGAGCGGTTGGCAAATCTTTTTGTATCGGGCGATTTCGGCAGAGTGTCTTGCGAAAGAGGAGCAACGTGCAACATTGCGCAGCCAAGCAAGTCTCTCGAAGAAAAGTAGAAGAAGCCGTTTACGGGATGGGTGAAAACTTATAATGGGCAACCCATAGATGTATAACAGGTAAACATACGAGCAAAAACAAAAGCGACCGAAGCCGCTTTGTTTGTCGGAACGAGGCAGGAGTTATTTCTTGCCTTTTTTCGCTTTCTTTTCCGGATCTTCAGGAGTTTCCTCCTTGTCGGGTGTCTGGTAGAACTTGTTTGCGACCATGACGATGAGGCTGTGTTTCACGCCATCCTTGTCAATCCATTCTTCGGGTTTGAAGTAGCCCTCCACTGTGAGCAGGGCACCCTTGGTGATTTGGGCAAGCGAATCGGTGTTGGCGTTGTTGCGCCAGGCTTCCACGTTAATGAAAGCGGACACACGTTTCGTTTCCTCGCCGCTCTTCTCCTGACGGCTTACTGCCAATGAGAAGCGCGCCACGCTTGCGTTTGCGAACTGACGGATTTCTGCGTCCTTACCTACGAATCCTGATACTGCGAAATTGTTCTCAATCTGTTTCATGTTACAATGCTTTAAGTTGTTGATTAAATTATTTTTACGCTGCCTATATAAGTGAGTGCAGTTACTGGGTTGCGACAAGGTTAGCAATCAAATACTCTTTATTTTTGTCAGCGTAAGCCGTCAAAACCTCCGGCCCGATAAAGGAAGATTTGTGAGGCTACGCCATTGGCCAAGGCTTTCAAGCCGTCCCCGGCTGCATACTAACTTTGCAACGGAAAAATGAGGAACAACTCGACCAAAAGCTGTAACGATATGGATTGATGAATAAACAAGTGAGCGAGGTTCGCGGACACAGGACTGCATCCGCCCGCAGACATAAAGTTCCAGGCACATTTCGGCTGTAAATCCAAAAGGAGCAGAGTGATGAAGCGAGGAATCCAGTATGTCCTCTCAACGTGGATGCCGTAATACTGAATCCGTTATGACGCTGCACAACCCAAGGTACTTTGCTATGGAAGGGATAGCCGGAGAACAGAATGGCACACGACGATCGCGGAAACCAGCATCAGAATAGCCGCTTCTACATTACCGACAGAACCGGAGAAATCAAGGCAAAGAATACAATGGCAAGAAGTCCGGTGCTCGTTGAACAAAGCAGCCCGGTTGCCATTGCGAAATATGAAATGCCATATATACAAAAGGAGACTTGACAGTCAAAGATGAATATATAAGAGGAAGAACGGCTTGCCTTGCAAGCCCCAATTATAAAAGTTGATGCCATTGGAATATGTATTTCCAAATGGCGTGGACACAGCAATGTGGAGCATTGCCCCACATTGCCATTTTGCCAGATGTCGTTCAGTTCAGGTATGACCATTCTTTTATCTCCAGTTCCTCGCCACAAGGGAAATCAATGATAGGGTCACAAATGAGTGTGCCACAGAAATTGACCACTACACAGCCGTTTTTCAGAGAGGCTGGTTCACTCCAATCATCGTCCGTATGTCGGATGTGATACCACAGTTTACCCTTGGGCAAGGTTTCGGTGGCAATCCGCAAATCAATAAATTCGCCCTCAATGGTCTTGCCATTCGCCAATGTCAGAAGCATAGGCATTTTGCTTTCTTTTCTGTAATCGTACAGCATAATCTTTCTTTTAATCTGTTATCTCAATCATTTCATCAATCCGACCGCAAAGGAATGTCCGTAAAGCGGTCTTGTCCACAGCATAGTATTCGGCAATATGCCCATATTGCTTGACAAAAAAGCGTTTCAGTATATCCGAGAAGTCAAAACGATAGCCCATAAGCGGAACAGACCTTTTGAAATAAACATTGCTGTTCACGCTGCTCGTCAGCCAATTCTTCTGCTGTCGGCTCATTGGCGTACCCTCATTGAGTTGCTCTCTCAATTTATAGACCTTGCAGTCTCGCAGGGTTGAAAGTTCGGGAATATCCCAATCCACAAACCTTGTTGCTATTGGTGTCATCATAAAGCAATCCTCCATTAGTCATAGATTAGCACTTCATCACGGTATTCTACCACCTCCTTGCAGTTGGTGAACCTTACCACTATCTCATAGCCGTAATCGCCAACCACTTCGCCATCCGTATATCCACCATAGGGGTTCAGTAAAGTGCAAAGACACCCGATAATATCTGTTGCCTGTTCTTCCTTGTAAAACATAGTCCGATTGATTTTTAGGGTTATCTGTATGACCATTCTCCGTTTGAGAACACTTGGAAATTTACATACTCGTTACATAGTTCGTGTGTCAGCACTCGGATGTAGATTATGTCTTTGTCCTCCAAAAGAGAAATCATCACGTTTATCTCCTTTTCAGGATAATCCCACTTCGAGGAAAACTCCCCCTCTATGTAATCTTCACCTCTGTCTAAGTAACAGTCGCCAAAGGTGTCATCCAAAAATTTCTCCACCTTATCAAGGTCTTTCTCGTTCTCCGTACTTGCGTAGAAGATGTTAGTCGCATAATTTGCCATAATCGCAGTTATTTAAGTTTTACTTTTCCCTCATGTAGCCTTTTCTACTTTCGGGCTTGATTGAATTATGTCGCCTCAAAAGGTGTCATGGCTCTGTATGCAAGGTTTAGGGCAAAATACAACTGCTGCCCCACAGCGGTGGAGATTTTGGCAAAGAATCGTAAGACTATGACCTTGCAGACAAGAACGGCATGACAGGTACCTTTGCGACACAATTCTTATCAGGCAGGCCGAAAGCCGGTGCAGCACGCCTATGGATATGACAGGAGAAGAGGAAGCCCGTAAAAAAGACGGACTTCACAAGAATAGAAAGGGGCTGACCAAAAGAAGAAGATAAGGTCAGAATGCGAGTCGAGCTGGACTTGTAAGGAAGTATGCCATCATTTCAGGTTGACTATCTTATCAACATCAAGTTCCGCTTTGCAGACGGATTCGATTTCTTCAATGATTTCAATGCAGCGTTTCCGGCTTATGCGGATGCCTGTGCCGGCGGAAATGATGTCTTCAAGGCTTGGATTGCCCGAATATTTGACCGATGTCGCATGTTCGCCTCTGGTGCCATCCGGGGAGTAAGTGATGTCGTATGCGGGGGCAAGTGACCATTTGCCGTCTTCGCAGAGGAAACTGAAGTTCTTGGAGTGATCGTCCTTGTTGGCACATACCACATTGAATACCATCCTGCGGAATATCTGTTCCACCTGTATCGGGTCTTGGGTAAGATAACCGGTCAGGGCAAGAAGATTTATGTAGTCTATGCTTTGAGTGCGGAAATCAGACCGCAGAAGGGCTGCCGCCGTGAGCGTGTGTATGCGCCGGCCTTCCTTTATGTCGAACCTTTTGATTGAAAAGTAGCGATCATCGAAAAGGCGGATTTCCGGGATGTCAATTCCACATTTCTGCGCCGTTCTCATGTATTGGAATTCAATCCGACCGATGTCTGATGGGTCGTAGACATGCCTGAACTTCACAATCCAGTCCGAGCCGTCAGCAGCCTTGTACACAGCCTTGGGCCTCGCTCCTCCCGAATTGCGGCTGTTGTAGTACAGGAAAGACGCATCGGCATCACTTTTTTCAGAGAGTACATCAAGAGCCTTGCGCTGGAGTTCGTCAAAGTCGCTGTCCGTGATGGCGGCGATATGTCCTTTGGACGCTTCTGGCTTATAGCAGAGTGCTCCCATCCCGGAACCGCCTACCAATGACAATCTTTGAAGAGGAGACAACTCGCCCAACGAACTTCCTTCACGACGGAGCATCCTGTCGAGCAGGTAAAGGCCATAGCCATCCGGCATACTGTCCTCGAATGTGGCAAATCCGCCACCGAAGCTGTTTTCCTTTGAGTATATAAGGCCGGTCTGGAGAGGCAGTTCCCATGGGGAGATCGAGAATCCGGTTGCAAGCCACTCCTTATCGTACTCGAACACACAACGGTCTCTTTCAGGTGTCATCTGCAAAGTGCCGACAGTGCGCTCGTCCAATGAGACTTTGATTTTCAGAATCTCCTTCATCGTCCTTTCTGTCTTCCTTGGTTCTTGTTTATGGTTTCAAGCTCCTCACCTGTGGTGAACTTGCTTTTACTCATGATTGCGCTCATCTCGTCAAACCAGCCGAACTCGACAACCAATTTAAGGAATGATTCAAGGGAAATCTTCCCTTTGGTCTCAAAACGTTCGAGCGTAGGCTCCGGGATGCCCGTCATTTCAGAGAGGCTGCGTCTGCTCAGCCCCCTGTCTAACCTGCGCTTCCGGCAGTTCTCCGCCAGTATCGCCGCCAGACGCTCGGGATTCTTGTCGAATATATCAAAACTGTATTCCATAATATATTATGCATTATCTGCAATAAACTCAGCTATCACATAGAATGATATGTCAAATGTAACAATTTTCCCGCCCATAGACAAATAATCCAGCATAATTCTTTTCACTGAACTATGAAAGGTGCCTCTGCCAAAAGAAGAACAGTTGATGTAAACCGGTTCAGAGATGCTGTAAAGTATATCAGTTAAACAACCTCTAAAGTGCCAACCATTCTCAGGGAAGGTCAAAGTGAATTTCGTTAGAAGGAGTAAACATAGCCAACAATTCAACTTTTCTCACCGTTTTATCTAAGAAAAGCTGTATATTTGCAGAAATCTTACATAAATCAAAGTTTGCTATATGTTTCTTGAATTTTGTGTCAGCAACTACCTGTCCATAAAAGATGAATTGAAATTATCATTTGTAGCTTCAACACTCAGAGAAAATCTCTCTGAACCCAACGATACTATTCCTCTGTCAGATACTGGGATATCCCTTTTACGAAGTGCTGTGATATACGGAGCCAATGCTTCTGGAAAATCCAATTTACTAAAAGCCATTAGCTTCTACAAACGCTTTATCGCGGACTCCTTCAAGGACAGTCAAGCCGGAGAACACATTGGAGTGGAAAATTTCCGTCTGAATTCCACCACAGCCGGAGAGCCTACGACTATGGAGGCTACATTTACAAATGGAGACACGATCTACCGTTATGGCTTTGAAGTAACGGATACGGCTGTTTGCACAGAGTGGTTATATCAACGGGCCAATAGGAAAAGAGCCAAAGAAGTTGAGATATTCTACCGTGAAAACAAAAGTACGGCAGTCCACTCCAAAAGCTCTTTACTGCAAGAATTGGTAAATAAAAAGATGGTGAGGGACAATGCTCTGTTATTGTCAACTGCTGCCCAGTTCAATGACCCTAAAGCCGTTGCCATCCTGCAATGGCTGAACGATATGCAGGTACTCTTTTGTAGCGAAGATGAAAAGCTATGGCAGCAAGCCATCAAACATCTGGATGATGAAGTCCTCCGTAATCGCATTACAGCTTTTGCAAAATACGCAGATTTGGGCATTGAAAGCATTACCAAAATTGACAATCGTATCGTAAGCAACTACCGTCAATATGATGATAACGGAAAAGAAATCAATAACGTGGCTTTTTCCTTCAACGGCAATGAGTCCGAAGGTACCATAAAATATTTTTCTTTGGCATATCCCATCATTGACGCGTTGGATAACGGAAAACGCATCGTGATTGACGAGTTAGATTCCAAACTACACCCGCTGTTAATCAGAAAGATTGTCACTTTATTCAATTCTTCCGAAACAAATCCAAAAGGAGCGCAGTTGCTTTTCACAACGCACGATACCTTTTTGCTCAGTGCGGATTTATTTCGCCGAGATCAGATCTGGTTCACGCAAAAAGATAATTTTGGAGCGACTGAAGCTTATTCATTGGCAGAATACAAAGTCCGTAGAACCTCGCCTTTTGAGAAAGATTACCTGCAAGGCAGGTATGGTGCTACTCCTATAATTGGAGATATGGAGAATGTCTTTAAAAATCAGAAGTAATTATGGGACAGCGAAATAAAAAAGACCACCGAAAAAGTGACCTTATCCGTCGTCAGGGAATAAGAAATGTCAAGCAATCATTCCTGATTGTTTGCGAAGGAGTACGTACAGAACCGGATTATTTCAAGGCATTCCGTGTGACCACGGCAACAGTCAAGGCTGCAGGACAGGCTATGAATACAATCAGCCTGGTAAACAAAGCCATCAGCATAAAGGAGACTGACCAAAAGAAAAAAACGTCTTTACGACCAATGCTGGGTAGTGTTTGACAAAGATGATTTTCCTGCCAAGGATTTTAACCAAGCCATCATCCTTGCCCATAAGAACGGATTCAAAGTCGCATATAGTAATCAGGCATTCGAGTATTGGTTTCTTCTGCACTTCAATCTTTATAAAGGTACGCTACACAGAAACAATTATGCCGGAATGCTTACCAAACTGACAGGAATACCATATTCTAAAAACGAAGGATTTGGTGCCATAACGTACAACAGACTTGTTGGGATGCAAACTCAGGCCATTAGAAACGCTGAAAGCGTATTAGCGGAAATGTCACAAGGCAATCCGGCTTTAGAGGAATCTTCCACAACGGTTCACCTGTTGGTTTCTGAATTGAATAAGTACATATAAACAAAAAGCAGCAGCCTCTTTTGCCTGCCAAAAGAAAAAGGCACAACAGGCTTTTGTGAACGACTCACTCGATAAGAGGTTTAGTTTAGAACTTGATTAGATATACAAAAACCAAACTAAACCTGCTTTTATCATAGACTTGGACATTTTAGAAATGTTGCAAAACCAAACTTCCAACACAAGGGACAAACCGGGGACAAGCGAAAGAAAAACGAGGGACAAAAAAAATGTCTCTTAACTTTCAACGTCTCTTATTTCTATGAGTCTTATTGTTTTCCTCTCTTTTGGCACGCAAAATTTTGTCCCCAGTTTGTCCCTCCAACAATCCGCCCACAACAAAATATAGTTGTATATCAATAAATTATCACATAAAATATCATTCTGCGTGGGGAAATAAACATTCTGCGTCGGAAAGTAAGGGATGATTACCAATGATTAGCACATATTCATCAATATCACAGAGGTTAAACAACAATGGGCAAGACTGTAACAACATATTTAATTGACGGAGATCCAAAAGGAACTCAATACGCATTCATTAGCAACAAGATTTGCCAAATGTTTGTCGTGCCACGTTCTAACCTCTCTTATCTAAACACACAAGAGAAGTTGCAAAAACCTGCGTTTTATATATTGCCGGGGGAAGACGAATCAACCAAACCGCAGGCATATATCGGTGAGACCGAAAACTTCAGGGACCGTGTAAAAGACCACGACAGCAAAAAAGCGTTTTGGCAAAAAGCTCTCATATTCGTATCGAAAGATGCCGACATGACTAAAGTAGATGTACAATACTTAGAGTATAAAGCGATAGCTGAAGCAAAGAAAGCAAACGCTTTTGTTTTAAGCGATAATAAACAAATCCCTAAAGCGCCAAATCTTCCGGAGTATCAACAAGACTCTATGGATGAATTTTTCAAAGATGTAAAGTTTCTGGCATCATTCATTGGCTGTAATATCTTCGAAATCTCACAAGCCAAAAGCGAGCGTTTGTTTCACATAAAAGGCAGAGGATGCAATGCAAAAGGTTTTTATAGCTCCAATGGATTTTCCGTTTTGAAAGGAAGCATCATATCCCCAGCAATGACCCCTTCTTTCAAATGGAAAGAAAAGCGAAAAAAGATGCTTCAAGACTACACCCGCCAAGGAAAACGGGATATGGGTATTGAAATCGGATAAAACCTTTTCGAGTCCCAGCACTGCCGCAGATTTCTGTACCGGCTGCTGTAATAACGGCTGGAAAGTTGGGAAAGATAATGATGGAAACACATTAGATTCCGTTTATAGAAAACAGTTGGATTTATTTTAACAAGAGAACCATAATATTTAAGCATTGAAAGTATGCAATCCTTGATAGTGATGACTTTATTTTCTATTGCGGTAAGCCATACCACCAGGCACTCTGTCCGCATATTACCCCCCACCTAATTCACCACAAAACCACAAATACATCCAAACTATCATAACGCATTGAGTTTCAAAAGGAAATCTATATAAAAACCACACGCATAACGATTTGTTTTTTAGTATGTTAGAAAGTGCCGAAATTATGTCTGACGTAAGAAAAATTATATCAGATATAATTCAAACTACATAGGACATAGTTTTTCTTTTTTCAGATATAGTTTTTCGCGCAATTCACGGGCGCATGATTATGCCCTATTGCGAGACACCCAGAACAGCATCCGCAAACCACACAAACCTTATCCAGCCTCAGAGGAACTATTTATCCGCTGCTTACATATTTGATGCCGTTCCAAAAGATCTGATGTAATCACCCTACATCAGACCTTGTTTTCAGAATGTCATTCGTATCATGAAACGTATGCCCCATTTCTTGGTGTCGGGGCGGAAATAATTCACCCGCCTGACATATTCAACATGCACTATCTTGAAAATGTTGTGGATTCCCGCAACCCATTCAACGTATGGCCTGTTCTTGTCCATCAGATGACTTTGGTATTCAAATTTGCCGTCGCTGTTAAATTCTCCCGGGAAATAGAACAGCCGGCTGTCGCTGGCATTTTTTTCAAGGAACGGGTTGTTTTTGTCCGACAAAGCGCCCCAAAGCATATTAACCCCTATGTATTCGCGCCATTTCAGTTTGCGCAATAATGGGATTCTGTTGAATATCACGCCGTTCAAGTCCCAGCTTGTCATCAACGACACATATCTGTCGTTCAGGAACTCCATGTTGTCAATGAGCGAGAAGGTTTCCCTTTCCTTTATGTACGAAAGATTTGCCGCAGGCATTATGAGCAGCGGGAACGGCACTTTGCTCCACTCCACGCCTCCTTTGAGATACGTATCAATTCTTCCCCAAGCCGAAAGCTGGAAACGCTTGTATATTTCGGCTTCCGTGAGGTTGTGCCGGTAGTCTCCGCCAAAGAAGTTCTTTATGCCCATGGTATGCTGAAGTTCGAATACGGGTGTGTCATGGTTTGTTGTCATTCGCCTCTGCTTGGTGTTGATATACGTTGCCCCCGGTTGGAAATGAAGCCCAAGCATAATCTCGGTGTTCTTGATGTTGCGTTTGTACAGGCTCCGGTCTTGCGAAGGCGAACCGTTGCCGTCAAGCGGTTGGTAGAACAAAGCCGCCGTGGGTTCGGTGTCTTCGTGCTTTATTTCGGAGGTGAGCTTAAGTCCGTTGCCCCATTCGCGCTCGTATAGCAGACGGTATTTGCGCAAATAGTTCATGTGGTTCACTTTTGTCCATTTGAACGCGGTGAACACATTGTCCTTATCTGTGGGCATGAACTTGTCCGACGGCGAAGCATCGTCATACTTATATGTAAAAGTCAGATTGTTCACAGGAAACTCCCTCGGAAGATAGTCCTTGCGGTTAAACGAATATGTAAGCTCGCCCATGCCCTTGACTTTCTTGTCCTTGAAACCGTATGCCACATAGCCCTTGGCAAAAATGTGAGGGTTAAGGTTTGCTGTGGTCTGCCCGCTTAGCCTTACACGGTAGCCGTCAACAAAATTGTTGGAAATAATGGTATTTACAGGGCCGAAATCAAACTTGGACGGTTTTTCGGGATTTGCTGAAGTTTCCACAAAATTCTCAATAAACGCCTTGGCGACAAAAAGGACGGGCTTGAAGCCTTTTGTATTCATCATGTCTTTTAGGAAATCGTCCATTGTGCTTTCTTTCTCGGTGAGCGGCACTGGGCGCACGGATTCCCAAAATTCCTTGTCCTTGGTTGTGGCGTCGGCAAGAGTTTTTTCGTTGCCTGAAAACTTGAACTGCTTGTCGGGTATGGGCGTAAAGGAGAAATCGCTGTAGTGAGTGTTTCTTTTTACGTGTATTTTGGTTACATAGCCCACCACGTTTATCTGGACAATCATGTTGTCGTCCACAAGCACATGCTCTCCCGTAGGAAGCTTGTCAAAGTCCTGCGTAACGAGCATATCGTTTACAAAGTTCACATCATTGTTCTTGGGTATGTTCAGAACGGCTTTTTTAACGAGATATGAACCGTCGGCAAGTATGTAAAGACTGCCGTTGAAACCCGAATCCTGCGGATTGTTGGGCGTGAACGTTACTTCGTAGCATCTTTGCCCCCCAACTTCCACGGTGTCTGCGATGAAATAGCGGTAAAAAGAGATTCCCTGCGTGGCAGAGAGAGGGCTTACAAACTCCTTTTGAAGAACGTGTATGTTGTTTTTATATATGTCTATATCAGAAAACACATCTTCGAGCATTGTCGTAAGAATGTCGCCCGTTGTGAAAAACTCGTTTATGCCTGTGTTTTTTTTTGCTTCGGTTATAGTCTTGTCAACGTTGCCGTCTTTCTTGTATATGCGTTTTGCAAAAACTTCGTCAACGGATATAGGCAGTATGAGCTTACCCGTTTCGGGAGAAGTTTCCACGCGGTTCTTCAGGAAAGGCATCTTTTTGAAATGCTCGTCATTGAGAGACTTTTCTGTGAAGTCGTTGAACGCAAGAGTGCGCTTTACATATTTCTGATAGCTGAAATAATCATGGCTTTTACGTAAATCATACCCCTTTTTGGCAGCAATTACCTTGCGCATAAGCTCCACAGCCGGATTGTCTTTCCTGTTGTACTTCTTTCGCTTCCCCTTCACATTCACGCCCTTTATTACCAGTGCGTCCATGTCGAGTTTTACGGTAAGACCGTTTATCGGTCCGGAAATGGTTACAATCTTCTTTTGGAAACCCACGGATGAAAAGGAGAGCTGCGTCCAGCCTTTATGATACGGTACGGTGAAATTACCGTTTATGTCTGACATAGCCCCGACACCTTTCCCTTCGTAAAACACGTTTACGTATGGCAAACCTTGCCCTGACTGTGCGTCAACCACAACGCCGCTTACTTTCTGCGCCCTTGCTTCACAGACAAAAGCAAAAACCGCCAGCAAGGTAAATAGTATTGCTTTACGCATTTTCTTGATGATTATTGTCCTTATTTATTATGTTTTGAAAAAGCTTCACAGTCTTATATCAATAAGACTATGAAGCTTTCATGATATTGCTGTATGTTTTGTTTTTACAAACAGTCGCGTCAGTCGATTTCCTCGTCTGCCTCGTAGCCTCCCATTTCGCGAATGGCATTTTTCAGCATTGTATATTGCTGGAAAAGATTGTTTACGGGAACTTCGTCTTTTGTAAAGTCGTGCATCGGACTCTTGAGGAAGAAGCTGAGGAATCTTTGTATTCCGTATCTTCCGCTGCGGTGAGCCAAATCGGAAAGCAGCACAAGGTCAAGCAGCAATGGGGCTGCAAGAATGGAATCGCGGCAAAGGAAGTTTATCTTTATCTGCATGGGATATCCCATCCAGCCGAAAATGTCGATATTGTCCCAACCTTCCTTGTTGTCATTGCGAGGCGGATAATAGTTTATCCTTACCTTATGATAATAGTCCTTGTAAAGATCGGGCTGCTTGTCTCCGTCAAGTATCGACTCAAGTGTGGACAACTTGCTAACCTCTTTTGTGCGGAAATTCGCAGGCTCATCAAGCACAAGACCGTCTCGGTTTCCGAGTATGTTTGTCGAGAACCAACCTGCAAGACCCAGACACCTCGTTCCGAAAATCGGAGCCACGCCCGACTTCATGAGAGTCTGCCCTGTTTTGAAGTCTTTTCCCGCTATGGGCACCTTTGTCTGCTCCGCAAGTTCCCACATTGCCGGAATGTCAACCGTTGTATTGGGTGCACCCATAATAAAAGGCGCATCCTCCTTCAATGCGGCATACGCATAACACATGGACGGAGCTATGTGTTCCGTGTCATTCGCCTCTATAGCATTTTCCAAATCAGCAAGCGAGTCGTGTACTGGCGCATAGTAAGGAACGTATATTTCCGTGGATGCAGCCCAAATCACCACAACGCGCTCGCATCCGTTCTTTTTCTTAAAGTCGCAGATATCTTTACGCAGGTTTTCAATCATTTCCTTGCGTGTGGCATCCTTCATTATGTTTTCGCCCTCAATGCGCTTTGCGTAATCGTGGTCGAAAGCGGCTTTCATCGGAATTATCTTCTCAAGTTCGTCCTTTACGGGATTTATATCCTTTTCCTTTAAGACTTCGGCATTGATAGCTGCTTCGTAGGCATTGTCGGGATAAGCATCCCAAGTTCCGAACACAATATCGTTCATATTAGCCAACGGAACTATTTCGCCATAGTGCTTATATTGCTTGCTTTCTCCACGACCCACACGGATTTTATCGTATTGCGTCATAGAACCGATAGGCTTTGCCAAGCCTTTGCGTGCCATAAGCACACCTGTGATGAATGTAGTGGATACGGCACCAAGACCTACCACCATAACACCCAATTTGCCTTCTGCGGCTTTTACTTTGTTTGTTTCCATCTTGGGAATATATTTCAATTGTTGGTTTTCAAAGATACAGAATTAAATTGTTATAAACTTATTTTTCAACTCAATATTTATTATGTTCTCTCTTTTTTTCCTATTTCTTATTGAATTTAAGCCCAACCTTCATACCTTTATAGTTCTTTGCCAACTGCGAGATTATGGAAAGTGTTGAATTTTGTCCCTGACTTGCCACCTTACTGCTTATCATTTGCGCAAGGGAAAGAACTTTGTCTGCATCACAAGTCAGTTTCAGCGTACTTCCCCCTGTGGCATTTGTGGTTATTGTCCTCCCAGAATATTGTGAAGGCTTCAGGCAAAGTTTACCATCTGTAAAAGTATATGTTCCTTGGGTTGTACGCGAAGAATACGCGCAAGTGTACGTGCTGTCTTTTCCAAAAGTAAGCGACAATTTGTTTGGAGCTATGCCATACTTGTTAAGGGCATTGTTTATGCTCTTCTCTATTTTAGCAGAAGTCAGCTTGCCTCCTGCTTGGGCAAGAATATTATCTGAGGTGAACTCAACGTCTGCCCCGGAATACACCCATGTGCCTTCTATATTATTTGAGCTTGTTCCCAAAGTTTCTGAAATGGCAGATTTGATTTTAGAAAAGATACTGGAAATTTGCGCCGAAGCGGTATTCGCCGTTCCAAAAGCCACGAGGACTGACGCAACTAAGAATTTTAATTTCATGATTTTATACACGTTATAATGTTTTCAAATATTTTTCAGCGTCCAACGCTGCACGGCATCCCGATGCTGCGGCCGTTACTGCCTGCCGGTAATTCGGGTCAGCCACATCCCCTGCTGCAAAAACCCCTGCATATCCTGTTGATGTGCTGTTGCCTTCTGTTATTATATAACCGTTTTCATCGAGCTTCACCCATTTGCTGAAAATTTCGCTATTTGGCTTATGCCCTATGGCTAAAAAGAAACCATCAATGGGCAGTTCAAAATGTTTTTCGTTTTCCTGTCCCAGATTGCTCACCAACTTTACGCCCTCTATTTTGTTTTCACCATAGAGAGCTTCTGTATTGGTGTTGTAAAGTATTTCTATTTTTTCGTTTTCTGCAACTTCTTTCTGCATAATCTTTGATGCCCGCAAAAAAGGTTTGCGTACAATCATGTAAACTTTGCTTGCAAGGTTGCTCAAGTATGTCGCTTCTTCGCACGCAGAATCGCCACCGCCCACTACGGCAACCACCTTTTTGCGGAAGAAAAAGCCATCGCAGGTTGCGCAGGCACTTACACCTTTGCCAGAATATTTTTTTTCATCGTCAAGACCCAGATATTTTGCGGTCGCCCCTGTAGCTATTATCACCGTGTCAGAATACAATTCAGTGTTATCATCAAGGACTGTTTTTAACGGACGCACGTCAAAATCCACATAAACGACAGAGCTTGTGATTATCTTAGTGCCAAACTTCTCCGCCTGCTTGCGCATATTGTCCATAAGATCAAAGCCCTCTATTCCGTCCGGAAAACCGGGGAAATTTTCAACCGTTGAAGTCTGGGTTAGCTGACCGCCACTTGTCATACCCTCAACAAGCACAGGACTAAAACCTGCACGTGCTGCGTAAACAGCTGCAGTATATCCTGCCGGACCAGAACCAATTATCAGACATTTTATGTTGCCCATATTCTTTATCTTAAATCTATTATTTCCGTATTGGGGAAGTCCTTTGCGGAAAATTTAAATGTGGATGCGCTGAATTTTTGCTTTTTATAAACATCATATATGGAAATGCGCGTCCAATCGTTTCCGTTAGGGCTCATCCTGACGCAGATTGGCAGCATTGTCACCTTGTCTATGGTCAGGTAAACAAACTTCATGTTCCTCTTGATATTTGAATATAAATGTACGTCATAGCAGCTTTTGCCGCGTACTGTCGTTTCCGTCATTTTGGCGTTATAACCTTGCTTATACAGGTATATGAAAGAATAAGGGTTTATCTTAGCGGCTTCGCTTTTAGAGGGGGTGGACACATTCACCTCTTTTGTTGAAGAAGAATAGGACCACTGTGTTTTGCCGTCATACCAAATTTTTGTTGCACCACCGTCTATATACAATTTGCTGCCGCTTATACAAATCATCCCATTTGTAGAGCCTTGCGCCTGTTTGCGTTTGAATTGGGTCGCGACGAAAGTGGCTTTTACGTTTCCGCACTTCCGAATGTTTTCAGAAGTGTTGTCAAGAACTTTCATTGTTTCTTTGCTGATTTGCGCACTCGCATCTAACGCTGCAAAAAAACAGCATACAACCAAAAAGAACGTTTTCTTAAGACTCATACCATTGTTCGTATATAAATTGATTGCAAAATTACTAATTTCTTTTTACTGAATGCTTCATTTTAATTTTCTTATGAATACACACACTAATTAAAGAAATTCCATGATATACCGAATTTTATCGTCATCGGATTATATGGATAATGCGGTGCCAGAAAATATTTTCCCCCATTGCTGCTTTTGTTCACGTGCGAAGCCATAAGATAAAAGCGTGTGTGCTTCAAATGGAAGTTTGCGTAAACATCCACAATAGGATAGTTTCCCACTTTAATCCTATTCGATTTGTCCTGCGTTGCGAACTGCCCGATCATCGGGGAATACGCAGGAGCGTAATATTCCGTGAAATATTTCACATCCGCCCCAAATTGCACGCTTAACACTTTCGCTACCCTGAAAAGCAGGTACAGGTTTGAATACGCAGAGAATGCCGGGACAGGGATCACATCTTCATTGCTGCTTGTTGAGTACACCAACTCATTCTCCCAATTGAAAACCCCGAATTTGAAATTCTGGTTAAGGGCCACTTCCATGACTTGTATGTTTTCGGTATGCTGCCTTACAGTTACCCCATTTGAATATAATGTGCTGTCTTTACCTCCCGTGTATTTAACCTGATTGACCGCGAAATATGTGTAATTCTTGACGTTTTCAAAACTCACGCGCAAATTTGTGCGTGTGCGGTTATACGAAAGCACGCCTTCAAAGCGGGTGCGCAGTTCATGGTTCAAATCATCATTGTCCCACCATGCGAATTTTCCATGATAGTGCCGGTAATAAAAAGAAGCGCGGTTATTGCTCACCTTTGCCCTGAAGGAAAGATTTATTGTGTCTTTTTTCAAAGGCAACATGAAGTTGGTTTTTGCATCAACATTAAACATACCAAAATCACTGCCCGATTGGGATACGCTTCCCACAACGTCATATTTTGCATACTTGCTTTGAGTGCCGGAAACCCTTCCGCCAAAAGTCAGACGGTTTTCCGTATAGGTTTTGTTTGACGTTAGCGTCATCGGCAGCTTGTATTGCATCAGCTCATGGCGTGCGAAAGCACTTAACCCCGCCTTTGCCCACTTGCTGAAACCTTCCCTCAACTGCACAGAGAATGTGTTTGAAACGTTCATATAGTGCGTGCGGTCGTTAACGGAATCCCCATCAAGATATTGGTCAAGATAATAGCCTTCACGGATATTGTTGTTAATAAAGCGGTGGGTGTTGCCGTCAACTCTGAGTATATGGTTAAAACTGGTAACAGGAACAAATTCCCGCGTATATGTTTTCCGCTCCTCCGCCAGTTTGCTTATCGAATCTCTTTGCAAAGAGTCAAGGCGGGACAAGGCAACAGGGTCTGTCAGTATTGTGTCGTTTGCATTCTTCACAATGTTCCCATCCTTGTCAAGTGTGCGGTAGAACCCGATGTTGTAACGGTGGGAGAAAAACACATTGTTCGTATAAACTCTTGTCCATGCCTTGTTCAAAACGGTTGGAATATCAGTTGAGCCGTACTTGTTTGGAAGGCTTTCGGGGTTTGTTATATAAGCGTCAGACTCTATTCCGCCGTTTTCCCCATTTTTCAGGTGGTTAGCCCCCGCAAGCAAATATGCCTCGTATTTATCGTCAACATAAGAGCCGTATATGGAAGCATTAAATTGCGATGTACTTTGGTTGGCATAATATCCCCTGCCGTAAAGGTAGTCCAACTTAAATCCCAATCCCATTTTCTTTCCTGCATTCACTGCAAATAGAGCCTTTATTCGGTCTTCACCGTCGGTTTTTGTACCGCATTCGTGATATGTTACGTTGGTTATGGGGGAAAATGTGTTGGTAAAACAAAAGTCCTTGGGGTCTGTCAGGAAGAAGTCGAACGGGTCTGCGAAGATAAAATCACTCATCACCCGGCGTTTCATATAAAGGCGCGATATGCGCGGCGATCCCATATTACCCAAAGTGTTATACTGCCCTGTTATTCCATCCGTAAAATTGGAGTTCTGGAATTGGTACGACATAGTATCTATGTCGCTTTTTATCCTGTCTCCGAATATGTCGTCAACTTTCCAGACAAACATTCCTACTGGCAGGTCTTCATTGGTTTCTGTAGAATCCTCTTCGCTTGCGAAATGAGAGGTGTTTTGCTGCTCATACCCATCAATACGGTTGCCTCTTTCGTCAAAAACATTTTGACCCAAGCATGGCAATGCAAAGCAGGCAATTCCAAACAGAAGCAGGATTTTTATCAGGATCTTTTCCATTTGGCTGCAAAGATACTAATTAATCCAAACACTCGCACGCATGGCATAAATGCAAAAAACGGAGAGGACTGACATCCACTCCGTTTTTAACTTATATTGTCCGCATTTATTCCCACTCAATTGTTGAAGGCGGTTTGGACGACACATCGTAACACACCCTGTTAACCCCTTTCACATTGCGGATTATGTCGTTGCTCACTTTGGCTATAAAATCATAAGGAAGCCGCGCCCAGTCTGCGGTCATGGCATCCACACTTGTTACGGCGCGCAGGGCCACCGCACGTTCGTATGTGCGCTCGTCCCCCATCACTCCCACACTTTTTATGGGCAGCAGCACAACTCCCGCCTGCCATACATGATTGTAAAGTTCATCTTCCTTTCCGTTTTCGTCTTTCACCTTCCAATCGTGAAGCCCGCGTATGAATATGTCGTCAGCATCCTGCAACACGCGCACTTTTTCGCGTGTGATGTCTCCGAGTATCCTCACAGCAAGTCCCGGCCCGGGGAACGGATGGCGCAGAATGAGTTTGTCAGGCATATCAAGCTGGCGCCCCACTCTTCTGACCTCGTCCTTGAAAAGCCACTGCAAAGGCTCACAAAGCTTCAGGTTCATCTTTTCAGGCAAGCCTCCTACATTATGATGGCTTTTTATTGTCTTGCCGGTTATGTTCAGACTTTCTATGCGGTCGGGGTAAATTGTGCCTTGGGCAAGCCAGCGCACATCCTTTATCTTTTTAGCCTCCGCCTCGAACACGTCAATGAAGCCCTTGCCGATTATCTTGCGTTTTTTCTCCGGTTCAGTAACACCAGCAAGTTCGTTGAAGAATTTTTCGCTGGCATCCACACCAATTACGTTAAGCCCCAAATTCTTGTATTCCCCAAGCACGTTTTCAAACTCGTTTTTGCGGAGCATTCCGTGATCCACAAATATGCAGATAAGGTTTTTCCCGATGGCCTTGTTCAACAATACGGCAGCCACGGACGAGTCCACGCCGCCGCTCAGCCCGAGCACCACCTTGTCATCCCCGAGCTGCGATTTGAGTTCTGCGACCGTTGTGTCAACAAAGGAAGCCGCGCTCCAGTCCTGCCTGCCTCCGCAAATGTCAACCACGAAATTTTTAAGGAGCTGAGTTCCCTGCACGGAATGGAACACCTCCGGGTGGAACTGCACTCCCCATATTTTCTCTGTTTCGGAAGCAAAGGCGGCATATTTCACCTTCTCTGTTGAGGCGATCGCCTTATATCCTTCGGGGATTGCCGTAATGGAATCCCCATGGCTCATCCACACCTGCGAATTAGGCTCGAAATCCTTGAAAAGCGGGTCGTTGAAATCTATTGTCGTAAGGTTGGCACGGCCGTATTCGCGTGTGCCGGCCGGCTCCACCTTTCCTCCATGAGTGTATGCTATGTACTGTGCGCCATAGCATATTCCCAAAACAGGATAACGCCCCTTAATTTTGTCCAAGTTTATCTTGAACGCCTTGTCATCATATACGCTGAAAGGCGAACCGCTCAATATTACGCCAATGACCGACCCGTCGTCTTCGGGAAATTTGTTATACGGCAATATCTCGCAGAATGTGTCAAGCTCGCGAACCCTGCGGCCTATCAGCTGCGTGGTTTGCGACCCAAAATCCAATATTATTATCTTCTGTTTCATTGTGGCTTTATTTATGCAAAAATAGCAATTTCTGCCTTAATACACGGCAATACCGCCATAAATAAAGCACCCGCTTTGATATAACGCAGTTATGTCAACGTTACCATTAAGACGATTTATGTTATCCAAGTTCGGGGCAGACCTCCACCATAAGTGCATGATTCGGCTTGCCGTATCGGCAGAAACGACTGGCAACTGCCATAGCCCCCAATGCCAGACACCCTGTTTCCACATTATGCCACTGTATGGATTTTTACCAAGCCGCAAACATTGCAAAAACATATAACGCATTGGGGCACAAAACAATAACCATATAAAAGACATTTGCCGTAACGATTTGTTACTCTGCGCGTTGTAAGTGTCTGAAAAAGGTCTGATATAATTTTTTCCATGTCCGATGTAGAAAAAACTACATCGGACATAGTTTTTTTTATTTCTGACATTATTCCTCCTGCGTGGAATGCTCCTTGCTCCACGTAACGTAAAGCATTATCAATTGCCGCAATCCGAACGCCTTCATTCTGTCGTTGTATATGACTTCTGCCGCCAAATGAAGCAAATCCTTGACTTCATCAGTGGAAGAACCGATTATGGAACGCATATTCAGTTTCAGCTTTTCAAGAACCGGCTCATCAACATACCCGTTCGAATCTACCAAATCCCTGAAAAGCGCATACTTCCTTATTGTCTGCAAATGTTCGTCAGTTATATTCAGGAAATGTGTTCCTGCCAAGTTCAATTGTATTTTATACATGGTATTTTGTTTATTGATTATCCTTTGCGAGCGTTTTTACAAGTTTCAGCATTATATTCGCCAGCACCTTTTTGTCTTTTATACTTTCGAGAGGGAAGCCCAACGTGGCACAACGGTAATTTGCCCCCTGATACAGCACCCCCGCCGAACTGCCGTCCGAATACTTGAATATGCTTTGCGAACCATTTGCCGGCTTTATGCGGTCAACAGACTGCACGGCGTAAGTTTCATGCCCAAATTCCTGCTCTATAGAGAATTTCTCTTCCGCACCGGCTATACTTGTTTTCTCCCTCAAAGCTCCCCCATGGACACAATGCAGCGTCTGCGCCAAGAATGAACGTTCCCGCGAAGACGGCATATCGCTTCCCACGTATGCCCCGCTGACAAGCAAAGACCCTCCGCCCGAAAGATATGAAGCCAGCTTTGAGCGCATTTGTCCGTTAAGCGTCTTGTAGTCCTTAAAGCTGTATTTGGTTCTCTTTTGCAAGCCTAAGATAACATCCACCATTGGATATTTCGAGAGATTTACACTTCCGTTTTCCACCGATTTGCGGCTGCACGACACGAAAGAATAGCCTGGGGCGATAGCAGAGCCGTGCACGAAAGCATAATCAAACGTGTTTCCCGCTATCATGGTGCTTGCCAGTTCGTAACCGCTGAAGCCTAGTCCACCTGCCGACTCGTCCCCTCCCCTGTTCGGGTCAAAACGTTTTTGCGCCCCCGAATATTCCGGCGTCTGCATATACGGCACTCCAATGTCCTTATAAAGGTCAAAACCAATGCTGTCGTCTTTTTCTATGACCTCCGGTCCGGAAAGCCTGTCAAAGCAATTCACGACAAGCAGGGGACGCGCTGGAGTTTTCGCCCTGCAAGCCGAAAGTGTTTCTGTCGGAAAACTCTCCCCGCCCTTATTAACGGCTGTTACACGGAAGCTGTACACAATCCCGGCATTCAGTTTTTTCACAAAAGCAGGCTTGCTGACAAATTCCCCGTTGTCGAAATCCCCATTACCTACACGGGTATATACTATATAGCCTGTAGGCACTGCCGTAGGCTCCAAACTGTCCCTTACCGCGTTCCATTTGAGCGTTACCTCGCTTTTGCCGGTAAACTCCACAGAAAAGTTATCCGGGGCAAGGGGGGACACAACATATTTGCCGCCATGCCCAAAAGCCATATAGCGCAATATGGCCTTGTATATGCTGCGCGACATATTAAACTTGAACCAAGGATCGTGAGCATATATCATGTCGCGGAAATTCTGGTGCGACAAAGTTTCTATTATCGCAGAGGGCATAGCCGGACGGCTGCTCTCGCTGTAATTTTTGTCGTAAGACTCACGCCGTGGCCAGTTTGTCTTATAAATACGCGACAACTCGGTTGTCACGCCGTCCGTAAGCATATAGGCAAAATCCAACGAAGTTTTCCTGCTTATCCCCGAAGGATAAGAGGTTTCCCCGGCAACGCCGTTTGTCGTGGCAATGCCCAATGTTCCCACAAGAGCGTTGTTTTTGTAACCGGCATCACTATGAACCGCAAGCGAAAGCTCTATCGGCACCTTGCGCCCATCTGCGTTTTGCATATAAACCGACCCGCCGGAAAGCCAGTTTGTAGCATACGACCGGGCATTTATGTCATCCTTATAATCGTCCTCACCGCCGTATGAACTGTAATAGCTATACGGTACACCGTACCATTGCGCAGAATAACGCGCCCCTTCAAGAAACCTCGGCAAGTGGCTCGTCATAGGTTCTCCGTTCTCGTCTTCACTGCGGGAAACATTTCCCATACCCCCGCCAAAACGCACCGCATCGGCTGAAACGACACCATGATTTCCCGAAACATTCGAAAGAACCACGCAATTTTTGTCATTTTCCCCCGCGCTGAAGAAAAATCTCCCCAAGTAAACCCAAGTGCCTCCGCCCATGCGCTGGTTTACTTTCATACGGGTGGCAACACCTCCGTGATAAACCGTGTATTCTGCATCATCCACAGCCCCATCCAATGTTTGATAGCTCACATAGACCTCATACATTCCCGACTTCCTTATTTTCGGCATCCATTTCACATAAGAAGCCTTTGCCTTGCTTGATGCCGCCGCCGTCATACGTGCAGAACCTGCCGAAAACGGATTGTCGTCATCGAAATACACCGTTTTTGTGTTTGCGAAACCGGGAAGCGGACTTTGCTGCCACGGACTTCCCTGCTGCTTTTCCAGATACGAGCCGTTGGCTGTGGGAGCGTCGTTGTCAACTATTATTTCCTCGCTTTGCCAACTGCGCTCACGAGGAGAAAATACTATTGCCCCCGAATTTTCAAGCATGGGTATCAAGAAAGGCACAACAAATGTTTGCGTCAGCAAGTCCTCCGTGGTGGAAAAAAGATAGGGCCTCTGCCACTTCCAGGCGTCTTCTGCGTTGGAATAATAGCGTCCATGACTTGCCCATACCGACAAATGGCGGTTTTGCAAGCCATATTTGAATACGTATGGCTTTGAGGCATTAAAAACCCAAGGCTCGCCTTTGTAGTCCAAAGCATTCCACAACCGGCTTTTGTCCGTTTTTTCCCTGTATGGATTAGGGATAAGCTCAGACAACGACCTGCCTTCGGAATACACATTAAGCTTATAGCCTTTGTAGTTTTCGGGCAGGCTGCGCGAAATGGAGGCATATATGGATTTTACAATCTTGTCGGTAAAAGGCTGTGCGCCGAAAACATCATTGGTATTTATGTCAATGGTTTTATTTTCCTCGTCAACGCTACAGTCTGTAAGTTTGCACACACCTGTCGGGCAGTAATTCGGAGCTTGATAATGCTTGAAGTATTCGCTCAGTACGGCTGTAAGTGTATCACTTTGCGAAAACGCAGTAAGCGGCAGCAAGCATATTGGCAACAGTAACAGCAGACGAAGCATTGCAATTTATTTTGAATGGGCTGAATAATATTTGCAAGCCTCCTTAATGCCGCAGTTTTCGCATTCGGGCTTGCGCGATTTGCATACGTAACGTCCATGCATCAAAATCCAGAAATGCGATGCCGGGACAAGACTTTCGGGAATGTTCTTCATAAGTTCATATTCCACCTTTTGCGGAGTGTTGCACGATTCGGGAACAAGCCCCAACCTGCGGCTCACCCTGTAAACGTGAGTGTCAACTGCGAGGGTGCTTTTGCCGAAAGCCACTGCCAGAACCACATTTGCCGTCTTTCTCCCCACTCCGGGCAAACTGGTAAGTCCGTCAAAGTCTGACGGTATCTCTCCCTGAAAGTCTTTGCACACTTTCCGTGCCATCTCCACAAGATGTTTTGCCTTCGAATTCGGGTAAGAGACACTTGAAATGTAAGGCAAAACATCTTCCACAGAAGCCGAAGCAAGAGACTCCACCGTTGGGTAAGCGGCGAACAAAGCCGGCGTAACCGCATTTATTCTTTTGTCGGTACATTGTGCAGAAAGCATAACCGCCACCAGCAACTCATACGGCGAACTGTAGTGCAATTCAGTCTCCACCGGCGGAATGTTTTTCTCGAAATAGCCAAGTACAAACTTATATCTGTCTGCCTTTTTCATACACCCTTTGTTCCTTGTCATCAGATGCTGCTGTTGCCTAAAGCGTAGGTGTAATAGTCTTTCACGTCAAGACCTTCGGGAAACATTCCCGAAAACAAAGACATTGTCTCCTCCGGGGCTTTCGCCACAGCCTCCTTCAGGTTTTCAAGAAAGCCGGCCGTGTCCTTTTCCATAAACTTAACCATTGCCTTGAACGGCCAGCATTCGGCTGCATACTTGGGGTTTTCGTTTTCAATCCTGTCTATGACATTTTGCACAAGACCGTAATTGCCCAGAGAGACAAGCAGGTAAAGCAACGACCACGGATCGCTCTGCTGCTTTACGACCAAATCCGTAACTTCCCTGACATCCGCCTTTATAGTCCTAATCTTGTTTTCCTTTAGGTCTATCGAAAGCCTGCGCATCAAATACGCCTCGTCGGTCATATTCTTTCTGTCTGTTTTTTCAAGATATGCCCGGGCATCCTTTGTATCTCCCAAAGCCCAATAAACGGTGGAATACATGAGGTAAACGTCAGATTTGTCAAACTGACGCTCATCAGCGTATTTCAAAGCATAATCAAGCATCACCAAAGCCTCGGCGTAACGCTCCGCATAAACCAAAGCCTGCGCGTAGTTATAATAAATCAGCCCATTCTTGTCGTCTATGGAGATGTATTTGCTGTAGTAGCCTGCCGCTACGTCAAACTCGCCGTAATGTGTGGCTATATTTGCCGCTATTTCCAAACTCTCCGTGTTCTCCGGCTCTATGTCGAGTGCGTACATCACGCTTTCATGCGCCTTGGAAAAGTTGCCGTCCATGTAATAAAGCCTTGCAATGCCATTCCAATAAACGGCGTTGTAAGGGTCTGCGTCTATCAGTTTTTCCTCTACGGCAATAGCCTCTTTGTATTTCCCCGCAATCCGAAGGTAGTCCGCCTCTGTCTCAAGCACGCCCTTGTCGTTTCTCAGGGCTTCGGGAAGCATGGCGAACCATTTGCCCAACCCGTCAACAATGTTGTGTTCCAGATAATCCGAGATTATTTGGCAAAACAAATCTGTGCCGTCGCCCATTTGGGCAAAATAGGCTTTCCTGTAAAACTCTTCGGCCTCACCAAGACGACCTTCCTCCAAACAAAACAGCCCTTTGTAATACAGCACATCCTGATCGGTCTTGTCGCCCACAGAATTGACCAAAGCCCACGCCTCTTCGCGCTTCCCCGCATAAAAGATTATCTCCGCCTTCATCAGCGTTGCCATCATACATCCGGGGTGAAGCGACAAGGCATAGTCAAGGCATTGCAAGGCACTCTCCTTGCGAGACATGTCGTTATAGTAATAATCGGCTACATCAAGCAAATCGTCCTCGTCAAAATATTCCTTGCGCCCGCTCATCAGCATGGCTTCGTAGCGATCGACATTTTTGCGCACCAGTGCATCGGTGGCTTTTCCGTTAGGATTTGTCATTTATTCTTCTTACTCCAATTATCCTTCAGGCTGACAGTGCGGTTATATACCGGCTTTTCCTCGCTGCTGTCAGAATCTTTCATGAAATAGCCTATGCGTTGGAACTGCAAATATTCCCCTACCGGCCTTTCCGCAGCAAAAGACTCCACATAGCAGTTTTCAAGAACTTTCTTTGATTCCGGGTTGAGCAATTCCCTAAAATCGCGTTCGTCAGACGACGGGTCTTCCACCGCGAACAGGTGGTCGTAAATCCTCACCTCGGCCTTGATGGCGTGCTTCACGCCAATCCAATGCAGCGTGCCCTTTACCTTGCGGTCCGCGCCGGGAAGTCCGCTGCGTGTTTCGGGGTCATACTCGCAATAAACTTCGGAAACATTTCCGGCCTCATCTTTCTTGCAACTTGTGCATTTTACAATGTAGGCATTCTTGAGGCGCACCTCCTTGCCGGGGGTCATGCGGAAAAACTTCTTGGGCGCGTCCTCCATGAAATCCTCGCGCTCTATCCACAGCTCTTTGCCAAAAACAATGGCGTGCTTTCCCGCCTGGGGATTTTCGGGGTTATTCTCCGCCTCCATTTCCTCCTCCTTGCCCTCTGGATAGTTGGTGATTACGAGCTTCACAGGATTAAGCACCGCACTCACTCTCGTAGCCCTTTGGTTGAGATCCTCGCGTGCCGCAGCCTCGAGCATGGCATAATCGTTGAGCGCGTCAAACTTCGTATAGCCTATCATGCGTATGAACTTGCGTATGGCCTCCGGGGAATAACCACGGCGGCGAAGCCCGCAAATTGTCGGCATGCGCGGATCGTCCCAACCGCTGACAAGCCCCTCTTCAACCAAAGCGAGAAGTTTGCGTTTGCTCATCACCGTATATGTGAGGTTTAAGCGGTTGAATTCATACTGGCGCGGACGGTTGTCATCCAAGTCCTTACCCTCCTTCAGTTCGTCTATGAAATAGTCGTAAAGCGGGCGGTGGGGAACAAACTCAAGCGTGCATATCGAATGGGTTACCCCTTCAAAATAGTCGCTCTGCCCATGCGCAAAGTCATACATGGGATACACTTTCCACTTGTTGCCCGTGCGATGGTGGGGCTTGTTTATTATGCGGTAAATCACCGGGTCGCGGAAGTGCATATTGGGGTTTGCCATGTCTATCTTGGCACGCAGCACCATCGACCCTTCGGGAACTTCGCCGTTGTTCATTTTGTTGAACAGGTCGAGGCTTTCCTCTACAGGACGGTTGCGATACGGACTGTCTGTGCCGGCTTGCGTGGGAGTGCCCTTCTGCGCGGCAATCTGCTCGCTCGTCTGCTCGTCAACGTATGCCTTGCCCTCTTTTATCAGGCGCACCGCGAAATCCCAAAGCCTCTGAAAGTAGTCCGAAGCATAATATATATTGCCCCACTTAAAGCCGAGCCATTGTATGTCGTGCTTTATGCCCTCCACATAATCGGTGTTCTCCTTTTGCGGGTTAGTGTCGTCAAGGCGCAGGTTGCACACCCCGCCGAATTTTTCCGCCACTCCAAAATCCTCGCAAATGGCCTTTGCATGGCCTATATGAAGATAGCCGTTAGGCTCTGGCGGAAAACGCGTCTGCAAACGTCCGCCGTTTTTGCCCTCCGCCAAATCCTTTTCAACTATCTGCTCAATGAAATCCAAATTTCTGCGCTCTTCTGTCTTTTTCTCTTCCATTGTATTCTTTTTTACGATGTAAAATTACGCATTTTTCCCTTATTTTGCCCCCAAACAGGCCTTTTTATGAATTATCTGTGTATATATGACAAAAAACCTATAGAAACTTTCCTCTTTTGCTTTGTCGGTATTAAAATTTTGCTGATATTTGCAAAACAGTACCAATCTTACTGCTCACCTTGAACCATTAATACCAAAAATCAAGTTGCTATAAAAAGTTTGATTATATAATTCCAACTACAAAAGCCGCTGCGTTGTGAAACGCTGCGGCTTAAACGTTATCATTCCCCCAGCCTTTGTGCCTGTTTCGCAATGTTAAGGTGCGGTATAGGGTGCGGTTCAGACAGTGACATACAGGAGATATGCTATGCACGCGGCAAACGCGCAAACAGCAATTAACAAGAAAATTAAGCCGCCGTAGGGCGTATCGCACACGCCCAGAATTGCGCCGCTTTGCAATATTGCGGCGGTGGTTTGCAATGAAGTTTACGCGGTGGCATACAGGGCGTATGCAATACGCCCCTACAAATGGCGCAAAACCGAAATTGGCAACCTTCCCTCCAATATCCCGAAAATCACATAGGACATGAGAAAAACTATGTCCGATGTAGGAAAAATTATGTCT
>DKDC01000021.1:52006-54929 GCA_002451695.1 Prevotellaceae bacterium UBA6858 | reverse complement strand
CATCAGACCTTTTTTTCGCCGCTTGCAACACACAGAAACACAACTCCTTTCAAAACACTCCCATATACGCTTATTTTTCTGATTTTCAATACCTTTCCATTTGATGCTCTTACATCGGTTTTGTTCTCCCAATTATAAAAAACACGGAGTTGCCGCTGTTGCGGCAACTCCGTGATATTACTTATGCCTTATCTGCCGACACAACGGCACAGACACTTCTTTATTTATGAAAGAGCTTAATACGCTGTTCTTCCGACAACTTGCATATCATCAGCTTGCCGTCTTTTTCCGCCACAATATAGCCGTCAAGCCCTTGCACAACCACCTTTTTGTTCTGCGAACAGTGTATTATGCAGTTATTGGTTTCGTACAAATCAACATCCCCAACCACGGCATTGCCATGCACATCGTTTTCTATCTGGTTTTTGAGTGCGCCCCACGTTCCCACGTCGCTCCAATCAAAAGACGCCTGATAAACGAAAATCTCCTCTGCTTTCTCCATTATGGCATAGTCAACGCTTATCGACTCTATCTTGGAGTAAACCTCCGCAATGCTTTCCTTTTCGTCAGCCGTGCCAAATTTGGGCGTTATCTCCTCAAACATCCTTGCCATTGACGGCTGGTAAACGCGGAAAGCGTTGACTATCGTCTGCACACTCCATATAAATATGCCGGCGTTCCAAAAATAGTTGTTCTTCGCCACATACTGCTTCGCCAAATCGAGCGAGGGCTTTTCCTTGAATGAGTCAACCCTGAAAATGTTCTGCGAGCGCGATGAGGCGTAGCTCAAATCCGCCTCGATATATCCGTAGCCTGTCTCGGGGGCTGTGGGGCGTATCCCGAGGGTTACGATGGAGTCGGTTTCCGCAGTGAACTCCATACACTCACTTACAGCCTGTGCGAATTGCTTTACGTCCTTGACCACATGGTCGCTCGGCGTTATAACGATATTGGCGCGGGGGTTGCATTTTTTTATCTTCCAACTTACATACGCAATGCAAGGGGCTGTATTCCGGCGGCAAGGCTCGAGCAGAATATTACCCGCCGGGATTTCGGGGAGCTGCTCATGCACCTGATCAAAATAGTTCACAGACGTTACCACCCATACATTCTCGTCCGGGCATATACCTCTGAAACGGTCGTAAGTCATTTGTATCAGCGAGCGTCCGGTGCCAAGCACGTCAAGAAACTGCTTGGGTTTCTCCTCGCTGCTCATGGGCCAAAACCTGCTGCCCACTCCGCCAGCCATAATCACCAAATGGTTGTTGCTGTTCATATTGCGATTCGTGTTTGTTTGTGGTGTTTGTTGCACGGTTTATTGCCGCTCCTGCATATCACCCTCTATGCAAAGGCGCACCATGGTTGTCTTGGCGTTTGTGCGGAGGGTTATTGTCTTCTTGAACTTGCCTGGGAATTTGCCAAGGCCGTTGTAGGTTACATTCACCGTACCCGTTTTGCCGGGGGCAACAGGTTCCTTGGTGTAGGTTGAGACTGTGCAGCCGCACGATGTCATGGCCTGATTTATAATCAGCGGCATATTCCCCGTGTTTGTAAACGTGAAGGTGTGGCTTTGCTTGCCGGCGTCTGAATAGAACTTGCCGAAATCAAACGTCGTGGTGTCAAACTTTATCTCGGCATACTTCTTCTGGGCTTGCGCCGCAAAACCCAGCATACCCGCTATAATGCACAAAACAATCTTTTTCATTTTTCTGTCCTTGTTATGTCAATGCAAATATACGAATAATCTGTGAGCAGCAAAACATTATGCCCCAAAAGCAATAAGGCGCGGCACAAAACGCGCCACGCCTTACGTTTTTCCTGCGTCCCTGTTTAGAAATTGTAGTAGAGACCGAAGTTGAGGTTGCTGCCGTCGAGCTTGAAGCCGAAGCCGTCCTCGCCCCATGCGCTAACATCGTCATCCGAATCCTGATATCCGAAGAAACCAACGTGAGCCACAAACGAGAGCTTGCTTGTGAGGTCAACCTTCACACCCGGCTTGATACCTATCTGCCAACCATTCTGCGAATCGCCAGACTTGCCATGCTTGGGAGATACTTTGTAAGTCTGGAAACCAAAACCACCGTCAAGGAAAAGGCTTACCGCATCAAACTTTGCATAGGTGTAGCGAGCGTAAGGAGCTACAACCACCGCATTAATCTTCTCGCCATCGTTGTAGTTGTAAAGATAGCCAATCGAAGTGCCGATTGCCCAGTTCTCGTTAAGGTTGTAGCCAACCTCCGGTACAATCGAGAAGTTCGTGTGGTTTGCATCCCAGTTGCGCCAAAGCCCAACCTGACCACCTACGTAAACCTGTGCGCTTGCAGTGAGCGTTATCACTGCCGCAGCCAAAGAAAACAAAAACTTTTTCATCGTTTCTTTATTTGTTTTGTTACACATTTGCCTCGGCGTTTCCGCCTTGGCGTTTCACATTTGTCGGTGCAAAGGTAGATATTTTTTGGAACAACCAAATTTTTTGCAGACAAAAATCGCCATACCCGGCACAAAAACAAAACATACGGCATACAAAGCGCACACTTTTGCGTAATATCTGCACTTTTTCATTGCAATATGCCACTTTGCCCCAAAGCAGAAACAAGCTACAACGCCAACTTTAATGTGAAATACGGAACAAGGCGTTTGCAGAGAAGAAAAGATTGAGTAATTTTGCAATATATCAGAATTTCAAAAGCAATACATAATCATGAGAGTTATCATTGAACCGAACTACGAAAAGTTGTCGCAATGGGCGGCAGACTACGTTGTGAACAAAATAAACGCGGCAGCACCCACAGCCGACCATCCTTTTGTTTTGGGGCTTCCCACCGGCTCGTCGCCTATTGGAATGTACCAGAACCTTGTCAAGGCCTGCAAGGAAGGGAAAGTAAGTTTCAAGAATGTGCTTACTTTCAATATGGACGAGTAT
>DKDC01000021.1:49012-51957 GCA_002451695.1 Prevotellaceae bacterium UBA6858 | reverse complement strand
AGCCACCCCGAGAGCTACCACTCCTTTATGGCGAAAAACCTTTTCAACCACATTGACTGCCCCAAGGAGAACATTCACATTCTTAACGGGAACGCAGAAGATCTTGAGGCGGAATGCGCTCACTACGAAGAGATGATTGCACAAGCCGGCGGCATAGACTTGTTTATCGGCGGAATAGGGCCTGACGGACACATTGCCTTTAACGAGCCAGGCTCTTCGCTAAATTCGCTTACCCGCGTAAAAACCCTCACAACAGACACGCGCATAGCCAACTCGCGTTTCTTCGGCGGGAAAGTTGAAGATGTTCCTTCGCACGCGCTTACCGTGGGCGTGGGCACAGTAATGGCGGCAAAAGAGGTGCTGATTCTTTGCAACGGACACAACAAGGCAAAAGCCCTGCAAGCCGCCGTTGAAGGTTCTGTTACGCAAATGTGGACCATAAGCGCACTACAGCTCCACCGCCACGGCATAATCGTTTGCGACGATGCGGCAACCGACGAGCTGAAAGTGGGAACGTACAGATATTTCAAGGACATAGAGAAAGACCAACTATAAAAAGTCCGCACACAATAAAGAGAACTGCCCGGGAATAGCAGCCAATGCGTCCTTGGCAGTTCTTTTATTTCTGAACAAACGGCAAAATGCTTTTCACCTCCACAGCCTACCTGCTGTTCCTCCCTGTTGTGTTCGCCATTTACTGGCTTATGCAAAAAAGCGCAAAGGCACAGAACGCACTGTTGCTTGCGGCAAGCTATGTGTTTTACGGCTGGTGGGACGCACGGCTTCTGGCGATTATCGTGTTGATGACATCAGGCACATACGCGGTTGCCATACTTACGGAACGGTTTGACGGAAGGCACAAATACAGGCGCATTATATGCTGTATAGGGGTTGTGGCGTGCACTGCCACACTTGGAGTTTTCAAGTATTTCAACTTTTTTGCCGCCTCCGCCGTAGAGCTGCTCAATATGCTGCATATAAAATGCGACCCTATAGCACTCGGCATCATACTCCCTGCCGGCATAAGTTTCTACACTTTCCAGACAATATCATACCTTGTTGACGTTTACCGGCGTGAGATGCGCGCCACGCGGGACTTCATAAGCTACTCAACGTTTATAGCCTTCTTTCCGCAACTCGTAGCCGGGCCTATTGAGCGAGCCACGCGTATGCTCCCTGTATTCCACAACACGCGCACGTTCAACTACGCCCAGGCCGTGGAGGGGCTGCGCCGCATAATCATAGGGCTGTTCAAGAAAATGGTGATTGCCGACAATTGCGCCGAAACGGTTTCGGGAATTTTCAACTCTTGGGATTCGCAAGGCAGCCTTGTGCTGGCGTATGGCGCAGTGCTTTTCACAATAGAAATATACTGCGACTTTTCCGGATACTCCGACATGGCAATCGGCAGCGCAAAACTGCTCGGCATTGAACTGTCAGAAAATTTCCGCGCCCCCTATTTTTCAAAAAACATAGCCGAGTTCTGGCGGCGTTGGCACATTACTCTCATGAATTGGTTCAGGGATTATGTTTACATACCCCTTGGCGGCGGAAGAAGCCACAAAAGCCGCAACACATTCATAGTTTTCTTGCTGTCGGGACTGTGGCACGGGGCTAATTGGACTTTCGTGGCATGGGGGCTGTATAACGCCGCGTTGTTTGCACCTTTCCGAAAACTGCAAAAGCTGCGCATTCCCGCTGTCGCAATGCAAATAGCCACGTTTGCCTGCGTGGTTTTCGGTTTCATGATATTCCGCAGCCAAAGCATAACCGATGCAATAGGTTATGGAATCAGAATGTTCTCGTTCCATAACCTTACAGCCATACCTCCATCTGCAACCCACTCGCTTGTAGCACTCATAGGAGCGGCGGCACTCTTCGCCGCCGAACTGAAATCCGGCGCAGACAACAACCCTACAAACGTGCTTCGCATGATGCCGCGCACCGCGAGACGCATTATATATATAGTGCTTGTTTCAACAATTATAGTTTTCGGCGCAGAGCCTTCGGCATTCATTTACTTTCAATTCTGACAACAACGCCTATGAAAAGATTTGTTTTTGGCACATCTGCCGCTGCGGTTACCGTTTTGCTGATTTTCGGGGCAGCTTTTGCAATGATGCCTTCGGGAAAAATGGGCGACGTTTACGAACGCGTGTCCTCGCCTTTGCAGTCGTCGCTTGTCATTGGCACATCGCGTGCGGCTCAGGCCGTAAACCCGGAAATCATCAATGCGCGTCTCAAAAAACTATATCCCGCCCCGCTATACAACTTCGCATTCCACCTTGACGCTTCATCATATAACCCCGTTTACGAAACAGCCATACACAAAAAACTCGCGCCACACGACGGGAAACGCCACCTTTTTGTCCTCGCCGTTGACCCTTGGGCTTTGCGCAAACTCGACTCCATACCCCAGGAGCTTGCACTAAAATCATATTCCAAAAGACCCAATATAGAATATCTTTCCAAAAATTTCAGCCGCACCTGGTTTTCGCCGCTTCCTACGCACTCCTTTGTAAACAGGCACGGCAGAACCGAAGTGGATTACGCTCCCAAGTCAAAGGCCGAATGGGAAAAGCGCGCGGGCATGAGACTTGCCGCATATAACGACATGGCAAGAAAATACCGTTATGATTACAGCTCACAGCAAGTGCTTGAACGCATTGTCCGCTCTCTGAAAAAGCGCGGCGATGTGTTCCTTGTGCGCATTCCCGTTTCCAAGCCAATGAAAACTCTTGAGGATAAGGTCTGCCCAAGTTTTGACACAAAAATGAGAAACTTGTCGCAAAAGCACAATGTAAAGTATCTCGATTTTTCAAAGACAGACTATTCCACAACCGATGGCAATCATCTGACACAAAGCGAAGGCAACAGGTTCTCGCAAGCCCTTGCCGACTCCATTCGCATGAGTTCGCTATAAGAACTACATAGGACATAGGAAA
>DKDC01000021.1:29225-48964 GCA_002451695.1 Prevotellaceae bacterium UBA6858 | reverse complement strand
TTATATCAGACATAATTCAAATTACATCAGGCCTTTTTTCGCCCCTTTCAAATACCTGAAAAACAAATCGTTATACAAGCAACTCTTTTAAGCGTGTTTCTTCTGTAAATCAACGTTTTGCGTGATTTTGGCGGCAGGATGGCATTTCTGTTTTATGAGTAATTGGATTAAAGCATAATGTGGGACACAGTGCCTTTTACACCGTGGCTTTCCTTTTGGGGTTTCTAATCCCTAACTTATACCGTTTATGCGGCACGTTGCCAAACATCATTTTGCATCCATAGCAGCCAAGTCCGCCATAAGCAACATATCCTCGTGTTTTATCCCATGCGCTGCCAATGTTTCACTATCGGCAAAAAACTTACGGTTGAATTCCCCGGAACTCAAGTTCCCAGCTGCACGCGAGTACAAGGCGGCAGCCTCGTTGGCATCGCCGTCAATCCATGCTGCATGGCCGGCACTTATCAAATCGTCAGCCAAGGGATTTTCTGAAACTATTCTTGCATAATACCTGCGTGCCTGTTTCATGTCGCCTGTCAAGACAGAACACCACGCCACGGCTCTTGCCGCCGCAACGTTCTCAGGGGCAAGATACTCCGCCTTGAAAAATTCCTTTATGGCTTCCGCATATTGTCCGAGCCTCACAAGGCACTCGCCGCATCTGAAAGCCACTTTGGCGTCCTTTTCGTCCAACACTTCAAGAAAGCGGTAATAACCCAACGCTTCCTTATAGTTTCCTACAAAGAGGTTTGCCTGAGCCAAATGCCTTAACGTCCATTTGGAATTTCCCTTTAGCGAATGCGCTTTTTCGTAAGCCTTTATGGCTTCGAGCGTCCGCTTGTTTTTCTGACAGCAAAAACCGAATTTCTGATACGCTTCCGCCCCTGCATTTGGGAACTCCGCACATTTTCCCATATATACGGAAGCAATCGGATAGTTTTTCTTTTCCATTGCATATGAGCCAATGCGCATCATAACGTCATAGTCGTTGAAAGCAGACACAAACAACGGATTTTCCACAAGGGTGAAATCCTCCTCAAACGGGTTGGAGGGTCTTGTGCCGTTATACAGATAGAAATATCTGAAAAGCCCGCGCAGGTAATTGCGGCACACAACCTCGCGTGTCTTTTCCTTTTTCACCTCCACATCTTCGTGTCCCGGAATTTGGGAGGCAAGAAGCCCCACCTGCTGCTCCGTCATTTGTGTTGTGAGCAAGCAGAAAGAATATTTGTCGCTGTCGCAAAGAACATTGCTGCCGAGCAATGTCTGCATTATGCCTTTCCCGCCAGACTTGCGTATCTGCGCCGGGACGGAAGGATGGTTTGGGTCATAAGGACAGAACCAATTCGCCTCTTCGTTGAAAAAAGGAAAGCGTTTCAAAGACGCGAACGTACTGTAATAAACGTCCGCCCCCTTTGCTTCAAGTTCCGCAAGCTCGCCAATGGTTTTGTCAATGCTCTCCCACTCCGGGTTAGTCTCGTCAATATCCTCTATTTTTTCAATGCCAAACTTCATGGGATTGAACTTTTGGGTCTTGAGCATTGCTGGGATTATCTCCTCGCGGAGCTTTCGGTTTACATCATGGGTTGACAGGCTTTCAAGAGCAAATATCTGAAGAGTGGCGAGATCCCGCGGATAAAACACGGAGTCGGACAGCAACTTGAAGCGCGTTTGCAAATTTCTGTATGCAAACAGACGGCTGCGGTATTTTTGCATCGGGAAAACGAAGCTGACAAGAAGTTGTATCCGCAACTGCAAATCTTCTGTTTCAGAATACTGGTTGACGAAAAACAATATTTTCAGAGGATCGAAAGTATTCAGGCAACTCAGCAAAAGCGCACTAAGCATCACGGACTTGTCATTGTTGGAAACCAACGCCGAGTTCATGACTTCTTCCGCCTGTTTCTGTTCCTCGGCGTTCCATACCGAAGAATTTTTGGCGCAATGGAACAGCTCGGTATATAAGGACACGTGTTTCTGCAAATCTGTATCGTCCAAATGCGATGTTATGCTTTTCATTCCGTAATCTTCAAGTTCTTCCAGAATTTGGGGCATATTGCGCGTAAACACCACGCCGTTTTCCTTTGCGCGTTTATTATGTGCCGCTTTTTCCACCACGTCATAGCATCTGCAAATAAAGTTCAGATGTTGTTGTTCCCTGTCCGGGTCGTTCATGCCCTGCCTCATGCAATTTAGCAACATCGAATATGCCGAGCTAATGCTTTCGAGTTCGTCAACAAGCTGCCAGTCTGCCGTTTCGTCAACAAGCCGGTGCGCCTGTTTCAAAGCCTCCGCGAGGCGTTTACCATCCAAAAACTTTACCGCCTTGTTATACCTTTGCCAAAAAGAAAGTTGTTCGCCCATCACTTTGTCAGTTTGTCATAAACCAAATTGTTGCCGGGACGTTTTGCCACAAACTTGCGTTTCAAACACCATGAAACCGCTTTTTCAAGGTCGCCCGCCGCCACACTCTTGGGTTGGGTGAATTTCGGAAGTTTAACGGAATCTTTGTCCTGCACTGAAAAGCGGTATATCTTCATCAGCACACTGTCAGCCCTGTTGTGGTTTTTGTTTATCATGTCGCCTGCCTTGGAATACGAAGCCAAGAGTTTCCTTATTTCCGTCTCTTTGCTTTTTATTATAGTATCGCGGAAGCACAGACTGCCAAATTTTATTTTAGAATTTTCGGTGGAAAAAACTCTCACGTTGCCGCGCGAAATGGAAATGTCGTCATAAGGGGCAGGAAGCACGGCGGCATCCACCTGATTGTTGGCGAGCATACTTTCACGCAGGGCTATGTCGTTTATTTGCGGGCGGAGCAGGTAAAAAGGCTTTATCTTTGTAATTTCCGCTATCTCGTCCAACAGATAATCCGAAGTGTTGTGCCGGCTAATGGCTATGGTTCGCTCTTTCATGCTGCTCAATTTCTTTATGCGCTTTGTGCGGCTTGTAACTACAGTCATTTTTCCCGCAGTTCCCATTACAGCCTTCAATTTCACGCCTTGCCCGTCAAGACAGGCAAGTTCCGGAAGCGTGAGAAAAGCTCCGTCAATCTTCGCGTCCCTTATAGCCGCCCCGCATTCAAGCGGCGACCTGTATGTTGTTATTTTTATCTTTACGCCCTCTTTTTCAAAAACACGGCTGTAGCCCGCCACATAAAAAGGAAGGCAGTCAGTTACAGGCATTAGTCCTATTTTCAGGTCAACAGTGTCTTTTACAGCCTTGGCTTGAGCCGGATGTTTTTTTTCGCCAGAACATGAAAGCAAAAAAGCCATTCCCAGGGCGGCAACCAACGGTTTTATGATTTTCCGAGACATGAACTTTGAAAACAAAGAAAAGCAACATTGCCTTGCCTGTCGGGCGGGCTACGTTGCTTTCCTTTAGCTTGTTTATATTTTGTTTATCACTCGCCCTTTATTGCAGCAATGCCGGGAAGCGTCTTGCCCTCGATAGCCTCGAGCAAAGCTCCGCCGCCTGTTGAAACATACGAAACTTTGTCTGCAAGACCGAACTTGTTGATGCAAGCCACAGAGTCGCCGCCGCCTATAAGGGAATATGCTCCGTTTGCGGTAGCCTCCACTATGGCGTTTGCTATTGCACGCGAGCCAGCCTCGAATTTCTCAAACTCGAACACGCCGGCAGGACCGTTCCAAAGAATTGTCTTTGCCTCCTTTATTGCGTCGCAGAACTTCTTCTGGGTCTTTGGGCCAATGTCCAAGCCCTCCCATCCGTCGGGAATTGCGTTTGACGGAGACATCATTACGTTTGACTCGTTTGAGAACTGGTCGCCAAGAATAGAGTCTTCTGCAAGAAGAAGTTTCACGCCTTTCTCCTTGGCTTCTTTCACGAGGTTGTTTGCAAGGTCAAGGTAGTCGTTCTCCACAATCGAAGTGCCGATGGTCCCGCCCTGTGCCTTCATGAAGGTGTATGTCATGCCGCCGCAAAGAATCAGCGTGTCAACCTTTGTAAGGAGGTTCTCGATAATCTCTATCTTGGTGGAAACTTTCGAGCCGCCCATGATTGCCACGAAAGGACGCTGGATATTGTTCATCACCTTGTCGATGGCATTGATTTCCTTCTCCATAAGATAGCCGAACATCTTGTGGTCCTTGTCAAAATAGTCGGCTATGATAGCGGTGGAAGCGTGCTTGCGGTGAGCTGTGCCGAAAGCGTCGTTAATGTAGTAGTCAGCGTATGAGGCAAGAGTTTCAGTGAATGCTTTCTGAAGCGGTTTGAGAGCCTTTTTCGCAGCAGCTTTCTCCTCATCGCTGGCAAACTCGCCACGAGGTTTGCCAGTCTCCTCTTCATAGAAACGCAGGTTTTCGAGAAGAAGCACATCGCCGTCGTTCATTGCGTCAACCTGTGGCTTTGCCTTCTGGCAGTCATCGCAGAAATCAACCTTTGCGCCAAGCAGCTCGCTCACACGCGGAAGTATCTGCTTTAGCGAGAACTTGGGGTCGGGGTTCTTTTTGGGACGTCCCATGTGGGACATTATGATAAGCTTTCCGCCGTCAGCGTGAACTTTCTTGAGAGTGGGCAGTGCGCCGCGAATACGGGTGTCATCGGTTATGTTTCCGTTTTCATCCAAAGGCACATTGAAGTCAACGCGAACGATGACCCTTTTGCCTGCAAAATTACATTGGTCGATTGTCATATCCTTATGTTTTTGATATTTATGATTGTCTTTATCTGTATGCACATGAAATGGTTCAAATCCACATTCTGCACAACAGCAAATTTACTAAAATGCAATCACACAATGACCTTTCGGATTGTTTTTTTCCCCACTCGCATAAAGGTTGCGGCATTTTTGCTATCTTTGCTGTCAAATCACTGCCACATATTATATCGGCAAACACACCCTCTGGTTTTTATGGAATTTGACAGCAAATACGCAGTTCTTCATGTAGCAGGAATAAAAAGGTATGAAGGCAAACCGCAGCGGTGCCTCATAAGCCTCGCAACGGATGACAACAGGAGATTCGCCTTTTTCTCAGACGAACACGACGCCGCCCGCATAGCGTTGCACGCCTTTCCCCAGCAAAGCGGAATGCCAAAAGTATTTCTTTGGACGGAACTTATGGAAAAAGCCACGGCTTCGTTCGGCATCTACACAAATTGCATTCTGGTAAAACGCGACGAAAACGGCACACTTTATGCCGATGCCATGCTTGAGAATTTTGGGACAGGCGAAATCCACTATGCCGCGACAAACATCATAGACGGCGTGATGTATGCCGCCGCCATAAAATGCAAGATTATAATAGAGAACGACTTGCTTGACGAAATAACAGAGAGCGAACGCCACGAAAAAGCCGAAGTGCCGCCCATTAGCGAGCTATCCGACGATGCCATTGAAAAACAGTTAGAAGAAGCCGTCAAAGCGGAAAACTACGAAAAGGCATCGGTATTGCGGGACGAGTTGCAACGGCGCAGGAACGGATTGCATACGCAATGACGTGCGCTAATTTATAATATGCGCACAATTAATCAATGATTTGCACCACTGTAGGGGCGTATGGCATACGCCCAGAATTGCGCCGATTTGCGATGTCATGGCAGCGGTTTGCAATGCGGTTCGTGCGGTGGAGTAAAGGGCGTATGCCATACGCCCCTACAAATGGCGCAAAATCAACTCCTCGAAAAAAACATTTGATGTAGGAAAAACTACGTCCTATGTAGGAAAAATTATATCAGACATAATTAAAACTACATCAGACATAATTTTTGCTTTTACAAAGCACTATAAACCAAAAGGTTACAAAGGCTTGTCCGAAAGCAGCATTCTACTGAATGTCAAGCTTTTATCTAATACCATGCTATATCCACCCATATTCTTCCCCAAAAGAAAAACCGCAAACTCGGTATTCAACCAAAGTTGCGGGCTTTCTTATTTTTCCGGTCGTTCCTTGTCAGAACTTATAACCCAATGTCAGCAAAAACTGGCTTCGGTCGAGTTTCAACTTCGTACACGGAGCATCGTTCTCTATGGAAGGATCACCGCGCTGTGTTGAAAATGCGTAGAAATCACCGCCCTGCTTTTGATACTGCCATGCGAAATCGGCATAGAAATGCTTTGCCTTATATCCCAAACCTGCCGTATAGCGGTTTATGTCGCCAAGGTTCACATAGTTTGTGGACGTGTTGTAGTCAATCGATGCACTGTTTATAAACTGGTTCTGCAATGCGTTTGACTTAATGGGGGACGAAACATAATTATATCCCAAGCGGAGCGACAAACCATAGTCAAGTTTTGCCTCTGCGCCCAAGCGCACCGTGCTTACACCTTTGAGATATTTGCCTGCCTCGCGGTTCAGCTCGCGGTCTTTGGTCTCGCTGCCGCTCCAGCTCCACTCGTCATAGCCCTCGTCATACGAAAGCTTTGCCGAAGAATAGTCGGAATATTCATATTCTGCATCAAGGGCGAGAAAGTCCCCTATCGTGCCACCTGCGGAAATATTAAACTTCCAAGGGGTGCGGATGTTATAATCATGGTCGCCTATCTCTGTACGCAAATCATATTTATCGTATTTTCCTTCTATCACACTCATATTTTCGTCATAACACAAAAACGACGAATTTATCAGCGAAGTGCAATTTGCTGTCAATGAATACCAGACAGGAGTTGAGAATGAAAGACCGACCCTGAAAGAATAGCCCTCGATAGGATAGATTATCGTACCAAACTTCACGTCAAGCCCATTTCCGGACAGCGAGCGTGCGTTAGTCAAAGTATATGAACCCACCTGCGAGCCATCCGTACCGGCAAGGGTTTCCATATATCCGCTATAACTGTCAACGTCAACATTGTACACACCCATTGTAATGCCGAAATAATAGCGGTCTGAAATGTTTGTACTCATGTTGAAATCATACTGCTGTATGCCGCCGGTAACCCATTTTCGGTAAGAATTGTTTACGCCGTTGTACACGTTATACTGTTCATAGCCAGACTCATCAGGATTTCCTCCTGCCTTATCATACAAATATGTTTGATAACCAGATACAGACAAAGGAGTCCAATGTTCATAATCTCCCCAATACGAAGACAAATCTGCCATTTCCCATGTCTGCGAAGCACCGTTAGTCAAAACCTGGTCTGCACTTATAAGGGATTTGAAATTCTTGCGCTTGTGGTAATTGAAGCCTACGTTGAAATATCGCATCGCCCCGCCTCCCATTTTGAATGGATAGACAATGCCCAACTGGTCATATGACACACGCGACTTTCCGTGTTCGTCAAACTTTTCGCCCTCAGCCAGCGTGTTCACGCTAAGCGAGGTGGCAATGTCAGCACGGCGGTACAAGCCTATGCCCGCAGGGTTCGTTCCCATAGTGGAAATATCCGCGCCCAAGGCATTCATAGCCCCGCCCATTCCCACGAACCTTGCCGTTCCGTTCAAATCCTCGCTCGTCAGGCTTTCCATTGTATATATGTCCTGTGCATCAGCAAACGACACACCAAGCATAAACGCCGTTACAAATATATATTTCAGTTTCATAATTGCTTTCTTCTGTTTTTGTATGATTTTTCGCGACATTTGTCTTAGCGACGGCCGCCGCCAAATGAACGGCCTCCACCGCCGCCACCAAAAGAGCGTCCGCCACCGCTTCCGCCGCCAAACGAACGGCTTCCCATTGAGGAGCCGCTGCTGCCAAACGAGCGGGAAGAACCACTGCTGTACGAATTGGATGAACTGTTGCCCATGGAGCGCGTGCTTGTGCTTGAAGAACTCGGGCGTGTGCTTCCGTAAGAACGTGCCGACATATTGTTGCGTCCCGAAGAACTGTAGTTGCGTCCGTTGTTGTTTATGCCACGGCTGTTGCTCGAATAGCTGCGCGAAGAACCGTTTCTTTCTATTGCATCGCGATAGTTGCGTCCGCCGGCCCAAATACGCCCGCCCGCAGAACCGGTTTTCTCATAATGGGTCTGACCGGCAAGATACCTGCCGCCGTTCCAACTTGAACCGTGCCAGGGACGGCCCGGACCAACAGGACGCGACCAGCCCCAATCGTACCAGCCGTAATGGTAGTGCCAGGGATAAGACCACCCCCAGCCGCCATACCAGCCATAATAGCCGGGATACCAATTCCAATTCCAGCCCCAGTTCCACCCCCAATTCCAAGCATAGTCGTAATTCCACGCCCAGTCATAATAGGAATAGCCCCAGCCCCAATAGGGAACGCCGTAGCCGAAATAGATATTCACGGCCGGCTCGTGGAAACGCGCCAGCCTGTTGGAATAATAGTAGTCGTTGGAATTGTACTCTTCGGCATACCTGTCGGCATATTCATTGGCTTCCTTGTCGCCGTCGCCTATATAGAGAGTGTCCTTGCTAACCTTATACCCACGGCGGTTGTATGCGTCAACCTCCGCTTCGGAGTATTTCTTGCCATTGTAGTCTTCGGTTGAGTAAACATCATCATCCGAGACATCATACGTGCCTTCCTGAACCTTCAAGGGCTGCTCTTTCTTCACCTTGGAAATTTTCGTCGGCGTAAAATACATATCATCGCTTTGTGCGTACGCCCCCAAAGAAACCGTTAAAAGAACTCCGATTAGGAATACAGACTTTTTCATAACTCTTGTCTTATAAAAGTTCCACATCTTTAAGGCAAAAGTAGTAATTTATTTTTTCAACTAACGGCATTCTACACGTCTGCGGTATTAAAAATACTAAAAAGAATTATTCAATTGTATTTCTCCACGGTAAACGGCACGCTTCTTATTGTTTTGTGCAACAAATTCAAAGGTATCAAGGTGTTCTGTGCGCTACTCCTCCGTTTTTTCTTCCGCCATAAAAGAAGCGTTCGCTACGGCTTCCTCAAAGAAAGCCTTTTTTGCCGACACCGCCCCGAAAGTCACACAAAGCGTTGCTAGCATACCGAACCCTATAAACAAATACTCCACAATATATATAAGCAACGGCGTTTTTTGCGCTCCTGTCAAGCTGACCGCCGTTGCATTGTCGTATATTCCGAGCAGCAAAGCCAACGCCGGCAACAAAGCCACGACCACAAGCAGCACAGCCGCCGCATTCGCAACCAACAGTCTGAAGAATACTCTCCCCCACTGCTCTTTCATTGCCTTGAAGCCGTTGCGCAAAGATTTGCGGAAATTATTGTCCGTAAGCATATACTCGTATTCCGCAATATATAATGGCACCGCTATGACAAGCAAATACACAGCAACGGCAATCCAGACAAACGCGCTGACCTTTACTGACACCACAACAAGAGCCGCACCTATTATACCAAAGGCAAGCATCGAAAGCAGACAAAACTGGGCGAATTTCAAACCCGCAAATATCTCTTCTTTCACGCTTAGTTTCTTCTCACCACCAATTATGGCAAAAACAACGCCTTTCCACAACATGAACAAAATGGCAAGCAGCACACATCCCGCCGCATACCGCAAAAACAACGCCATAGATATTTCATGGAATGGCATATATGTTATGTAATCTGTCTTTACTTCCCCAATATTTCCGCCAAAAGCCACCATAGCCACAACAGCCATTGCTACAGAAACCGGCAGAAGCGCACGCGCCACGGCACGGAAATTTTCCGTAAAGTTACTTATCCCTTTCTTCAGGCTTGCGCCAAGAGTCAATGCGTCTGCAATGTTTTCAGAATTGTCCATGCTTATTTCTTTTACAGGTTACGAAGATAAACAAAATCTGACTATCTTTGCATACATATATGGAAAATAAAGTCATTTCATGGGGATTCATCGGCTGCGGCGAAGCCACCGAGAAGAAAAGCGGACCGGCTTTCTCTCTCGTGGAAGGTTCGCGCGTCGTTGCCGTTATGAGCAGAAGCGAGGACAAAGTGCGCTCCTATGCAGAGCGGCATGGCATTCCCAAATGGTACACAGACGCGCAACAGCTTATAGACGACCCCGACGTAAACGCCATATACATAGCCACGCCGCCGTCCACCCATGCCACATACGCCATTATGGCTTTGAAATCCGGCAAGCCTGCTTATGTGGAAAAGCCCTTGGCTTCAAATTACCAGGACTGCGGACGAATAAACCGCATTGCCGAGAAAACCGGCGTTCCTTGTTTCGCGGCATACTACCGCAGGTATCTGCCTTATTTCATAAAAGCAAAACAAATTATAGCCAGCGGGGAAATCGGCAAAGTGATAAATGTGCAGCTTCGTTTTGCCGCGCCGCCAAGAGACCTTGACTACAGCAGACAAAACCTGCCGTGGCGTGTGCAGCCAGACATTGCCGGCGGAGGGTATTTCTATGATTTCGCCCCACACCAGATAGATATGCTGCAAGAATTGTTCGGGCCGATTGTAGAAGCAAAGGGATACTGCGACAACCGCGACGGACTTTACGAGACAGAGGACACCGTAAGCGCGGCATTCAGGTTCGCCTCCGGGCTTCCCGGCTCTGGTTCCTGGTGTTTCGTCGCTCACGAGTCCGCAAAAGAGGACCGCATTCAGGTTATCGGGGACAAGGGTGAACTTTGTTTTTCCATATTCACATACGCCCCCATAGAACTTAACACAGAGCGCGGACGCGAAGAGATTAATGTTGAAAACCCTGAACACGTGCAACTGCCGCTTATAAAGCTTATAGTTGAACACCTGCAAGGCAAAGCCATATGCAGTTGCGACAGCGTAAGCGCGACTTCTGTGAACTGGGTTATGGATCGCATTCTCGGCAAGATTTAATTCCCTGCGCTTTTCCAACCGCAAAATTCCGCTTTGAGACATATTTACGCCATATTGACAATCTTTGCACTTGCGCTTTTGGCAAGCCCATGCTCCACGGCACAAACTTCCGTTGAAACAGAGTCAGAACCACACAAGGTTAAAAATGGCGACAATCAGGATGCACAGCAATCCAAAAAGCGCAAGCGAAGCAATCTTTACCGCTTTTTCCAAAACTTCAACGCCATTGACTCTGCATACATAGAGCCAAACCATTACAACTTCGCCGCAATGGCACAGGCAAGCAACCTGTTCAATTTCTACACTATCTATGGCAGAAACGAAGACGGCAAAAAGCAAAGGATTACATTCTCCACCAAGCCGCGACTCAAAATAGGACCGTACCTCGGGTGGCACTGGGCGTTCCTCGGATACCAGTTTGACATCGGACGCACAAACACATCGAACAAATCACAGCAATACAACATCAGCCTGTACAGCTCCACAATTGGTATTGACTACATTCACAACAGCAACAACGGCGATTTTTACATAAGCAGGACAAAAGGCTTTGGCAAAGAGAACACAAAGAAAGTAAGAGACGTGCATTTCGACGGGCTGAAGACATACACCCACAGCCTTAACCTCTACTATATTTTCAACCACAAGAAGTTCTCCTATCCGGCGGCGTTCAGCCAGACAACACAGCAGAAAAAAAGTTGCGGGTCATGGAATACGGGGATTGTCATCTCACACCAAAAACTCTCTTTCGACCACACCAAACTTCCCGCCTCGCTCCTGTCCACCGATAACGGAGGCACAGGAGTGTATGACGAACTGAAATTTAACAAAATAGACTTTTACGATTACAGTCTTAGTTTCGGCTACGCCTACAACTGGGTTTTCGCCCCCAACTGGCTGTTTGCTGCATCCGCCTCCCCTGCCGTAGGGTATAAATTCTCAAAGGGGCAGACCATTGACCACAAGCAAATATTCTCAAGCCACAACATAAACTTTGACGTTATAGGGCGCGTGGGGCTTGTGTGGAACACAAACCGTTTCTTTGCCGGGTTCTCAAGCGTGGTTCACGCATACACTTACCGCAAATCGCGCTTTCAGTTGAGCAATGCCATAACAATGACAAACTTATATTTTGGCATAAACTTTATGCCAAAAGGACATTACCGGCGAACATACCCCGAAAAATTCAAGAAATGGTAGAACTGCATCCTCTAAAGCCATATCTCCCGCCCAACCCGCGATTGCTTATGCTCGGCAGCTTTCCCCCGCCGCGCACACGCTGGAGCATGGATTTTTTCTATCCTAATTTCATCAACGATATGTGGCGCATCCTGGGGCTTGTTTTCAAAGGAGAAAAGCTCGCCTTTATTGACACGCCGCACAAAAAGTTCAAATTGGAGGCCATTAAGGAACTGCTGAACCAAAAAGGCATCGCGCTTTACGACACAGCCACAGAGGTTAACCGCCTCAACAACAACGCAAGCGACAAGTTTCTTGAAATAATAACACCAACCGACATAGCCTCTCTTTTGAAGCAAATCCCCCTTTGTTCCGCAGTTTGCGCCACAGGCGGAAAAGCCGCAGAAGAACTGTCTCGGCAGTTAAATGCCGAAGTTCTCAAAACAGGGGAAAGCACCGCGTTTACAGCCAACGGACAAAACATGAAATTTTACAGGATGCCAAGCTCCAGCCGTGCATATCCAATGTCTGTGGAAAGAAAGGCGGAATTTTACCGCAGGATGTTTATTGAAACAGGAATACTGCCAAATCAATCATAATACCCAAAGCTATGAGGACAATAAAAGAAATCTACAAAATCGGGCACGGGCCGTCATCAAGCCACACAATGGGTCCGTCGTTTGCCGCCGAAATCTTTCTGAAAAACGTGCCAGACACACGCCGCGCCGCCATAACCCTCTACGGAAGCTTGGCGGCAACAGGCAAAGGACACCTTACGGACAAGGCCATTACCGACATATTCCACCATGCCGGGGTTGAAACCGTAATCAATTGGCAACCCAAGAAGTTCCTGCCTTTCCACCCGAACGCGATGAAGATTGACGCCAGCGACGAAAACGGCAACTTCATAGACTCTTGGACAGTTTACAGCGTCGGCGGCGGGTCGCTAAAAGAGGAAACGCCCAAGTTTCTCGGCAACGGAAATCCCGACATATATCCCCACACCCACATGAAGGACATCATGGAATACTGCATCAGCAACGGACTGCACTATTGGGAATACGTGCAACGCAACGAGGATTCCGGCCTTTGGGACTATCTTGCAGAGGTGTGGGAAAAGATGAAAGAAAGCATAAAGCGCGGACTTGCCGAAGAGGAAGTTCTTCCCGGCCCGCTCCACCTGCAACGCAAGGCCACCAAGTTCTACGTGAAGTCGAAAGGGCTTAAGCCGTCCCTCGAATCGCAAGGGCTGACCTTTGCATACGCCCTCGCCGTTTCAGAAGAGAACGCTTCGGGGCACGTCATAGTAACCGCGCCCACCTGCGGCTCGTGCGGCGTTCTGCCGGCAGTGCTCTATCATTTGCAGAACACAAAAGAGTTCATGGACACGCGCATTTTGCGTGCGCTCGCCACAGCCGGACTTTTCGGCAACATTGTAAAGGAAAACGCCTCTATATCGGGAGCGGAAGTCGGCTGTCAGGGCGAAGTCGGTGTGGCGTGCGCAATGGCGGCGGCAGCGGCGAGCCAACTTTTTGGCGGAAGCCTTTCGCAAATTGAATATGCTGCGGAAATGGGCTTGGAGCATCATCTCGGAATGACCTGCGACCCTGTGTGCGGCCTTGTGCAAATTCCGTGCATCGAGCGGAATGCCTATGCCGCACTGCGCGCCTTGGACTCTAACCTTTACTCCTCGTTCACCGACGGTGTGCACAGCGTGTCGTTCGACCGCGTGGTTGAAGTGATGAAGCAAACAGGACACGACCTTCCCTCGCTTTACAAAGAGACAAGTGAAGGCGGACTGGCCATAACGCACAACTGAGCAAAGCACTTCGTCATTATTCGATAACAAATTGAATTTCAGCAGCATAAGCGCACCACAAACAAATTTGTTATCGTTTTGGTTTACAGCCGCTTATATGCCGTCAAAATTATGTCTGATATAATTTGAACTACATAGGACGTAGGAAAAACTACATCGGACATAGTTTTTTCTATATCAAATGTCTTTTCGCGCCAGCAACCAACGTCTCACGATAAAACTAAAATGCAAACAAAAAAAACAGTCATGACGGATTTTTTCGCCATGACTGTTTCATTTTTATCTAAATCCCCCTACTTTAGATAGACCTCAGGAATTTGACAACCGCATCGCGGTCGCGCTTCTTCAGATTGTAGAATTTGAAAGCCGACTCGTAAGCATCGCTCTTCTTGCTGTAAGCGTGCCACATAATGGCCTCCACCTCGTTCTTTGCGCGGCAGTCGTGCATACGCTCCTCCGCGCCGGTGTTTGCAAGCGACAGTCCGCGTCCCCAAAGCGGTGTGGTGCGGCACCATGAGCCATGTATGTCATTCACCATGTGAAGCCTGTGCTGCAACATATCGCTGTATGGGAATATTTTCTGGTTGGGGTATTTCGGCAACGGACGTCCGCCTATTGAAGCCGGCGCCCAATAGTTGTCCTCGCCTGTTGTCCATGACGGACGGTGGCAGGTGGTGCAGCCTATCTGGTTGAAAATCTTCTTGCCGCGTTGCACCTCCTTGTCGTTCAGGTTTCGCGCACGCGGTATCGACAAACCGCGATGCCACACCAAGAACGCATAGAAGCTGTCGTCCGACATTTCGGGAGAGAAATTATGAATGCCGTTGTTGAACTGGTTGGTCTTGGGGGAAAGGAGCGTCTTTACCGCATTGGCAATGCCCTCGTCCGTACCGTCTGCATGATACGGGGAATTCGGGTCGGCCTTTATGGCACTTATCACCGACGGATTTTTCGACATAGCCTCTGCCCAGGCATCCGTTGTGTAGAGATAGGGGCGGTCGCTACGCGAAACATTTGTGATGTTCCATATTGCGTTCGCTCCCGGACCGTCCTGCAGCGAGGCGCGTGTAAGGGCGTATGTAAAACGCTTTATAGCCTTCTTACCGTCTGCAAGAGTGTACCATGCGCCATCAGCCCAATCGTTCGCATCCTTGTTCCAAAACTTCGGGTTCAATTCAACATACTGCGCCTCGGCGGCATACTGCGCTTTTAGCGAGTCTTCGGGTATGGCATCAAGCAACCCTGTTCCTATAACGCCTATCGTCGATTCCAAACGCACGGCGATATTGTCGGGCTGGGGGTATGTGTTGAACGCCTCTTTTGGGATGTTCACCTCGGGATATGTAAGTTCGAAAGCCTCGCCATTATCCGGAAAACGCATCGCAAGACCGCTCTCCATTGCCGTAACGTTTTTCCACTCTATGGTAATCCGGCTCTCGTCTATAGGGGGCAGGAACGGTGTTGTTGCCAATGTCTGGGGCATTCCTGTTACTTCCGTGATATAATTTCCGTCATTGCTGTTCGCACCATCTTCAGGGGTGTAAATTGCAAGCAGATAACCGTTGCCGAACACCGAGCGGTATTTGCCCTCCTGGCGTTTTCCGTGTCCGTAGCCCGGATGGCAGTCAAGGCATGACTTTCTCAAAGCGGCGGGACCGAGACCGTTAAAAGGCGCGGTGTTGCTGTTGAAATTGCGCTCGAACAAGGCTTCGCCCTTTTTGAACTCGCTCATAAGCCCCAACTGCTCCGTGGCGGGTGTTTCGTCTTCGTAGCAACCGGCGGAAACATTGTCCGTAGTCCCGAGTTCGCCGCCGGGATACCATTCTTCCTTTGAAAAATTCCCCACGGCTTCCCCTACATAATCCGCGTCAGTCCCGGAATTTCCACCGCCGCCGTTGTTGTCATCGCTACACGAAAACAGTCCCATGCCCACAATGCCGGCAAAAGCGAAAACGCATAGTTTTCTAAGTTTCATCGTTTATGTTTGTTTTATATCAGTTATTTTCCTTTTAACAAGAACAGTATCGGGAATTTTGTCCCCAATACCGTAATCTTGAAGATATATGTATGATTATTGTTTTGCAAACCAGTCCGCCGCGTTGTTCAAGTCATCGTCAAGAGCCTGTACCGCAAGCTGCGCCTTGCCGACGAGCGGGTCTTTGATGTTGTTTACAAAGCCGCCTGTCAGGGAGTTCTGACAAGTTTCCAGAGCCTGGATTGCTGCCGTCATGTCGCTTTCAAGTTTTGCCAGACCACTGTAATTATGCACCTTCATGTACTGGATAACCGACTTGCTTTGGTCGCGGTTTTCAGGACGTCCGCCGTAAAGAGAGTTCTGTATGCTTATAATATTATCCTTGAAGTCGATGAAAGAACGCTGGCTGTAAGGCGACTCTATATAGTTGGGGTCCGGTTCTTTGCCGTTGCCGTAGGGGTTGCCGATCTTAACATTTGCCACCTCGTCGCAAATATTCTCGCATCCCGACTTGATTATCGTAACCATAGCCTCCTGCAACGTTACATAAGTGCTGCCGGCTTTTCCTACCTGAAGCATATTCTTTCCGTAGGAATAGGAGCCGCCGCTCACGGTGTAAGGAAGTTCAAGCTCTTCCACGCGGTCCACGTGAGCCTGCGGGGCGTTTTCATTCCAGGAAACTTCAAGCTGCCAACACCTGTCGCGAAGGTCTCCCGCAACTGCCGTGGCGTAAATAAGCTCCTCCTTGCCCGTAATATGGGCATTCAAGCTCTTGAACGCCGGATCCTGCTCCTCGCCAAGGAAATCCGCCACCGTGCGGTTAGCTCCGTTACGGAAAATAATGAACTCTATTCCGTGGAAGCCGAGAAGTTCCTGACCGAGGCTGCTGCCGGCAAAAGCTATAGCGTCATCGTCATCGCCGCTCATTATTGCCATGTGGTTTTTGTTTGAAAGCTGACCTGCCAATGTCGTTACAGCCAAAGGCCAAGTGTCGATGTGCGGGTCAACACCGAAATCTGTGGCTGCGCCATAAAGAAAGCCCTCGCTTTCCTCGTAATACGCACGCGCCTTAATGAATGTCTCGCAAATTTCGTCAATATCCTCTTGTTTCAAAGTGCTTGGATCAGCCACCATCTTGTTTTTCGCCGCCCTCAACTTGCCATAAAGGTTGTTCGTTTCATCGGCAAGTTTTGCATAGGTGGTGTAAACGGTGTTGTTTACATATTGCGTGAGCACCTGGCTCATCAGCTCTTTCTTTTCGCTTGAACCTCCGTTGCTTCCATTGTCGTCGCTGCACGACGAAAAGCCGAATGCAAATGCCGCACAGCAAAGCAAAAGTGCGGGAATCTTTTTCAAATTGTTCATCTGTTTTTGTATTTTGATTTGTTGTTACGTTTTGTCAAAGGAAGAACCCTTCGTATGCCACGCCCAAAGACACAGACGGTTCATTGTTATACTGCGAGCGCAAAAAGCGTTTTGAATATTCCGCTTTTACGGCTATCTGCGGGATTGGGTAATAGTTCAAGCCGCACGCCACCCGTATCTTTTTTGTGTATTCATAGGGAGGCTGCTGTTTGGAAGGCATATAGGAATTATAATATTCGTAATGACCGAACACATACAGCTTCTGCTCCTTGCTGCGCAAGCCCTCAATTTGCGAAAACACGTCATAGCCGGCTTCAACGCCTACAGATATGGCGTTCTTTCCCACAGGAGTTTTCTGATAGGGCGCACTGTTGGCAGCGTTATTGCGCTTTATGTCGCTAATCACGGCAGCGTTGCCCACATAGCCGTAGTCAACGTTTCCGCGTGCCACGACATTGTATTTGTTGAAAGTAAAGTCGAACGAGCCTACCGCCACATTCCCTTTTATCTTGTCATAGGTTTTCGTATTATTGTTTTCGTCCTTTCCTTCAAGTTCGTGCGGGAAGGAGTTGTGCATCGCCCTGCCAAGATAACCGCTCAATCCCAAACGCAATCCGGGAATTGTGTAGTTGTCTATCCTTGCGGCAAAACCGTATTTGTTGGCAACCTTGAACTCATAGGGAGAACCTGCGCCTTTCTGTATCCAGTTTTCGCGGTTGAACAGAAAAGCGTCAAGCCCGGCCACCATTTGCACCTCATACCTGAAGTCGCCGGAGCGTCCCCAAATGCTGATGCCCGTGTCGTGCCATGTGCAAGGCAATATTGTGGCTTCGCCCTCGGGGCGGTAAACAGTAAAATAATTAAGCGGCTCGTGGCGGGCGTTGGTCAGCCCAACGGGTACAACTATATGCCCGGCCCTTACGTTCAGTTCCGGGAAAAAGGTTTTCTGAAGCCAGAACTGCTCCAGCTCCACTTCGCCGCCTTTTTCCACTTCCTGCTCCCATTCACCACCTTCGGTGAATTCCTTTTCCTGCGACGTGCCTGTGCCGGTATGCTCAAACTCTATTTCCGACCCCATGCTCCAGCCTTTGCCGAAATCATAGCCAATATATATCACGGCGTGGGGAATGTCAAAGCGTCCGTGCGAAGGGTCGTTCTTGTATTTTTGAGGATTGCTGTAACGAAAAACGTTGTCGCTGTAAAAATTCCTTGTATAGGCTGCCTCTCCATAACCGCCTATGCTAAGGCGGTTGCCCTTTACATGGTTTTGCACACTGTCCGCTGCGGAATAGTCCTGCGCACCTGCACCTGCGGGCATTACGCAAAAGAGCATTGTGCCAAGCGCAATTCCTGCCGTTGTTTTTAAGTTTGTCGCCATTACTCTGATTGGTTTTGTTTTCGGGTGCAAAAGTATAACCGCCCCAAAACGCCAACAATACCCACCTGTAGGTAAAAACCGCTGCACGCGGGGGAACGCCGAAAGTGCGTTTAAAAATTTCCCCAATTGGCAAATACCCACAGGCTGACAACAAAATACCCCCATATAGTGAGCTTGCGATACAAAAAAAATCGTTTATTTTGCACACGTTTTAATCAACGGTATTTGGATTTATGTCGAGCATATACTTTAACGAGAATGCCCTGATGTGGGACGTGATACGCTATGAGCCCAAAGTCTTGCAGGCACTGAGCCGTTTCTGCATCCCCCTTGGTGTTGGCGAACACACCGTAAGGGAAGTTTGCGAGGCTAACGGCGTGGACACGGGAACATTCATTGCCGTAGCCAATTTCATTAAGCATGGTGAGGAATGCGCGGCACTGTTTGTTGACAAAATAAAAGTGCCGGCGCTTATGGACTATCTGCGCAACGCGCACGACTACTTCCTCAACTTCCAGTTCCCCAAGATACGCCGCAAGCTCATTGAGGCGGTGGACTGTTCCGAGAAAAACGAAGTGGCGTTCCTAATACTGCAATTCTATGATGCCTATACCGCCGAGGTGCGCAAGCATATGCAGTTTGAGAACAACCGCATATTCCCGTACGTAAACAACAGGCTTAACGGTGTTCCGGCTGCGGACGAGGGCGGACCGGCATCAAAGGAAATAGAAATGTACCTAAGGGGACACGACGCCATTGAGTCAAAACTCAAGGAACTAAAAAACCTGCTCGTAAAATATGGCGTGCCGGCGGCAAACATCAACTTCCTGAACGATGTGGTGTTCAACATATACACCTGCGAAGACGACCTCGCCACCCACTGTGCCGTGGAAAACAAACTGTTTATTCCTGCAATAACAAAACTTGAACTGAAAAATGCAGGCGTGCACCACGGCGAGAAAATTGCCGGCAAGGAAAACGAAAAGGAAGAGCTAAGCGCGAGGGAAAAGGAGGTTCTGGCGTGTGCCGTAAAGGGTATGACAAACAAGGAAATTGCGGAAAACCTGTTTATTTCGCTCAACACCGTACTCACCCACCGCAAGAACATTTCGCGCAAGCTCAACATTCATTCAATTTCAGGACTAACAATATACGCAATCGTAAACAAACTTGTAAACCTTGACGAGGTTAAGGCAAAAAACTCAAGACGCAACAGCAAGTAAAGGGCAAATTCCATTAAGCATCTGATTTGCAAAAAGTTGCACACACTTCAAGATTTCTTTGTAAGTTATTGTTTACCAACTGTTTGCAAAGGCAAAAATTATGTCTGATGT
>DKDC01000021.1:0-29186 GCA_002451695.1 Prevotellaceae bacterium UBA6858 | reverse complement strand
ATAATTTTTTCTACATAGGACGTAGTTTTTCCTATGTCAAATATTATTTACACACCTATTACTACAGGAGAAAATATCTGCAATTTCCCCTTTCTTTCATGGCGGGTTATTCCGTATCACTCACGGATTTTATTGATATTTTCTCCTAACTAATTATATATTCTTTTATAGCAAAAATCTTTGTAATTAAGGTTCTTGTAATTTCCTACTAGACTTTTCATCACACTTATAATGTAAATTTCCAGAAGAATCTGTATAAAAATACTTTATTATATTTACTTTAGCTCCCATCCCGTCATGTCTTATTACATATTGAGTGTTTGGTAATAGCCTTATATAGGAAGGATTATACCGAAATTCTTGCTTATAAGAAGATGATTCTATCGCTTCAAATTTCTTTGATATTCTTTTTTTTAAACAAATAGTATCCACCTCTCTACATGTTCCCTTTGTCCGCCAAAAGAAGTCATATGAATAAGATTTGCTAAAGCTTTCTAATGGCTCAATAGAAAAATGCAACATATTGTAAATATAAAAAGTCTGTTCCTTTTCATTGAATTCTACATCATGATTGTCACATGAACAAATCAAAAATAAACACATGAAAATTTCTATTATATATTTCATTCTCAAAAATCTATTGTGAATAGCCAAATCTTGACCATTCTTGTTAAACTTGTTTGTTAAGACATCTTTTATATTGGGCGGTATTCACCAATTGTGAAACCGCCCAATTTGAGGTGTCTATAACAAGGTTTCATACAAATCTCTTTTCTTCTATCGCAAAATTGAAGAAAATCAAATTCCAATATAAAACAACACTTTGTTACATATAAAACTCTATCATTCTGCGCAAGGCCCTTTGGCATACTCCGCAAAACGCAGGGGCTTCATTCGTCTTCATGCGGCAATCCTGAAAAGCGCGATACACTCCCTTGCTTTGGTAGCCTCCGCCCTCGTAAACCCCAATCCGCGAATATTTGTCCTTTTCCTTTTTCGACGGAGCAGTGGGAATCTTGGTCGCTTGGGGCAACATATCGCGCCACTTGCTGTCAAAGTCCACAAGGGTGGTAAGGTTCTGCTCCCAAGGCTCTGTGTCCGAAGGGTACACCGTGGAATACTGGTCATCGTAATAGTATTCGTCAGCCAGTCCCCCAAAGCTGTGTCCGAACTCATGAACCACCACGGGCTTGAACAGCTTGTGGTCTGCCGCCGTCAGCGTGTATGAGTTCAAAATCCCGCCACCGCCGTAATTGCCGGTATTTGCAAGTATTATGATATGCTCGTATGGCACGGCAGCCAATATGTCGTGAAGCCTTTTCAGATGCAGCGTGGTCAGATAGCGGTCTGAATAAAATGTGTCGAAATGAGAATCCAACGCCGTGCTTTTCCACTCCCTTTTGCCGGGAATGCTCACACCGCTGTCTTGCGACGGGGCGGCCACCGCAACAATGTTCATGCGGTTTTTGTAGCTTTTGAAAGGTTCGCTGTCAAAAAGCGACTGCGCGGTTTCCTCTGCCTTTGCGTAAAATCTTTTCTTTTCGGAAGCTGTATAGCCCTCGGCAACAATGGCGATGTCTATGCAGGTGTCCGGCGAGCCGCCCTGCCAAATGTATTTGCTTTCAGGCTCGCCCGTCTTGCCGACACTCCTTATAAGGATGTCTTGGGGATTGACCGTATGTACTAATTTTGCAAGCGGTTTTCGGTGTACGTCGAAAAGTGTCAGAGTTATTTCCGCCGTATGCCTTGGCATGGGCAACAGGAACACATTCTCGAAAGAGCGTCTCAGACATGTGGCCTCCTCGGTTGACTGCCACTCCTGAAACAGGGAGGAAAACGATGTGCGGTATATGACTTTCCGGGTTGCCGAGTCCCGCATCACAATCTGTCCGTTCCCTGCCACGCAAAGACTGTCAAGATTGTGCCTGCGCCCCGCCCATGCCGGCAGGCAAAGCAGCTCGTCGAGCGAGATTTCCTGTACGGCGCTGTCGCCCGCAAATATATAATCGGTGCGCAATGTCTTGTTTTCAAACCATTCGCCAAAGTCAACATTATTGTTTGCCGCAAGCGGCGAAGAAATTAGTGCAAGCGCAACAAGCAGATTTCTCATTATTGACATATTACTCCTTAATCTTTGTTTTTTCCAAGCTGTTCATATTTCACTGCCGAACCCTTTGTTTCGTAAATCACGCTCTTGAAACGTTCCGCCGGCACTTCCACCGCATCTTTCGTCATTTCCGGCACATTGTAGCTCTTCATAAGCAGAATGTTTTGTTCGGGGTCGCGCTGCGGGAGCAGGAAGGGCTTGTGCTCACGCCCCTTCCTGTCGAAATACGAAATGTAAAGCCGCGTGTAAGAACCGTCATCCCTGCGCGAAGCGAACAATATCCAACGTCCGTTTGAACTCCAAGTGTGATAGCTTTCGGCATCGTTGCTGTTGGCTGTGGAAAGGGGACGCACTTCGCCTGTCTGCAAGTTCTTTATGTAAAGGTCTGCGGAGCGGTGCCATATATGAAACTGTCCGTAGTCGCCAAGCGTGAAGAGCAGATACCGTCCGTCGGGACTGACACGCGGCACGCTCGCGCTTTTTCCCATTGACGCACAATCCACTTCCAACGCCGGCTTTCCGAAAGTTCTGGTCTTTGCATCGAATGCCACACTCATTATATTATAGCGCAAATCGCGGTAACGCCCGGCGATGTTGCGTTCCTGCTGCGAGGGATGAATTTCATTGAATGCCGGCACTTGGGCCACGCAATAATAAAGCTTTGTGCCATCGGAGTTCCAGCAAGGAAAAGTCTCCAAGGCATCATTCGTCTTGAGCACATTGCTTATTGTCCTGCGTTCCGTGTCATAAAACACCAAGTCCGACGCCCAATCCACAACCTCTATTTTCTGCTTGTCGCGAATGTGGAACGTCTGCCCTGTCTTGTTTGAGGAAAAAACCACCCACGGTTTGGCGGGATGCCACGCGGGATATACGGCAGCCGCCAGCGTGGAGTCGCTGCTCATGTCCATTTTCTCCGGCTTGCCGTTGCGCACCACCATTGTGCCGCCGTGCTTCCCGCGAATGTGGAAAAGCATATTTTTCGCCGAATAATTCTGATAGTTGTGGCAGTTTACGCAATGGTTGTTGCCGGTGTCAAACGAGCGGTTGTTTTCATAAATTGTCCTTACGCTAAAATCGGATACATTGCGCTGGTAAAGCCCAAGCTGCCTGTAAACCTCATAGCCCGGCTCTATCAGACGGTAGCTTATGTATTTGTCTATTGACTCCGCCGCCACTGCTATGCAGAAATCCTTATAACGCTCCCACCCTTTGTCTGTCTTGCCGTAAATTTCCACGGATATGTCCTTTTCTTTCGCTTCGCCAAGCATCTCATGCCATTCTTTTTCGGGAATGTCTATTTTTCCGTACTTGTCTGCAAAAACATTGATTTCCCTGTTTCCTACAGAAAGCCTTAAGGCGTAACTGTCTGCGTTTTCATGAACAATGAAGTTCAAGGGAGCAATGTTTGGCGGCACAACAACGTCCTTGTAATCGGGATATATTTTTGCCGTCCTGCCCGCATCAGTATATTCAACAGGCATATTCTTTGCGCCGCACGATGCCAGCACCGCCAGCAGCACTATATACATTGTACGCTTCATCAGTTCACGCCTCCTTTCTCCTGCTCATGTTCCTTTACTTGCTCTTCAGTCGGTATGTTCTCAAAATACATATAATACGGATAGTAATTCCCCCAGTCTTTTCCGAGTATTTTTCGGCCCTCCTCCTTTTTGCGCAGATAAGGCTTTGCCACTTTCACAAAACTGCGCAGCCTTGCCATTTCCATTTCGGAGTTTATCGTGGGGAAGTATCTCAATATTTGTTTGTCCTTTAACGATTTTAGCATCACTGCCTGTTTGTAATATTCCGGCAAATTGGCATTGCCAAACAGGCGCGCCCTCATCAAAAAGCCGTCAAGGTCCTTGGAATAAAGCGTAGCCATTGCCGATGCGTTAAGAGCCTCTTCGGTATTCCCCTCACGCAAAGCCACGTTGTAGCCAAGGAACATCGGGGAACGGTAACTTTGCTCAAAATCATCATACACCGGCATTTTATTGGACACGTGCGCAAACTCCGGCTCTGCAAGCATAGCCTTTGTGCTTGAAATATATTGTTTGTACCGCTCCACGAATTTGTGTTCAAACGGATTTCGGTCTATTATGGCAAGATACTTCCAACAAAGCCTCTTTTCTCCATTAATGGCGGCGGCACGTGCCATCCGCTTCAGAAGAAATAACTGCGGTCCGTTTTTCACGATGGTCTCCATGCTGTTATGATACGACACATTGGGCAGACCGGCATAAAAATCTGCGTCAAGCGTGTATATCGTTATGCCATCGCTCAATTGCCCGTCCATTTCCACGACCTTGCCCCTCGGAAAATTGTATGGAATCTCAAAAGCGCGGCTTTCCAACTGTCCCGTCTCGGCAAGGGCTATCGCGTAATACGCCGCCACACTGCGCGACGGGCGGCGCGCGCCGAGAGCCTCGTCTATCATGCCCTCCCAGTCGGAATTTTCGAGCATACGCATCATTCTGCAAGTGCGCACCAAGTCATCCCGCAAAAACACGCAAAACACCGTAATGGCGGCAAACACCACCACCGCGCCAATATTGCTGACAAGCAACTCGCGTTGGTAACCCGGAGGAATTTTCCAAGGGCATTCCATTCCCTTGCACGAGACTATGCGTTTCACCACCGCTATTATTCCCAACACAACCACAGCCGCAAAAGGTATAGCCATAAGCAGCGAGGTCTCGCGGTGATAATTCACACTATAGTTGAGAGCCACAAAATAAGCAAGGAATGCAAATGGGGGCAAAACCACCACAAAACGCCACTTTGCCGCAAGACCGATTATGCAGTCAAGCAACCACGAGCATAGCGTAAGCATCAAGGCAAGGATTGCACCGCCAAAAATAGGGTAATGATAGCCTAACAACAGGAAACGCCCCACCGCGTAAAGCCATCCCCAATCCTGCGACAGCAGAAAGTTCATCAAGGTCGCGTCCCACGCAAAATAGCTTGTCTGCTGGGACATATAAAACACACTGCCGTAAACCCCGGAACAGAATATCCACAACAATAAAAACAGCAATGGGTAAAAGGGGATTTTCCAAAGCCACCAGTGTTTCTTCTTAACGTCAACAGCCTTTGGAGCGGCTGCGCTCTGGCTTTTTATATGCTTGGAAGATTTTTTATTTTTGTTCATATTTTCAAGTCTTTCCGCAAAATTACAAAAACAAGCGTTATTCTTAAACCGCTGACGCATAATTTTCAAACAGCCAATATCACAAAATCACATAACACATTGAATTTCAAAACAATACTCAAATAAAGTACAATTTGTATAACGATTTGTTTTTCAGACATTTGTAAAAGCGGGAAAAAGGTCTGACGTAGTTTTAATTATGTCTGATATAATTTCTCCTACATCAGACGTAGTTTTTCCCATATCAGACATTGTTTTAATACCGTTCACAGGATTGTGCCAGAACACTTGTCCCAAACTCGCGCTCAATTATACAAAAAAGGCGGCATCGCGCCCCGCGCAACCACCGCCTTTCTTTGTTTGCCGGCTATTGTTTAATTGTCTGTTTTCACATCTTGCAGCACGTCTATCGTTTGGTTTATGCCGTTCGATGTCGTTACCGTGATTTTCCCTCTGCGCTTTGCGCTGCCGGTGTTTTCGGTTACAAAAAACGGCACGGAAACCTCGTATTGATCCTTGCCTCCCGGCTTGTCGAGCTTAACAGACTTCACATATCTGTCATCGCCGTCCTTGAGGTTTATCCATTCGTCTGACGTTGCGATTTCCACTGAAGGCGAATATATTGTTGCCGTTATTTTGTCGTTGCCTCCCTTGTAGTCCGGGGTAAAGTAATAATAAGCCTTCAATTCGGCAAAATGCTCCGTGTCATACAAAGACGTAACCGTGCTGTCGCTGCGTATTATCGCGGGATTTGGGCTTGTGATATTCAGCCACGACACCTGCGCATAGGTTTTGCGCAATGTTTTTCCGTTGCTTTTTATCACGAATGTCGCCTTGCGGTTTTCGCCGCTGTTTGTCTGAAGCCTCAGCGCGTATTTGCTGTAGTCTATCCTGTTGGTGGTGGAGATGTTTTTCGAAAACTCGTTGGGAGTGAACCAGTCGCCGTCCGTAACAGTTGCCGTCCACGAATCGGTGCTCTGCACGCCAAGTGTGTCTGTCTGTTGGTCTGCATACGCCACGCCCAATGGGTAAGGCACACCGATGTAATGGGTGGTGTTGCCACCGCCATTGTCGCACGAAGCGGCGAGAATTGCCGCCGCCGCGCATAAAATCAAAGATTTCAGTTTCATTTTATTCTTGTTTTGTTGGTTTGCAAAGATATGAAGTTTATTTCACATGGTGCAGCTCTTCATACTCGGTTTCATACAGTCCGCGAACCTCCGCGTTTGCCAGCGCTTTTGGAAAGTAGTGAAAAGCCGTTGACTTGCCTATGAATTTCAGCGATGCCGGACAGGCGGCAGTGCCTTCGAACGCCGGGTGCGGGGAATACACCGACTGCTCCCCTGTTGCGACAAGCCCGCCGTTTATATAAAGGGCTGGAGTGCCGTTTCTGCATACAAGCGTAATGAAGAAATCCGCCTTTTCGTTGTGCCTGTATTCGAGTATCAGCTTTTCCTCCAAATACTTTTCATAAACTCTGACGCAGTCTTTGCCAACCGTCATTCCCCACTGCGACTGGCCTATGCCGTTTACGTCGCGCCCTTTCACGGGATACATCACGAAACCATGACCTGCGGCAGGCGAGGCAAAAGGCGCGACCCACAGACTTACGGAAAAGCCATTGGCAAGAACTTCGTTCGGGTCATAATGCCCTTGCGCCGCTTTTGCCGTATATCCATAGCTTGCGACGGCAACAGGCTGCTCCTGTTTTTTCTGCTTTTTTTTGCGCTGCGGCACTACTTCCGTATTCTGCTTTTTCTTCACAGTCTCAACGGAGTAAATCTCCACAATGTTTTTCTTTACGCCGCTTTGCGCCAATTTTGCACAACTTACCGCAGCCCGGTCAAGAGGAGCGATGTCATAATCTATGTTCTGCGCCTCCGACAGGCGGACACACAAAATGGAAAGAAGCAAAAACACTAAGCGTTGCATCAATACCAGTCTATATTTGTGGAATAGCCGCTGCGCTTGTCCCATTTCAAAGCATCGGCAAGAGTTGACGTTTTTGCGCGGAATGAGAAATTGTAGCTTGTGTATGGGCGCAAAACTATCGAGCAGGACATCATGAAGCAATGCAAGTCCCTCGACAGCGACGCAGTTGTCATGGAAAGGCGGTGGTAGTTGAAGTCGTAACCCGAGCTGAAGTTTATGTTCCATCCGTCTGAAATCTTGACATTGCCGGAAAAGTTCAGCGACTGCGTGTATTTGTATGGATAGCGCATTGTCTTGGGGTTGATTTTCGCGCTTCGGTTTTCAGCCATCGTTATGCCGTAGCTCAACGACAACGACCAAGGAATGCTGAAACGCTTATAGCCGTCCTCGTCCACACGCGACTTCTTGCTCGCTGATTTCTGCGCGGAGTTCTCGCTTTCCCTCAACGTGGGGTCGAGATTGCTGTCGTTTGTCCCTTCGTCGTCTATGTTGTCCTCCTCGTAATCATCGTGGCTTTCGACCGCCTGGTTTATGTCCTCGTCCTTGTCTTCTTGCTCTTTTGGACCGAATAGCTTTTTGAACGTCTGGTTGTTGAACGTGTACGAAAGGTTTTGCGACATTCCCTGAAAACGTCCGAAGCGGCCGTAGCTCCATTCGGTGCGGTTTCCCTCCACCACTCTTCCGCTCTCGTCAAACTGATAGGCGTAGGTTGCGAACACCGCCGCCATACTGAACGTATAGTTCTTCCAGAGTTTAAGCCGGATGTTCGAGTTCAGGTTGCTCCACTGCTTTGTCTTTGCCGCCGTGTTGTACGACAGCGATGCGGAAAGTTCGTCTATAAGGCTTATTTTCTTCTCGCCGGTGGAGTCTTTCGAACTCTTCACCTTCATCTCCAAGTTGTTTGACACCCTCATGCTGATGTTTCCCGACTTGCCACGCGAGGGAACTCCGAACATTCCGTTCGAATATGGGGAATAAGTTACCGTACTCACGTTTCCGTCGGCATCGGTTCTGACATAAGAATCATAGTAACCGTAACGCGAAGCGCCGAAATCGGGGGCGTAGCTGTACGACACAGATGGTTTCAGCACGTGCCTTACGGCTATTATGCCGTCGCCGAAAAGCTTGCGCCACGGCTTGTAGAAGCCGTAAAGCGTTGTGTTTGCCGAAACCGAGGCATACCAGTTATACACATTGTAAAAGCCATATACGGTGTCGCTCACCTCGGTCTGGTTTGCCTGATCCCACGAGCGCATTATTTTGTTTGTGTACATACGGTCGGAGAACTGGAAGCTCGGTGTAACGTTTATATATTTGAGCACCTGGAAGCTCGCCGAAACAGGCACACTGTGGTTCATTCCGTTCCGCCAGTCCTTTACAAGGTTGGAGTGCATCAGCTTGTCCTCCTTAGTGCTTATCCTGTTGCTCAACTGCCCGGTGTAGCTCATCGAGATTTTCTCGTACCAACGCTCCTTGCCGCTCATTTTCTTCCGGCGGAAAGGATAGAGGCGCGAAAGTGATATGTTCAAGTCGGGAAGCGTGAGGTCTATCGTCGAATCGCGCATATTCTGGTTGAGGTTCGTTGTGGTGGAAAGCGTAAGTCCCAGTTTCTCGAATGTGTGCGAATACGAAACGCTGCTCGTCCTGGTGGACTGCGTAAGAAGCTGCGGATTGTAGAGGGAGTAGAGGTTGTTGCGCTCGTAGCTTTGGGTGGCGAAGTTCACGCTCGCCGAAAAGTTTGAATTGGGCAGCGATTTGGAGTCCTGACGGTGCGACCACTGTATCTTGAAGCTCGAGGATTTCATGTAGTCGGGCATATTCTTCTCGCCGTCCACCGTGTTCTGGTAACTGAGGAACAAGTTGCCGGCATAGCGGTAGCGTTTGTTGTACGTCGACTCTATTGTCGCCCCCCACGAGCCTTTGGTGTATATTTCGCCAAGCAGGCGCATATCCCAGTAGTCGTTGAACGCGAAATAATATCCGCCGTTCCTCAAATAGAAACCGCGTCGGCTGTCATCGCCGTATGTCGGCATTAGAAAGCCGCTTGAATATTTCTTCTTGAACGGGAAGAAGCCGTATGGCACTGCAAGGGGCAGCGGCACATCGGCCACCACAAGGTATGCCGGGCCGAACACAACCTCCTTGCCGGGCTTTACCTTGGCCCGCGAAAGAGCCAGATAGAAATCGGGGTGCTTGGCGTCGCACGTGGTGTATTTTGCGTGTTCCAGATAAAGCGTGCCGTCGTTGGCGCGCTTGGAGCTTTCGCTCTGCATATACCCCTCTCCCTGCTCGGTCTTCACGTTGTTGATGAAGCCCTTCTTTGTCTTGAAGTTAAAGCTCATCACCTCGCTGTCATACTTCTCACTTCCTTGCGTATATACAGGCTGCCCGGTCCAAACGCCGGCGGAGTCTTTCTCGCCGTATGCGTGAACAAGCGAGCTGTCCATGTTCATTTCTATGCGCTCGGCTTTCAGCTCCATTTTCTCGTATTTCACGTTTCCGTCGCCATAGAGGAAAGCCTTTTTTGAGTCGGCATCGTATGTTATGGAGTCGCTGGCGGAATACACAACCGGAGCGTCGAGCGGGTCTTTCTTCTTTGCGGAATCGTTACGCGCCGTATCGGCTGCCAGCGTGTCGTTTTTCGCCACGCCGAAATCTATCACCGTGTCGCGCCTCGCCGTGCCTTGCCGGGCGGTATCACTCTTGGCGGTATCGCTCAAAAGCAAAAGCGGCGCACTGCCTGTTTGCACCGTCCCGCGCTCAGACATACTGCCGTATGCGACGAAAGCCACAGCCGCCGCAAGGAGTGATACTATTTTCTGCTTTATGTTCAATTCGCTAATTTGAAAGACTTTCAGAAATGCGGTGCAAAAATACTAATTTCTCCACGTTCCCAACAGCGCAATTCCCTTTTTAGCCTATTTTAAGTGTTATCGGCCAAGTGTTGCCGCAACGTTTCCCTCCCTGCCTTTTTGAACGGGAAAAATTATGTCTGATACAAGGAAAACTATGTCCTATGTAGAAAAAACTACATCAGACATAGAAAAAATTATACCAGACCTTTTTTGCGCACTTTCAAATTCTTGAAAGACAAATACATATATATTTTTGCAAAAACATATCAAAACCCTGCAAATCTGCGGGTTATGCCTTTTTATGTATTTTCGCCCAAAATCAGCCGAACATTTTCACCCATTCCTCAAAGCGTGCCGCTCCGCCTCCGCCGAACTTTTGCAGGGAAGCCATTGCCTGTTCCACGCTTTTCTCCACCGTGGGGCGCGTCTTGGAATAGAATTTGTCGGCATAGCACACCAGTTTCTCCTCAACAGTTTCGGGCAGGAAATCCACATGGGGCAGCGGCAAATTCTGCCTCTCTATCTCCTCTGCCGTAAGTCCCGCCCCCGTATGACGCTCGCACACGCGCGCATGACGCGGAAAGCCTTCCTTGCGCATCAGCTCCGCTCCCAATATGCCATGACACAAATACGGCTTGTCCCCATGACAGTGAATTGCAGGAGCGTCTGTCAGGAAAATGCCGATGTCGTGCAACATCCCGGCTTCCTTTACAAACTGCACATCTATTTCGAGTTCCGGGTGCATGGCGGCGGCTTTCAACGCCTTTTCGGTAACAAGACGGCTGTGGGTAACAAGCAATTCGCGGAGTTCGGAATTGTTGTTATAATATTTGTCTATGATGTCGTAAGGGTTCATTTTTATTGCTTTTGGCTGCGAAGTTATGCAATCCGCTCGGATTTCAGCACCGGCTTTATAAGTAAATTCGTAATTTTGCCGAAAATCACGACAAATATGCAGAAATCAATATTAACTCCGATATGCGCCATGATGATTGCCGCCGTAATGTCATGCGGCGGTAAGACATCCAAGCCAGTCCTCAAAAGCGACAGCACGGAAATTTCGTTTTCCAGCGGAGACAGCGTTGAAACCGGCTATGCCGGCTCTGAATGCACCGACTCCGTACTCGACTTCATAAAACCGGGCGAAGACCCTCAGCACTACAACATTGTGCAGGCAAGAAAACGCGGAACTGTTATCGGCAATTTCGAGACCGGCGACCAAGTGGCGATAGTACTCTCGGAAGACAGGAAGCGCGTCGTAAGGGCAATAGACATTTCATCCCTCATAGGGCGTTGGCTCACGGGAGACTCCATAGGAGACCCCGCCGCCACAGGCTTCACCTTGGGCGAGGACGGATATGCCGGCACTGTTACGCAAAAGCCTGAACGTGTGCGCTACAAGAATTGGGACATTAAGAGTGCAAAACTCGTGCTTACAAAATGCGATGCCATGCTCGCCCACCCTGTTATGTACTATGACACATTCAACATAGTGTCGTTGGAGAAGGACACTTTGTTCCTGCGCCCGGAGGGAAGCTGGCAAAAGACAAAATACATAAAAAGCACAATAGACAAATAGGGTATAGCATCCGGATCCGGACATAAAAATCCGCCTGTACGCAACAAGCATACAGGCGGATTTTTGTTTGGTGCAGAGACCTGATTGCTACTTAATCATGTCGATGCTGCGCGAGATGAACTTGCTCAACGCCTCTCCGCGAAGCATATTGTTCTGCAGCAAAGCAAGGTCAACAAGCTGGTGGAGCGTATTGCTGCCCTTTGCATATTCCGCAAGCACACCCTTGCGCTCCTCGCGGCGTTTGCTTATCTGCTCGTCGCATTCCTTCATCTGATTGCGGTCGCCGTCAGTTATTTCGTCAGCCTTCTTCTTCTCCTGCTCCTGACGAAGCACGGCACGACGCGCCTCCAAGCCTTTCAGGTCGGCGTCAATTGGCTGGAGTTTGTCAGCGACAGCCTTTTCGCCGTCCTCGCTTATTTCCTTTATCAGCCTGTGGTCGCTGTTCAATATTATAGTATATTCGTCGGGCATCTGACCGTAGAACTGCATCCCAGACTCAATGCGGCTCAGCTCCTTCATACGGCGCATATATTCGCTCTGGATTATCATCACGGGAGCGGCTTCCCCGCCCGCCGCACGCGTCTCTACGTGGAACACCGCGCCCTTTATCTGCGGCAGCTGCGAATTGAACATCTCCGCAACGTTGCCGCCAGCCTCGCTGTCTGCCTCTTTCGCCTCATCGTCCTTTTTCTGGACGAGACGGTCTATGGCATCGCTGTCAACACGCGAGAAGCGGCACTTCTCAAGCTTCTGCTCGTAAAGATTTACCATAGCCGTGTCGAGCTGGCCGTCGAACAAAAGCACACTGTAACCTTTTGCCTTGGCATTTTCTATATATGTATATTGCGCCTCCTTGTCGTTTGCGTAGAGATATACCGTCATGTCGTTCTTGTCGGTCTGGTTGTCTTTTATCAGTGTGCGGTATTCGTCAAGAGTGTAATACTTGCCGTCAACATCCTTGAGAAGGGCAAAATCTTTTGCGCGGTCGTAGAAATCGGGCTGCGAAAGCATTCCGTAGTTTATGAATATCTTCAAATCGTCCCATTTGCCCTCAAAATTCTTACGGTCGTTCTTGAAAATGCCCTGCAGGCGGTCGGCAACTTTCTTGGTGATGTAAGTGGAGATTTTCTTGACGTTCGAATCCGCCTGCAAGTAGCTGCGGCTCACATTCAGAGGAATGTCGGGAGAGTCTATCACGCCGTGAAGCAGCGTAAGGAAGTCCGGCACAATGTTCTCCACGTTGTCGGTTACGAACACCTGATTGCTGTAAAGCTGTATCTTGTTGCGCTGCAAGTCAAGGTTGTTCTTTATTTTCGGGAAATACAAAACGCCCGTAAGATTGAAAGGATAATCCACATTAAGGTGAATCCAGAATAAAGGGTCGTCGGCCATCGGGTAAAGGTCGTGGTAGAACTTGGTATAGTCCTCGTCTTTCAGTTCCGAAGGCTTGCGCGTCCACAAAGGCTTGGTGTCGTTTATTATATTGTCCTCGTCCGTATCAACGTTCTTGCCGTCCTTCCATCCTGTCTTTTTGCCAAAAGCCACAGGCACCGGCAGGAAACGGCAGTATTTCGTCAGCAAAGTCTGTATGCGGTTCTTCTCAAGATACTCCTTTGAATCGTCATCAATGTGCAGGATTATGTCAGTGCCACGCCCCTCGCGCTCCGCATCGGAAATCTCATATGAGGGCGAACCGTCGCAAACCCAGCGCACGGCCTTTGAGCCTTCCTTGTAACTGCGCGTAACAATCTCCACTTCCTTGCTCACCATGAAAGCGGAGTAAAAGCCCAAGCCGAAATGCCCTATTATCGCGTTGGCGTCGTTCTTGTATTTGTCAAGAAAGTCGTTCGCACCCGAAAAGGCTATCTGGTTTATATATTTGTCTATCTCTTCGGCTGTCATGCCTATGCCACGGTCGCTTATGATGAGTGTGCCTTTTTTCTCGTCAACAACCACCCTTACCGTCAGGTCGCCAAGTTCTCCCTTGAAGTCGCCCTTCATGGCATACGTCTTCAGTTTTTGCGTTGCGTCAACCGCATTCGAGACTATCTCACGCAGGAAAATCTCGTGGTCGCTGTAAAGAAATTGTTTGATGACGGGGAATATGTTTTCGGTTGTTACCCCAATTTTACCTTTTGTCATATATCTGTAATTTTTGTTTGCTAAAAAGCACAAGCGAAATCCGTGCCAATCGCAAAAACATTTGGTGCAAAATAACGCTGGCAAGCCATAGCGCACCACAAACGGCAAATTAAATTCAAAAGATTTGCCTGTTTTGTTGGAAATGAGTAATTTTGCATCCGCAAAGTCCTTAAAGGGCAAATAAAGTTGGGCATACAGACAAGTCCACGCCCCCGGGAACAACGATTAAACAACAAATTAATGTACGCAATTGTAGAAATCAACGGCCAGCAGTTTAAGGCCGAGGCAGGAAAGAAGCTCTTCGTGCACCACATCAAGAACGCCGAAGAAGGACAGAGCGTCGAGTTCGACAAGGTTCTTCTTGCCAACAATGAGGGCACTGTTACTGTAGGCTCGCCCACAGTGGAAGGTGCAAAAGTGGTTTGTGAAGTTCTCCGTCCCCTCGTAAAGGGTGACAAGGTGATCGTTTTCCACATGAAACGCCGCAAAGACGAGCGCAAAAAGAACGGACACCGCGAACAGTTCACGGAAATATTAATCAAAGAAGTTGTAGCTTAATTTTAGGAGGAATCAGATTATGGCACATAAAAAAGGTGTAGGTAGTTCTAAGAACGGTCGTGAATCAGCTTCAAAACGATTAGGCGTTAAAATCTTCGGCGGTCAGGTATGCAAGGCCGGCAACATCATTGTACGCCAGCGCGGCACAGTGCACTATCCCGGCAAGAACGTGGGCATCGGCAGCGACGACACCCTCTTCGCACTTGCAGACGGAACTGTATGCTTCAAGCGCGGAAGACGCGACAGAAGCGTTGTTTCTGTTATCGCCGCTACAGAAAAAGCAGAAGCATAAGGATAACTTATAGCAAGATGAAATCTCCGGAAATCATTAGGTTTTCGGAGATTTTTGTTTTTTATCCCCACGCAGCTTAGCCTTCCGGGATTACGCACAATTATCTGCAAACCGCATACGTTAATACCATACAAACAGGCAAACAATAAAAACATGAAAAAACTGACAATCGGACTCGGAGAAGTTTTGTGGGACTTATTGCCCGAAGGAAGGAAACTCGGCGGAGCCCCTGCCAATTTTGCATACTTCACACAGCAGTTCGGCAACGAAGCCATTGCCATAAGCGCAGTGGGAAACGACAACTTGGCTACAGAAACCATTGAGGCATTGATGCGGCACGGACTGAAATTCATCACTCCCCCAACGCCTTTCCCCACAGGAACGGTGTCCGTAGAGCTTGACAGCAACGGCATACCCACATACGTGATAAACGAAGGCGTGGCATGGGACAACATTCCCCTTACAGCCGAAATGGGAAAAGCCGCCAGACAATGCGATGCCGTATGCTGGGGGACACTCGCCCAAAGGTCTGACATTTCGCGCAAATCCATTCAGAAAATTATAAGCCTCACCCGCACTGATTGCCTGCGGATTTTTGACATCAACCTGCGTGGGACATTCTATACAAAGGAAATTATTGAATGCTCCTTGAAAAGTTGCAGCATACTCAAAATAAACGATGAGGAGTTCCACATTGTAACAGAAATGTTCGGATATGGCAAACCGGCCTATGAAGCCGGCTGCAAGCGGATTATGGAAGATTTCGCAATAAACACTATAATACTCACCTGCGGTGCGATTGGCAGCTACGTATTCACCGCAAACGGCGGACTTTCATATATTGAAACGCCCAAGGTTGAGGTTGCCGACACCGTAGGGGCGGGAGATTCGTTCACCGGGACTTTCTGTTCCGCGCTTTTGGCAAAGCTGCCGATTGCCGAAGCCCACCGCCTTGCAGTTGATGTCAGCGCATACGTCTGCACACAACACGGCGCGATGCCCGAACTGCCGGAAAAAATCACGGCCAAGATACCGCGTTAGAGTTATATCGGAAGCAGGAAAAACCACATGGGACATAGAAAAAACCAAGTCCGATGTAGAAAAAATTATGTCTGACGTAGGAAAAACTACATCAGACATAATTTTCGCTTTTACAAGCCACAGTATATCTGCAACTTACGCAGACTTGCCAAATTCACACAAAAGCAAGCAATTCAGGCGGTTAGCTTATTTGTACTGCTTTATCAGTTCATCGGCACGGTCGTCTCCCAAATCCTTTGCCTTTTGCAAATTCTGCAAGCAGAGCTGTTTCTTTTTCATCTCGCCGTACGCTATACCCAAAAGCCGGTAGCCGTCCGTAGCCTGCGGATCTATCTTAATGGCGCGCTGCGCACTGTGCACAGCGTCCTCAAACATTCCGAAACGCAGCATTAACGCCGCTTTCTCGGCATTATATACATAGTCGTTCGGATTTATGGCAAGGGCGCGGTTTATATCATCATCCGCCTGTTTGTACATCTTGCCTTTCAGCGCAATCTGTTCGCGGATATAGTAAAAGTTGTCGTTCAAATTCTGGAAACCCACTATATGTTCGTATTCGATATAGTCAAGAGCCGACTCACGGTATTTGCCCATATTGTTGTATTGGTTCGCGCGCTCGAATATATACGGGGCCACACTGCTGTTGTATGGCTTGGAAAAGCGGGAAATGGCGGTATCGAGCAAGACAATTATTTTCGCGTCAAGACTGTCAACCTTCCCGCGTGCCTTGGCTTCATAAAAATATGTTTCGGGGGTGGCAATCGGAGAAGCGTTCACGGCAGAATACATATTCACCGCCTCCTGATATTTCTTCATGCCGAAATAGCAGTCGCCAAGCTGCAACTGGTAAAGCGGAAGAGGATTTACATTATACGCCTCCTGCGCCTCGGATGCCGATTTTTCCAGCGTCCAACCCGCAGGAGCGGCTTTTGCCGAATTGTACAACGCGCTTTGGTAAACAAGACGGCTTAGAACGTAATGAGGGTTGTCCTTCTTGTCGGAGAGCGACACGGCATTGGCTATGTCAGCCTCACACTCCTTGAACTTGTCCTGCGAAGCATAGTATTTGGCGCGTTCGGTATATCCGTCCGCATTGTTGGGATATGCGGTCAGGAAATCCTGCAAAGCGGCAAAATACACGTCATTGTCATGCTTTATCTGCGAAAGCATATACACATATGTGTAGGCCGCATTCTCCCCCTCCGGCAAAGCCTTGGGGATGAGCACAGAATTGAGGGCGGAATTTCCATAATCGGTCTCCCTCACTTTAAGATTGTCGCAAAACGAGGCACTTATGGCGTAGGTTGTCGCATCCTTGCCGACATTGCGCTGGACTACCGCCACACATTCGCCGTTTTCGTTAACCACAGGGCAGCCCACATTCTTTTCATCATAGGGCAGGGACAGTTCATAATAAATACCACCCGGCACATCTTTCCTCGCGCTGATTTTGCATTCCACCGCTTCGGGCTTCTTGGCACTGCCCTTGCGCAATATATACACGGCAGTCCCCTGCCGGCACACGGTCTTTGCAACAGTGAGCGACTCTTTAGGCTTCGATTCCATCGAGAACTTAATCACATCATATATATCGCTCGCCCCATTTATCCGCATAACCTTTTGCTTGCCACCTGTCTCGCTCACACACTCTGCACTGCGCGCATTATTGAACGCGGCGTATTCGGAAACAGCTTCGCCTTTATCTCCCACAGAAAAAGCCATTGATGTGGAAATCAATTTGCCATCTCTACCATACGTTATAACCGAGGCCAGAGACTTGCACGCATTCAACACCTTTTTGGGCGCGGCGGCTTCGAGCGTCGCAACAGTCCCGAGCAATACTAAAAAAGTCAATCCTATTCTGTGCATGATTGTTCTTCTATTTTGTGTCATTTATTCTTCAAAAGTTCCCGTGCGTTATTCAGCGCGGCATCAGTAATTTCGCTTCCGCTCAACATTTTTGCTATTTCGTCAAGCCTTCCCTTTTCCGCCAACAATTCTATTCTGGAGTTGGTAACGCCACTCTCGTTCCGCTTATAAACAAGGTAATGGTAATCGCCCTTTGCGGCAATTTGCGGCAGATGGGTTATGCAAATAACCTGCGTACCGCCCTCTGCAATTCCCCGCATGGCAACAGCCATTTGTTCGGCAATTCTGCCGGAAACCCCGGTGTCTATCTCGTCAAAAATTATTGCGGGCAAGCCTTTCACCTCAGAAACTATGGCTTTGAGGCAAAGCATTATTCTGGCTATCTCGCCGCCAGACGCGATGGTGCTTATCTCGTGTTGGGATGCGCTTTTGTTGGCATTGAAAAGGAATTTCACATCGTCCGCTCCCGACATTTCCGGTTCGGGAAGCGGTTGCATTTCCACCGTGAATTTCACATCCGGCATCCCAAGCGGTTTAAGCCGTCTTACCATTTCGTTTGCAAGTTTCCCTCCTGCCGTTTTACGTTTGGCAGTGAGCGACACGGCCTTTATATCCACTTCCGTTTTCAACATACCGCATTCCTTTTCCTTGCTTCTTAATATGTCCGTACTGTCGTCTATAAGTTCAAGCTGCAAACGCAGTTCCTCTGTTTTCTTAAGCAAATCCTCAAAAGCCTCCAAATGGTATTTGCGTTCCAAATCATAAATCGTGGAAAGGCGTTCGTCAACCTCCTGCAAGCGTGAGGGGTTGTAATCCTCAACATCCGCCTTGCTTCGCAATTCCTCGTTAATGTCGCGCAGTTCTATGCACACACTGTCAAGGCGTTCTGAAAGCGTTTCCGCCTCGGGGAAGTATTTGGATATACGCGAAAGACTGTCGGCGCAGCGTGAAAGCGTGTCGGTAACGCTTTGCTCATCGCCGTCCATCGCCTGACACGTTTCAGACAAAGCAGCGGTTATCTCCTCTGCGTGGGCAAGCATCTGCTGTTCCTTTTCAAGCTCCTCCTGTTCGTTTGCCTTCAAATTTGCCGCCTCCAACTGCTGCAATGAATAGCGCAAATAGTCCTCGTCTTCCTGTTTCGCAGCTATTTCCTTACGCAGCTTTGAAAGTTCCGAAACGGCCTGTTTGTATTTGGCGAACGTTGAAACATAAGATGTCAACTCTTCCCCATCTCCCGCTACTGTGTCAAGCACTCCTGTCTGAAACTCCGTACCGGCTATAAGCAAATTCTGATGTTGCGAATGTATATCTACAAGAAGTCGCCCCAATTCCCTCAACTGCGCTATCGTTGCCGGAGTGTCGTTTATAAATGCCCGGCTTTTGCCCGACTTCAATATCTCGCGGCGTATAAGGCATTCCTTCCCGTCATAATCAAAATCGTTTGTCGCAAAGAAACTTGTCAATTCCGTGTTTCCGTCCTCAAACAAAGCCTCTATTATGCATTTGTCCGCACCGTCCCTTATAGCTTTCACATCAGCGCGTCCGCCCAACACCAAACCTATCGCACCAAGAATAATACTCTTGCCGGCTCCCGTCTCACCCGTTATTACGGAAAAACCATGATGAAAATCTATATCCAATTCATCTATAAGAGCGTACTTATGTATTTTGAGATTTCGAAGCATTGCTTATTTTGATAGGTTTCGCCAATAGGTATTGTACGAAGCGTTTATGTTTGAAAGAATATTATACAGCTGTTCTTTTTCCTGCGAAGTACCCTGTCCCTGGTAAATGCCGACAAGCTCATCGCGCTTGTATTCCGTAAAAAGCTGCGGAAGCTTGCTAAGCCTTTTGTTCTTATGGGCTTCGTCAAGCAGCTTTATCGCCTCTGTTATCTTGTTCCGCCCGTTTTCTGCATTTTCCGCCATGGCATCAAGCCCTTCGCGATAATATGTGTATTGCATCTTTCTGAAAGGCTCCATGCTGCCGTCAAGCATATCGTTTATTATTGCATACCGGTTGCGGTCCGAGCCTGTGGTTTTCCAGCCTTTCCCATTCAGGTTTTGGGCGGAATTGGCTATATCAAGAGCCGTTTTAAGAGAAGCCGTGCCGCCTTCGGGGGACATAGTATCATTGTCAATCCCTATTATAAGATATGCGTAATAACCGAGCATCGCAGTCAAATCGTTGTTTATTTGGTCAACGCGAAACTCAAGTTTGTCAAATTCGTGGTATGTAAAATCAAAATTCTCGTCCTTTACGCTGTATTCCACCGTTGTGTAAGAAGAATTGTAAACAGGACGGATCACCATTAACAGCAAAGAGCCGGTGAATGTGCCGCGTGCGTCATCGTACTTGTTAACTGTGATGTTGAACGAGCAGCTTATCCTCTCGTTCTCCTCATATTGCTGCCCGGTCCAACGCCTGTTGTTCAGAAACTCCATGATATTTCTCTCCAAATCCTCAAACACGCTGGTATTTGTCCCCTGTATCTTGCTATGGTTTACCGTTACACGCGCATCAAGTTCCTGCGCAAAAGCCATTGCGCCGCAAAGCATAAAAACTGCAAGCCATAAACTTTTTACAACAAACTGCATAGTTCATCAATTATGTCTCGTGCAACTTCTTTTTTGGGCTTCAAAGGATATTCTTTTGCAGAAGTTCTTGTTATAATGGAAATCTTGTTGGTGTCAACCGCAAATCCCGCTCCTTTGTCTTTTAGTGAATTTAGCACGATAAAGTCCAAATTCTTTTTTTCGAGCTTGTGCATCGCATTGCTCCTCTCATTGTCGGTTTCAAGCGCGAACCCCACAAGCCGCTGGCCATTGCGCTTCATCTTACCAAGTTCGGCGGCTATGTCATGCGTCGGGACAAGTTGCAACGTAACATTCCCCTTTTCGCGCTTTATTTTTGTTTCTGCCGAAAGCAAAGGAGTGAAATCTGCCACTGCCGCACACAAAATGGCTGCATTGCAATCCTTAAAGTGGCTTACCGCTGCCGAATACATTTCTTCTGCGCTCTCCACATTCACAACCTCCACCTTTGCGTTTTCAATTTTAAGAGACACCGGACCGCTAACCAATACCACTTCCCCACCCCTCATCGCACATTCTTCAGCCAGGGCATATCCCATTTTGCCCGAAGAATAATTACCGATGAACCTCACCGGGTCTATTTTCTCGTATGTGGGACCCGCCGTGATCAAGATTCTTTTTCCAGCCAAATCCTGGATTTTGAAAAAGAAACTTTCCAGACATCCCACAATCTTATCAGGCTCTTCCATACGCCCTTTGCCATCCAATCCGCTTGCAAGCTCTCCTGATTCCGGGTTGATTATCCTGTCGCCGTTTGCCTTCAATTTATCGAGATTGCTTTGAGTGGCTGGATGGGCAAACATATCCACATCCATAGCCGGAGCCACAAACACAGGGGCGCGCATGGAAAGATACGTGGTTACAAGCATATTGTCGGCAATTCCGTTCGCAAACTTGGCTATAGTGGCGGCTGTTGCCGGGGCAACAAGCATGGCATCCGCCCAAAGCCCGAGCGACACATGACTGTTCCAAGAACCGTCGCGGCGGTCAAAGAACTCACTCACCACCCCTTTTTTCGTGAGCGTGGCAAGAGTGAGCGGCGTAACGAACTCCTTTGCCGCAGGCGTCATCACCACTTGAACCTCTGCGCCCGCCTTAACCAACAGCCGCGCTATAAGGCATGACTTGTAGGCGGCTATGCTTCCTGTTACGCCAAGTACAATATGTTTTCCTTTCAGCGGGTTACTTGCCATTTGCCTGCAAACGGAGCTTTGTAAGAACTTGTTTTGTGTTTTGCGGGAAATCCCCCTGCATCATCCAGCCATAATACCCGGGATCTTTTGCCAGGACATCAGCCACAGGCTTTCCTTTGTACTTGCCGAAATTGAACACCGGCACATGGTTTTCATCGTAAACCACACGCCCTGCAAGGTCTATATTATTGTTCATCCTTGAAAACTCCGAAAGAAATTCCACGTCGTTTTTCAGAACATCCGGGTACTTTTCAAGTTGGGCTTTCATCACCTCGTACGTTGCCATTGTGTCGTCTCCGGCAGAATGCGCCCCCTCCAAATCCTTATGGCAGTAATATTTGTATGCCGCAGAAAGTGTGCGCGGCTCAAGCTTGTGGTATATGTTCTGGACATCAACAAGCCGGCTCCTTGTTATGTCAAAATTCACTCCCGCATTGAGCATTTCCTCCACCAGCATCGGCACATCAAAATGGTTGGAATTGAAGCCGGCAATATCGCTTCCCTCGAACACCTTTGCCAAGTCTTGTGCGATCTGCTTGAATGTGGGGCAATCCTTAACATCATCATCCGTTATGTGGTGTATGGCTGTTGACGCTTCGGGTATATGCCGTCCGGGGTTTACGTATATGGTCTTGGACTCCTCGTTTCCGTTGGGATAGACCTTTATGTAGCCTATCATTATGATTTTGTCGTGAGAGACACTGACACCAGTTGTCTCGAGATCAAAAAACACAATGGGCTTTTTAAGATTAAGCTTCATCGTTCCCTTGTTTTAGCTCTTTGTCAGTCGTTTATTATGCTTGGCATAAGCAGCATGACAATTTCCTCTTTCCTCGGAGTGTCCCCGTTCTCGTCTTTCACGGCGTTCGGCTGGGGCGAAGGAACTATGATTGCGGCACGACTTTGATCCGCAATCTGGAACTCTATGTTCTCACACTCTATGTTGTTGAGAAATTCCACGAGCGTGGTTCCCTTGAAGCCTATGTTCATTGGCATTCCGTCGTATTCGCAAATCATGCTCTCCTCTGCCGAAAGCGAATAGTCTATATTCTGCACGCTTGTTACGAGCCGGTCAGATTCCATGTGGAGTTTCACCAAAGAACTTACCGCGTCTGAAAACACAAGCACGCGGCGCAGCATATTGATGAACGCCATGCGGTTTACTGTAAGGTGATTGGGATTGTTCTTTGGCACAACCTTGTCGTATGCAGGAAACCTCCCGTCTATAAGCCGGCAGGTCATGCTGAAAGAGTTCATCTTCACTTCGGCCTTTTCCTTGGCAAAGCGCATGGTTATCTCCCCGCTTTCGCGTGAAAGCAGCGTGCGCAGCAACAATGCGGGCTTGTTTGCAAGCACATACTGCCCTGCCGGCACATTTCCCTCGTTCTTCCAGCGCGTATATTCAAGCTTCCGCCCATCGCTCGCCACCACGGATACATTGGCTTCGGTATTCTTCTCCGCATCGTCTTGCGTTATGTCGAAAAGCACTCCCGACATAACCGGGTGCGCACTGTCTGTGGAAGCTGTGGCAAAAAGGGCGCGGCTTACAGAATCGAGCAAAAGCCTGGCGTCAGCCTTTATCTCCGCGCTGTCTTCGGGGAAGTCGGTATATGACGGATACTCGTCCGCATTTTGGCTGACCAATGAAAAATGCCCGTTCTGGTAGTTCACCGTTGTATTGAAATTCTGCATATCCACGTTGAAAGTTACGGGCTGTTCGGGTATTCCCTTGACCGCATCAAGCACAGTCTTGGCATTTATCGCAAAACGGAAATCTTCGCTTGGCTCGTTAATCTTCACCGCTGTTACCAATGTGTTTTCGTTGTCCGACGCGGTAATCTTCAGTTGCTCCCCCGACACTTCAAACAAAAAGCAGTCGAGAATTGACATCTGGTTCTTTGTATTGATTACCTTACCTATTGCCTGCAAATGCTCGGCAAGTTCCGAACTGGAAAGTGAGAATTTCATGACTATATCTGATTATTATTTTTTATCTTGTTTTTGGGCGTTGCACCACATTGCAAAGTTAATAAATTCCTTGCAAGCCATGCTCGTAAAAAGTCTAATCTTTTACCTCCGCTCGGGACAAAAAACACAAAAGGCGAGTTTTTCCCGCAACCCAAATGACATATCCGTGCGGCGCGGTCTTTGCCGAAAAAACTTCAAGAATGTTCCGATTTGCATAAAGCACAGATTACCAAGGTTGTAACTATGCAAAAACATCCGTCGTAAAGATTTGTTTTTCAGATGTTTGCAACAAGGGGAAAAAGGTCTGATGTAGTTTTAATTACATCAGACATAATTTTTCCTGCATAGGACATAGTTTTTCCTAAGTCCTATGTGGTTTTCCCCGCATCAAATGCGGCTTTCGGAGTGCATGGGAAAATGTTGCCAATACAGACGCCCCCTGATGAAGAAAACAACTTTAATGGCAATCCTTCTTCACTGGCATAATCCACCAATACGGACAATGCCAAATCCGCGCAATCCAATTTAGTTTTATTGTTATAGTAACCATATAACCTTTTTTGGGCATATTCAGCAAAAAAACTTTTGATCATTGGCTTCCCAGTCCCTCTTTATACTCCATGCACTGTCTCCGTTCAAATCTATTGCATTTATCGGATTGTTCAGACAAAAAACATATGGGCTCAAATGGTAGTACTTCTCGCACAGGGGGTCGGGGCTTGTCCAGCGGACGGCGGTGGGGTCGTAGAGGTCGAGGCCGTCCCGGTGGTCGTACTCCTTGCCGCTGTACTTCCACGGCTGCAGGCTGGTGCCGCCGATATCGAAAATCGACAATACGAAACTGTCAGAATTCCCTGTTTTCATTTCTCTTGCTTTTTTATCATATTGAATTCATTCACTGCATTAGGGTCATTTTGGGTAACAACTCTCCGGTGTTTCTCCGAAGAACTTACTCTAAAGTCAAACTCCACATTATAATGTTTTCCTCCCTTGTTTAATTGCAGATTAAGGCAGTTATTCCCATCCGTATTCCAAATATCCGATTTATTCATGACAATGCACTATTATTTCATTCTCGCAAGCTCATCATACGCGTCCATATTGTCAACATAATACAACCGCATCTTGTTTTCATTTTCAGCAGACCTTTTTACAATGAACCGCTCCACTTTGGGATTTGGCTTCCCCGACTTGATTTCCAAAGTGTCGTGCCTTAATTTCCATTCCCCTGTGTCAAACCATTCCTCGTTCTCGTAATAGTCGCCCACGCGGGAGCAAGATGTAACAACCAATATGCCGTAGTTTAAAAACACATATGCAGGCATTTCATTGCCCTGTATTTCTGCCGCCACATAACACCTGCCTTTTTCTGTCTGGTAACTGTACGGAATAACCGTCTTTTGAATACACCAACTTGTGTCTTGCAAGAAAAACTCTGCACTTGACGGTAAAACGCTAATAAAACTCAACAATATACAAAGTATTCTATTCGACATGGTCATCGTCCCTTTCCCTTAATGGTTTATTCAACTGTAATCTTACTTTGTTTTCGTTTTCAACTGCATTGCCAGTATCTGAACCTAACACTTTGGGAGCTGCATGTCCGACAATCTCATGTGATAAAATTTCAGCAGGTCCATCCTCAAGTGCATTGCCGCTTTGATCCTTTAGCCCTTGGCGTGACTTGCCTGATATCGTTGTTGTAATATCATGGCTTTTCTCTTTAGAATTGCTATAGATTTTTGTCAGAGATACAGTTACACCTTCTCCATAATCTTTGGTTGCTTTTGTTTCCATCTTTCCTGTTTTAGAATTAGGCACTTTTACTTTATCGCTGACCAATATTGTTACTGTACTATTTGGGTCTTTTATCAATCCTGTTAATTTCTCTGCATAATATTTGGAAAAACCTTGGTTATTCGTCGCTTTTTTCATATACAGGTATCCGTCTTTGTTTATAGCAAACACTCCCTGCGCCAAACTATTTATGTAGCTTAGTATTTGGTTCTGGTTATGAGGGATTCTTATCTTTCTCCCATCCGGGTCAACGTATCTTATCGGGTTGTTGTTGCAGAAGGCGTAGGGGCTGATGTGGTAGTGTCTCTCGCACAGGGGGTCGGGACTTGTCCAGCGGATGGCGGCGGGATCGTAGAGCCTCGCGCCGTAGTCGTACAGGTCGAGGCCGTCCCGGTGGTCGTACTCCTTGCCGCTGTACTTCCACGGCTGAAGACCGGTGTTCGTGCCCGCGTCGCCCCAAACGCCGCCGAACGGGTGGTAGTACAGTTGCTGCAAAACGTTGCCGTCATCGTCCAGCACAACCCGCACGCTCCCCAGGTGGTCGCGCACATAAAAGCGGTACGCAGCCGTGTTATCCCCCGAGGCTATGTCGATGTACCCGCCGTCAAAGAGATATTTCGACAGCTTCCCGTCCTCGAACACGTAGTTCCCCGCAAACTCCCGGCTGTTCTCCACATAGCCGTATATCGGAGCAGTTTGCGATGCAGCTTCCTCTCGGGTCTGTGCCTGTGTCATGTCAGCATTCACCATACATCGTTGAACCTTTCCAAAACCACTTTCTCCCCATCAGAAACGAACCACCACTCTATAGTCCCATCCATTGATGGAATATAATATCCGATTCTGTGAAATTTGACGAGTTTTGTGCAATCCCCCGCCTTTTTCCTTACATAATCCTCTTTTTGCTTTTCTGACAGCAAAAAACGATATCCGCATATCTCCATATATCCCCAAAAGCAATTGTCGCCGTCCCAAAGCAGTTCTTCTTTACGGGAAGTCCCCACGCCGATAACACCTGTCCCATCTTTGCGCTCACCCAAATACATAACCAGCCATTCATTATTGGGGTCATGCTCGTTTTTCTCCAAATAGCTTATCACTTCTGCCTTTATGGCTTCCAGCAGTTGGGGATTGCAGACTTCATAGCAATCCAGCCGCTTAAAAACAAACGGATTCGCCGTTTGTTTTTGCGGAACAGCACGCAAGGGCTTCACAGTTTTTACATTTGCCCTTGCCTTTGCCTTTTTCTGCCCCCAAATTGAGACTGAAAAAAGAAGTGCAAGCATCAGCATTGTCGTTTTCATCATCATCTTCTTGTCGCTTTTACTGTTGTTACTCCTAAGGGTATCACCTTGAATTCCTCTTCTCTTGAATCGGACCTGTATGGGATATAAGCTCCATTTTGGGGAAGATATATCATAAACAAAGGGTTTTGTCCTGTCACCATTTCTTTACGGATATTAGCTTCAAAATTTGTCTAATAAAGGAAAAAGTCTTGGTGGCATTTTTCCCAATAATATACTATTATCCGTCCGTCGCTCTTGCTTATTTCCATTATCGGCATTCCCGGACCGATACAGTTGCCGCTGTGGACTCTCCACGATTTTTTGCGGGCGCCAACGTATATAGGGCGGCCAGCAAACACTTCTTTCTTGCCGACTTCGGTAAACCATACGGCTTCGCCAATCCTTGCAGCCATACGCCTGTCAACACCCTTGAATGTGTTCGGAATATGTCCGTTCGGGTATGTGTCCTTAAATTTCTCAACTATTATCTCCGTTGTGTCAACGTAATTAATACGCACGGTTCTGCCGCCTTGCCGCTGTATTTCCTTGATTATATTGTCGCCCAGTTGCCAAGGTTTCTCCTTTGCCTTGTCTTTTAACCATAAGTCGCATGAGTGCTTGTACCCAACTGCCTTGTATATTGAGACGGCAGAAATAACCAACAGCGACATCAGGATTATTATATTCCTCTTAGTTCTCCGCTTCATAAATCATGACTTTTTACAGATTACCCCCCCCGATTTTTGTTTTCCGACACGCATACAATTAACCGCCGGGCTTTTCAGCCAGCAATGTTTCACGATGCACCCGTTGTTTCGGTCTATCTCCGTGTACGGCCAAGCCTCATTGACCGCTTTCCTGTTGCTTACAATCCACAAGTTCCTGCACAGTCTCACTATCAAGGGGCGGCCATGGACAATCCCCTCGTCCGCATCCGGGAACCACACCGCTTCCGCTATTCTCGCAGCCAAAAGCGGATTGGAAACACAGGTAAGTCTATAACCGTTGCCTGTCCCATAATGAATTTCAACATAAGCGTCTTTCACAATATCCTTGTCATCGGGGTAATTATACTTCAAGGACAGTCCCGCCTGTTTCTGAAGTTCCACTTCCTGCGTATGGAACGCCTCGCTTTTCCACCTTTCCTCCCCCGAAAGACACTGTATGTCATACTCGCGCTTGTACCACAATGCCAATATCACGGAACAGACAGCCAACACGCCCGCTGAAGCCAAGACTGTATTCCACCTGTTCATCATTTTTTGCTTTTCCTTGTTCTGTTTTACATACCTACCATTGTTTATTACAATGGGTGTTGTCCATCTTTACTCTCGGTAAATAAACAGTGTCCGGCCTGTTATTTATCAAAAAAGAACCGTTTGCATAATAAAACAATTTGGCCCTGCACAAATAATTAATCATGTTGCTATTTTTGTCTGACGGATAAATTTTTTGTAACAGAACTCCATCCAGCGTAACTGACTTATCCAATTTATTTATGTTCGTCCATTCTTCCGTCTCTTCGCCAACCAGAGCAGACATATCATCCAAAACATATACCCTGTTGCTTCCTATGTCCACCAGTCTCAAAGCATGGCAACCCTTGTAATAATCATTCAGCAAAGGGAAAAAAGGCCCTATTAAAAAGCCCGGTTCTTTTATTGGCGTTTTATACAGCAAACTTTGGGACACCAATAAATAAGTGTTGTACTGAGGGGTGGAATTCACATAATCAGTTATTATCTTGTTGGCCTCCGGGGATAACTCACGAAAACCATTACTCTTGACTTCACAACTTAGCAAAAGGAAAGCCGCAAAAAAACATAAGTAATTCAATTGTTTAATCATCGCAGTGGGTGTAGTGATTTTATAATTTTCGATATTTTGGTTTTTCCTCTAAGCAAATTGCTTCTACTTCCTAAAAAACCTTTCAAGGGAATATTATACAATATGGGGGCATCCGGCCCATATTTGCCGCGTATCCCATAAATTCTGCCATCATGTCCTATAGTAAAAACTGGATTTCCCCCCATATCCAAAGATATTTGAAGATCACCATAGCTGTCTCCCAAATAATACGAAGGACTGGAATTTAGCTGTCTGTTTTGATGCGTATGTACCATACCTATCGTTTTATAAACACTTCCTCCATATCTTAGTTTTTTCCCAACTATACTATATCCATACGCATCTATTCCTGCCGAAGAATCATCATTTGCATAATCTGGCAAAACGATTACACGTCCATCCTCCAAAAGGAAAGCTGCTGTTTCCCTTCCCTCTTTCTCTTTTTTTCTATAATGAACATCCGCCTGTCCCCACATCCTTAAATAAGCGGATGTTTCATTAGAATATAAGATGCTTCCATCTAAACGGAACTTTACTCCACCTAAATTGAATTCTTTCCCTATATATGTCTGACCTTTTTTAAGGTCTTCTTGAGAGTTTACACCAGGATTAAACTGATATGTTCCGTCCACATCTTTATACCAATCCCGCCCATCGGGATCAATGTTGTTAATCGGGTTGTTGTTGCAGAATGCGTATGGGCTGATGTTGTAGTGTCTCTCGCACAGGGGGTCGGGGCTTGTCCAGCGGACGGCGGCGGGGTCGTAAAGCCTCGCGCCGTAGTCGTAGAGGTCGAGGCCGTCCCGGTGGTCGTACTCCTTGCCGCTGTACTTCCAAGGCTGCAGACCGGTGTTCGTGCCGGCGTCGCCCCAAACGCCCCCGAAAGGGTGGTAGTAGAGCTGCTGAAGCACGTTGCCGTCATCGTCCAGCACAACGCGAACGCTGCCCAGGTGGTCGCGCACATAGAAGCG
>DKDC01000026.1:31919-46916 GCA_002451695.1 Prevotellaceae bacterium UBA6858 | reverse complement strand
AGGAAATTTGTTGTAACGGTTTGCTTTTCAAAGCGTTATAAGGGGCGAAAATTATGTCTGATATAATTTTTTGTACGTCCTATGTAGTTTTTCCTACATCAAATATAGTTTTCGGGGCATTGGGGAAAAGACAACCGTTTTGCTTTTGCGGGAATTATATAAACGATGTATGTTGGTTGTTGATTGCAACGGTATATATGTAGGGGCGTATGGCATACGCCCTTCGCGCCGCCGCCCAAGCCGCACCGCAAAACAAGAAAACCACCGCCGCTGCATCGCAAAATCCGCGCTGTTCGGACTTGCGCAATACGCCGCAAAGGAAAAACTTATGACTGACTGCGTTTTGATGTATTGAAACTGCGCGGTTTTCGTGCGGTTTTCGTATCTTTGTAAGCAGATTGCATGATTTGCTTTCGCTTTTCCATTACCGCAGAATTTCCAAAATTCAAGACATATCGCAAATACAACAGCAACATCCATGAATACATTCAACAAGAAAATGTTTCTGTGCCTTTTGGCGGCAATACCAACTTGCTTTTCGGCAATTGCGCAAACGGGCACAACCACCAAAAAATTAATCGTGGCATCCTCTTCCACCGCCCACCCCAACGAGCGTCCGCAATGGTCAAAGGAACAGGCCGAGGCCTGGTTTGACAAGGTGGGGGAGATAAAGGGAATAAACCACCCCACGCCCCCCTGCAACGCCGTGAGCCAGGACGAGGCCCTGAACCTCGCCCACAAGTCGGGCTACAACTCCGTGCGCTGGTTCCTATGGGGCGGGAATGCCACAGACTACATAAAGAGCGTGGAGGACGCGGCCGCCGCAGCGTGGAAATACGGCATGACAATCTCGCCCGTGTTCTCCTTTGCCCGCATCCCCTCGTCAACCGAGGACTCTCTGAAGCTCGAAGCCACCGTAAGGCAGGTGATACGCCGCTTCCGCAACGATGAGCGTATTATATTGTGGGACCTCTGGAACGAGCCCGCAATTGAAGACGAAAACACGCCGAAGATTATGGAGACAATACGCCTCATGGCACGCTGGGCGCGTGAGGAGGGCTGCACACAGGCTATCTCCTCCTCCATTATATGGGATTCTGGCAACGGATCGACCGGCGGCAAATACAAAAACGAACGCTACGCCGCCGAAGCCGAAATGGACGTGCACAACTTCCACGACTACGGAATGCAGGAGGCGCACAGCGCAAACGTGGGCATAGTGGTGCAAAGGCTCAAGAAGATAAGCGACCGCCCAATAATATGCACCGAGGCCCTGACCCGCCCCAACGGCTCGGGCGTGGCCATATCGCTGCGCGAGTGCGCAAAATACAAGATAGGCTTCTACACATGGGGCCTGTACTCCTGTGACTCCAACTGGGACGTTACATGGTGGAAATCCACGTTCGATGCTTTCGAGCCGATGTTCCACTGCATATACTACGCCGGCGGAGACCCTGTTGACGAACGTGAGATTGAATATGTGAAACAGTTCAAGTACACCACCGAGCAGATATACCCCAATGTGGAGGAAACCGAAGTCTGGACAAAGAGGCGTGCGTGGAAATGGATGTGCGACGAACCGCTCAAGATACACTACGCATACTCCGTGAACGAGGCAAATTCCTATCTCGACCAACACGCTGACGACAAAGCCTACAACTGCATCGCCGTGCGCCTCAGCTATTCCACCTACAGCGCCGGGGCAAGCTCCTACTACAACACCATAAGCACGCTTGCCAACAAGGCGCAAAAAGCGGGAATGAGGGTGTTGCCGATACTGCTCACAAGCGACAACCTGTCAACATCACGGTCCTCGCTCGCCACATACGCCTACAATATGATTAACAAGTTCTACAACGACCGCCGCTTTGCAGGCTGGTGCCTGTTTGAGCAGACCGCAGCAACCGAACCCACGAACTTCAAGACAGCATTCTCCTATCTGTTCGGCTATGTGCGCTACACATTCCCCAACCAGCCAATGTTCGCCACGCCGCTCATAAGCGCGACGCAACAGGCCGACTCCACCGCCACCGACTACGCCAACTACATGTGGCAGCTCAGCGACATAACGGCATTCAGCACCGACGGCAATGCGGAGATAGGCGCACAGCAGCTCAACGGCATATTCGCGCAATACGGGCGTCCGCTGTTCTTCATGAACACAGCCAAACTGCAGGACGAGTTCGCCGACTACCACGTGAACTGGGCCACATCCGCCGACCTTAACGCCGATGACGTAAGGAACTTCAAGAACCGCCCCCTCACCACAACCGTGGCGGGCGAAACATATAAGATGCCGATGTGGAAAGCATGGGCGCAGATGAACTGCGGACCGATAAAGGGACTTTACTACAAGACACCAGCAGCAGCCATTGCGGGCATAAAGGAGCAAGGGCCGAAAGGGATTTACAACTGCGTGAGCGTGCAGATGAACTTCGACACATACAACCGCACCAACGCCGCATACATCGAGCAGTTCGAGGAGCTTCTGAAAACCGCCGACCAATACGGCATGACAGTTGTCCCCATGCTGCTCAACGACACTTATGCAAAGCGCAACGCAACGGCGTTGCAGAACTACGTGGCCAACATGATAAAAACCTACAACAACGACCAGCGCATACTGGCATGGGAAATCTACAACCGCCCCGGGGCCGCGTCCTCGCTGACATCAAAACTGCTCGACCTCCTGCCCAAGCTCTTTGAGGCGGCACGCAGCTCATCGCCAAACCGCCCCGTGTTCGCCACGCCGGCTGTGAGCACAAACAAATTCGAGGAAGGCTTTGACTACAAGAAGCAGCTGGAGCACTATGCCGGCGGCGGAGGCTGGGACAGGCTGAACTTCGGAAGCGCAGGCATCAACCTTGTTTACCTGACCTGGCAGCTGAGCGACATTGCGTCAATCAATTCCTCGCAAGACAGCCCCGAACTCGGCTGGCTCAACAGCAGGGCTTACAAGTTCGGCCGCCCCGTAATCTGCACACGCTGGGAAACCGCAAGCTCCACAACCGTTGACGAAACGCTCGACATATTCTCCGACCACCATCAGGGCTGGTTTGTTGACGGCACAATAGACGACAGCAAAGTGAAAGACTTCAAATATCGGACAGTCATCACCAACCATTAACCAAGGTTAGTAACACATCCCTTCCAGCCGGTGCGCCAAACGTGCGCACCGGCTTTTTGTTTCCCCATCTCTCTTCGGAGAAACAAGCCCAAAGGGACAAAACGCCAGCCCTCCTATTTCCGTGCAACCGCCCTATTGCCCAAGAAGCGGCATATATCCCCAAGAACGCATAACGCATTGAATTTCAAGAGAATGACCGCGCAAGAAACAATCTTTGTAACGATTTGTTTTCCAGAGACTTGCAAATGACGAAAAAAGGTCTGATGTAGTTTGAATTATGTCTGATATAATTTTTCCTACATCAGACCTTTTTTTGCTGCCTTGCAGTGTGTTGGAAACCAAATGCTTACACAATTTCATTCTTTCGTGGCTATGCTCTGGTTTTCAGTATTTTGCAAAAACCGTAGGGGTTGTCGGAGCGGGCGCGGGGCGGAGGGGGCTGAAAAAGCCGGGAGACTGTTGTTTTTATGTCTCCCGGCTTGGGTTTTTATGTTTCGCCTCGGTTATTTCAGCCTTGCGAGGGCTTCGGCTATGCGCTGCATGGCCTTGCGTATGCTGCCCTCGTCGGTTGCGTAGCTCATGCGGAAGTATCCGGGCGCACCGAAGGCGTCGCCGCTTACGGTTGCCACATGGGCTTTGTCGAGAAGGTAGAGCGCCATGTCGTTGGAGTCGCTGATTACATTGCCGCCGTCCTTCTTTCCGAAGTAGCTGCTGCACTTGGGGAAGAGGTAGAACGCGCCTTCGGGGTCGTTGACTTCGAGTCCGGGTATCTGGCGGGCGAGCGACACTATGAGGTTTTTCCTGCGCTCAAACGCCCGGCGCATTTCCTCCACGCACTCCTGCGGCCCGGCAAACGCTGCGGTGGCCGCCATCTGGCTTACGGAGCATGGCCCGCTGGTGTACTGCCCCTGAAGCTTGTTGCAGGCTTTCACCACCCACTCCTCTGCGGCTGCGAAGCCTATTCTCCAGCCTGTCATGGCGTATGCCTTTGACACGCCGTTTATTATCACGGTGCGTTCCTTCATGCCCGGCACTTGCGCCATGCTTGCGTGCTTGCCGATGTAGTTTATGTGTTCGTAAATCTCGTCGGAGATTACCATTACGCGCGGGTGCTTCTTCAGCACTTCGGCAAGGGCTTCGAGTTCGCCATATGAATAGATTGCGCCTGTGGGGTTGCTCGGCGAGCAGAGTATCAGTGCGCGTGTTTGTGGGGTTATCGCCTCCCCGAGCTGCGCGGGGGTCATCTTGAAGTCCTGCTCAAGCCCTGTGGGGACGGTTACGGGCGTTGCGTCGGCGAGCTTCACCATCTGGGTGTAGCTCACCCAATATGGCGCTGGCACTATCACTTCGTCTCCTTCGCCCACCAGCGACATTATGACGTTGCACACGCTCTGTTTTGCGCCGTTTGAGCATATTATCTGCGAGGGCTTGTATTCAAGGCCGTTCTCGCGTTTCAGCTTCCCCACTATCGCCTCACGCAGCGCGGGGTAGCCCGGCACGGGGGAATAGCGCGAATAGTTGTCGTCTATGGCTTTCTTGGCAGCCTCCTTTATGTGTTCGGGGGTGTTGAAGTCGGGTTCGCCGACGCTGAGGTTCACAACGTCAACGCCGGCAGCCCTCAGTTCGTTGCTCCGCTGCGACATCACCAGTGTGGCTGACGGGGCAAGGCGGTTTAAGCGTGCAGACAGTTCGTTCATTGCTTTATGTATTTTATGTTGTTTCCCTTTTGGGTGGAAGTCAGTTGTCGTTGCGCCCGAAGAAGCGCAGGATGTATAGGAACAGGTTTATGAAGTCGAGGTAGAGCGAGAGGCTTCCCCAAAGGGCGAGCTTCTGCGTGTGGTCGTTCACCTCGTCGCCGTATTCCATGAGCATATGCTTTATTTTCTGGGTGTCGTAAGCTGTAAGCCCCACAAAGAGCAGCACGCCCACGTATGTTATCACCCAATACAGCACGCTGTTCGCCCAGAATATGTTCACTACCGACGCTATGACCAGCCCCACCAGAGCCATGAGGAAGAACGAGCCGAAGGAGCTCAGGTCTTTCTTGAGAGCAAAGCCCACGAGCGACATTACGGCAAACATCCCCGCCGTTACGAAAAACGCCCCTGCAATGGAGTTCATGGTGAAAGCTATGAAGATGAACGACATTGTTACGCCGTTAAGCACCGAATAGGCGGCGAACATTATGCCCGCCGTGGGGAACGACATCTTGGTTATTCTCGCCGAAAGGATGAACACAAGCGCGAGCTGGGCGATGATTAGCATAAAGAATATGCCGCGCGAGGTGAAAATGGTTTGCAGCATTCCGGGATTGGACGCGATGTAGAATGCAGTGAAGCCTGTTACGGCAAGAGCCAGGGCCATCCACATATATACCTTGCGCATAAGCACGCGGTAGGCACTTTGCACGCCCTCGAGCATTGGGGTTCCGAATTTGATTTCTTTTTCCATAGTTATAATGTTTGGTTTGTTATTTGTTGAAATGCAGCGTGTGTCCCATGCGCTCTTTTTTTGTGCGCAGGTAACGCTCGTTATATTTGTTGGGCTGTATCTCTATTGGCACGTTCTCCACAATTTCCAGCCCGTATGCCTCCAGCCCCACGCGCTTCACGGGGTTGTTTGTCAGAAGCCGCATTTTGTGCACGCCGAGCTCTCTGAGGATTTGCGCGCCCACTCCGTAGTCTCTCTCGTCGGGGTCGTAGCCAAGGTGTATGTTGGCATCAACGGTGTCGTACCCCTCCTCCTGCAGCTTGTAGGCTGCGATTTTCGCCATAAGTCCTATGCCGCGCCCTTCCTGGTTCAGGTAAAGCACAACGCCTTTGCCGGCCTCCTCGACCTTTTGCATGGAGCGGTGGAGCTGCTCGCCGCAGTCGCAGCGTTTGGAGCCGAAGATGTCGCCTGTGGCGCAAGATGAATGCACCCGCACAAGTATCGGCTCGTCTGCACCCCACTCGCCCTTTATGAGGGCAACGTGTTCCTTGCCGTTACTTTTCTGGCGGAAAGGAATAAGGTGGAAATGCCCGTAGTCTGTTGGCATGTCAACCTCGTCGCCCTTTTCCACGAGCGAGTCGGTCTTCATCCTGTATTCCATCAGGTCTTTTATCGTCAGTATGCGCAATCCCCATTCCTTTGCCTTTTCCACGAGCTGCGGCATCCGCGCCATTGTCCCGTCCTCGTTGAGAATTTCTATAAGTGCTGCGGCAGGGCGCAGACCGGCAAGGCGCGTAAGGTCAACGGCAGCCTCTGTGTGGCCGGCGCGGCGCAGCACGCCGTTGTCCTGGGCGTATAGAGGGCAGACGTGTCCCGGCTTGCCGAAAGTTTCGGGCGTGGAATTCGGATCGGCAAGGGCTTTTATGGTTTCGGCGCGGTCGTGCGTGCTTACGCCTGTGGTGCAGCCATCAAGTTTGTCAACCGCCACGGTGAACGGAGTGCCCAACAGGCTTGTGTTGTCCTCAACCTGATGCTGCAGGCCGAGCTCCCTGCACCGCGATATGGTTATCGGCGCACAAAGCACGCCCCTGCCGTTTTTCAGCATGAAGTTCACCTTTTCCTCGGTTATCATCTCGGCGGAAGTTATTAGGTCGCCCTCGTTCTCCCTTCCCGGATCGTCAACCACAATGACGAATTTCCCCTGCTTGAAATCGGCTACCGCCTCTTCCACAGTTGCCATTTTGAAGTTTTCGTTCTCTGTCATTATATTTTCTGCATATTGTTTTCGTTCGGCATACCCTTTACGGGCATCATTTCGCTTATGTATTCCCGCTCCTTCTGGCACGACGACACAATTTGCTTCATGTCGCGGAACAGCCTGAGGCGGAATTTCCACATTCTGAACCACAGGAAAAGCCCCACCGGCAGCAAAATTCCCGACACCCTGTTAAGCCATGCGTTTGCAAAGGGCGAAACGTGGGCGGAGGCGAATATCACGGGGAAGCGGTTAAGCTCGTCAAGCACCTTGAGGCTTTTCGTGTTCGACAGCTCCTCAACCACGCTCTCCATTTCCGCGTTTATTTTCTCCACCTCGTGGTCGGGCTTGGGATAGAAGAAGTGGCTGAGATAATTCGGCATTCTCCAGAGTTTTTCCCTTTCGTTGTACGCCCTGCAACGTTCGGCAAGAACGCCGAGGCGTTCGTAAAGCGAAGCGTAGTCGGGGTCGTAAACGATAACCTCCTTGCGTGCCACATGGCGGCGGCTGCGGAGGCCGAGCACACGGCGGAGCAGTCTGTGGTAGGCCTCGGGGTTGAACACCACCGAGTCGTTGTTGGCCTTGTAGGTGAGGAACGCGCCGAGCGGCGCGAGTATCATGACGCTCATCCACATGCCGAACGCAATCACCCACGTACCTTCCTTGGCAAGTTTCATGCCAGAGGTGCTTATTATGTAATAAAGAATGAAAATCATTACCGAAAGCACGGTGGGCGCGCCAAGTCCCCCTTTCTGTATTATCGAGCCGAGCGGTGCGCCGATGAAGAAGAATATCAGGCACGTTAGCGACACGATTATCTTCTCGTGCCAGGCTATGTTGTATTTCCTTATCAGGAGGTCGTTGTCAGCCACCTCGTACTTCTCCCACTCAAGGTCGGTTACAATCTGCTGCGCCACATCGTGCCCGCGCGCCACCATGTCCGCCCGTGTTGCGGCGGGAAGCGACGCCACAAGGCTGTCGAAGTCTATTTTCCTTGCGGCGGCGGCGATTTGCGGCTCTCTCGCCTTGTAGGCCTTGATTGCCTTTTCCGCCTTTGCGTTGCGCTCTCTCTGCGCCTTGGCCTCCTCGGCCTCCCTCGCAATCCTGAAGCTGTCGGGGTTGCTTGACTGCGTTGCCGCGCTGCCTATAGGCTCCGCCGGAACGCCCGCAAGCGAATTGTCCCTCAGGGGGAAGTAGCCGGTATAGTCGAGCGACGGCACAGGGCCGAGACCGCCCATGCGGGATATGAAGTCGTAGTTCACCTTGCCGAGGCTGTCGGCGTGTATCTCCATCGAGTCGATGCCCGCCACGAGCTGCCTCATGTTCTTCGACTCCGGGCGGTTGCCGATGGCGTTTGCGTCGAGCACGTTGAAGTTGCTGTCGAAATCTATTATGAACTTCTTGTAACTGAAAGTCTCGCGGTCGTAAGGCACATACGCCCTAACCTGGTTCAACGTGCCTGTCTGGAGGTTCTCGAACTGCTCGCCGTTGAACAGTTGCAGCACGAGGAACTTCTTGTCCCGCGTTATTTCGAGCTTTGCCGAGTCGGAAAGCACTATCTGCGCCTTGTTGAAGCCCTGGTCGGTTTTGTAGATGATAACGTCGTAGAGCATCCCCGTCTCGTTGTGCTTGTGCTTCACGTAGATGTTGATGTTGGGGATGCCGTTATAGAATGTGCCTTCGGGTATCTCCAGCGCGGGCGCACTCTCGTGCATGCTCAGGAGCAGCGTTCGCAGCTGCAGTTCGGCGTATGGGCCGGTGAAGTTCTGGAAATAGAACGAGGCGCACGAAATTCCCGACACAAGGATTATCAGCGGGCGCATAATCCTCAGAAGCGGCACGCCCACCGTTTTCATTGCCAGCAGCTCCAGCCTCTCGCCCATGTTGCCGAAAGTGATGAGCGACGCAAGCAGAATGGCGAGCGGCATGGCCTGGGGTACGAGCGACAGGGCCATGTACCAAAAGAACTTGGCGAAAACGTCCAGTGAAAGCCCCTTGCCGATAAGCTCGTCTATGTAGCGCCATGTGAACTGCATCATCAGCACGAACAGGCATACAAAGAACGCCCCTGCCAAAAGTGTCAGGAAGTTCCTTATAATGAATATGTCGAGTTTCCTTATCAGCCTCATAAAAGGGATGCGCGGGCGTTATACCGCTTAATCGGCAAATTTACGAAGAATAGGGCAATCTGTAAGCCACATGAATTATAAATAATGTATAGCGGCGTTCAAAATGAACCGCCCCCGCAACCCGCGCAAAACCAAAGCAGCCCGCTTTTTCAAAACATGGCGAAAACCACATGGGACACAGGAAAAACTACATCGGACGCAGGAAAAATTATATCAGACATAATCTAAACTACATCAGACCTTTTTCCGCCACTTTCAAGCCATTGAAAGACAATTCGTTGCAGCGAGCTTCTTTTGCTTGGGCATTGCGCTAAATTTCAGGGCTTTACGCGATTATGGCGGCATCTGCCATTTCGCGAATAGTCTGGCAGTAGCACGATATGGCAAAGTGCCGCGCCGCGCAAACGGAAAAATTAATATCTTTGTAATCCGTAAAATAATATAAGTCCATGAAAAAGCTATTAATCGCCGCCCTGTGCTTTTTGGCGACAACCGGCGCAACACAGGCGCAACCAATGAGCGTGATTTACGAAACCGACTACGGAAACGATGCCGACGACGCACTCGCGCTCGAATTCATCTGCAAATACAACGATATTGGGAAGCTCAAGCTCCTTGGCGTTGGCACGCACAAGGAGGGCGCGAACGTGTGTCCCGCCGTTGACGGCTCGCTCAACTGGTATGGCTACGGCAAAGTGCCGGTCGCCAAAAGCCCCACGCCCGTATCGCGCCCCAACGACGGAAACCATTACGCCGACTCCGTGGCTCTTTGCCGCAACTCAAAGGGCAAGCCCGCATTCAAACAGACAAAGAAGGGAAAGTATGAGGATGCCGTGGAGTTCTACCGCCGCACACTCGCCAAACAGCCTGACAACAGCGTGGCGATAATCTCCGTGGGCTTCGCCACGAACCTCGCCCTGCTGCTCGACTCCAAGCCCGACAAATTCTCCCCGCTCACCGGGCGCGAACTCGTGGCTAAAAAAGTGAAGGTGCTGTCAACCATGATGGGCTGCTACCGCGAAAACCCGTTCAGCGAATACAACGTGAACTGCGACATCCCGGCAATGAAAAAAGTGATGAGCGAATGGCCGGGCGAAATAGTGCAGAACCCGTTTGAAATAGGAGAAAAAGTGAGATACCCTGTAAAGCTGATGAGGGAAAAGCTCACGTGGGCAAACCCGCATCCGCTTATCGTGGCAACAAGCGTGAACAACCCCGACCCAAACTATACGCAGTGTGAATTTGACGTGATGTCGGTGATATGGCTCGTGCACCCGGAACTTTTCAACCTCAGCGGGCGGGGCACGATAAGCATTGACGACAAAGGCTTCAACCATTTCACCCCCTCGCCAAACGGCAGGCACCGCTATCTGACCACAACGCCGGAACAGGACAAGAAGCTGCTGGAACTTTTGGTGAAGGTAACTTCCGCAAAACCCAAAAAGTTCAGGAAACAGTATGATTGACAGGGAAAAACTTTTTGAAACCGCGCTCGCCACGAGCAACGGCGCGAAAACGTCAAACGCCCTGCTTGCGCTGCGCATTGTGTTCGGGGCGATGATGTTCATCCACGGCTTGGGGAAACTTGTGAACTTCTCCATGCTGATGCCGCAGTTTCCCGACCCGCTTGGAATAGGCGACGGAATGTCGCTCGCCCTTTCCATGCTTGCAGAAACGCTGGGAAGCATAGCCGTTGTCGCAGGGTTTCTCACGCGTCCCGCAGCGGCGGTACTGCTTGTGAACCTTGCGGTGGCCCTTGTCGCCGTACACGGATGCGACATATTCGGCGCAGGGGAGCTTGCCTTTGTTTACATTGCCGTCATCGCGGTGCTTTTCTACATGGGGGCCGGCGGCAAGTCGGTTGACGCGGCGATAATGCGGCGCAAAAACAAGGCTTGAAGGCACAGCGCAAAATAAACAGGCGGGGCGTATGCCGATGCATACGCCCCGCCTTGTCCTTGCCCGCACAAAAGCGCGGACACGAAAAAGGGAGCTTTTTCAAGCCCCCTTGTATCGCAGATAATCAATACTGGTTGTTTTACCTTTGAGAGAATTGAAACTTTTCGGTTTCGTTTTGGTTTTAAGATTGCCGCGTTTCGCAACGTGGCGGTTGGTTGTTTTACTATTTATGTCAGTCGTATTCTTTCCTGTGATATTCCGCCTTCATTCTTCCTCGGATCTCATTAAATTCTCGACAAAGCCGTCGCTTATTCTGCCTGTGAAGTCCATCACCATGAAGCCTTTCTCGGAATGCGGGGCCACATATACAAGCTCCACGGTCTTGCCCTTGACTTTCCTGACCCAAAGGCAGTCGCCATAATCGGCATTGCCTTTCGGGCGGTAGGGCGAGTATCTTTTGCGGTTTGCCTTCAGCATTGCAACGGCATCCTTTCGCAACTCGTCTGAATCGCTTTGGGAAGTTACAATCCTTATGCTCTTCACTCCGTCAGTCCATTCCTTCAGTCCGTTGCGGTTTCCCGCGTCCTCTATGTCTGCAAGCGTGTTTAGCATCTTCGGGCCTACCGTTACGCATTTCACTTCGTCGTTGCCCGAAAGGCTTTCCATGAAACGCGCCGCGAAGTCCTGCGCACTCTGCGCCCATGAGCACAAAGCCAGCACCGCAGCCGAGAAAAAAGTCAGCAGTCTTTTCATTGAACGCTCTTTGTCTTGTCAACGCGCAATGCCGAGTCTGCCTCCATTTGCTGGCGCAAGCCTTTCGACATATCCTTAAGCGCGGACGAAACTTTGTCGTATGCCACCTGCGGGTCTTCGTAAGTGTCCTTGTATGTGGCATAATTGTAGTCGGGAGCCTTTGCGTCGCTGTTCTTGAACGAATGCTGGGCGGCGTTCCCCAACGTGAGAACTATGGCAACGGCAGCGGCGGCCTTGAGGAAAGGCCTGAAACGCACGGCAAACGGTATGCGGCGCGCACGGACCACCGGCTGCTCAACCATTCGCGTCATCCTTTCGTCGAAATCCGCGCCAAGGCGTTCCGAAGCGGCGAGATCCTCATAGTTGAACAGGCTGCGGTATTGCTCAAAGCGTTGCGGTATCTCCTTCTGGCGGAAGAAAGCCCTAAGCATCTCTTCCTCTTCAAGGGAAGTGGCGCATTGCCAATAGTGTTCCAGCAGTTTGTCGATATAACTATAGTCCATAATTCTCTATCTTCTCCATTTGTTTGCGTATGTACTGACGTGCGCGGAAGATGTTCACTTTCACCTGCTCCTCGGTCTGACCCGTAATCAGGGATATCTCCTTGTAGCTTTTCCCCTCCACGTCGCGAAGCTGCATTGCCACCCGCTGCGGGATTGGAAGCCTGTCGAAGAGCCTTTTTATGTTGTCGAGCCGTTCGCGGCGCACCATCCGCTCGTCGGGCGTGTCGTCATCGGCTTCGGCTGGCGGCGCGTCGTCAAGGCTGGCATTTGAGTTTTCCTTGCGCTGCAGGCGGTCGAGCGACAGGTTTCTGCAAACCGTCAGGCTGTAAGCCTCTATCGAAGCCACCCCCGCGAGTTCGCCGCGCCTGTCCCACACTCTCATCAGTACGTCCTGAACAATGTCCTCAGCCTCTTCCCTGTTGAGCGTTACGCGGAGTGCAAGCCTGAAGATTTTGTCCTTCAGCGGCAGCACATCATCGCGGAAACTGAGCTTTTTCATCGTTCTCTACTTAAAAGACGGTTAGGTTGGGGAAAAGTTACAGGGGTTGCAAAAAAATATTTGTTTTTTTTTGCCGCCCCTGCCTCATGTCCTGTTTTATTGCGGATATTCAGAAAATCATGCCATACAGTTCTTCGGGGGACGATGCCACTTTCAGCCGCCCGCCCCACTGGCTGTCCATCATCTTTTCCGCTTCTATTTTCCTCAGGACCTCAACCAGCGGCTGCCAGAACCCGCACACATTATATAATACGGTGGTCTTGCTGTGATAGCCGAGGGTGTTTGCCGCCACAACGGTGAACACCTCATCGAGCGTGCCTATCCCTCCAGGCAGAGCAACGAACACGTCGGCCTCGCGCAGCATGGTGGCCTTGCGGTCGTCAAGGTTGGCGGTGTAGAACACCAGGTCGGCATCCGCCCCAAGCCCCCTGTCGAGCAGCACCTGCGGCATCACGCCCACCGTGCGTCCGCCGGCGGAGCGCACGGCTTGCGCCGTAACGTCCATAAGCCCGCACTTCGAGCCGCCGTAAACCATTTCAGCCCCGCGTCTGCCTATTTCCGCGCCAAGCTCGCGCCCCGCGTCGAGGAACTCCTTCCTTATGTCCCCGCGCGAAGAGCAAAAAACGCCTATCCTCCTCATTTTGCAGCAACCGCCTCTATTTCCAGCCGCGCCCCCTTGGGCAAAGCCCTCACCTCGACTGCCGAACGCGCCGGGGCGGCATCCTCAAAATACGACGCATACGCCTCGTTCATCTCGGCAAAGTCCTTCATGCTGGTCAGAAACACCGTAGTTTTCACCACATCGCGCATAGTCAGCCCTGCCTCGTAAAGTATTGCGCTGATGTTGTCGAGCGACTGTCTGGTGAGCGCAGCCACCCCGCCGTCGGGGAACTTACCGCTTATCGGGTCAATGGGCAGCTGCCCCGACACATACACAAAGCCGTTTGCCTCTATCCCCTGGCTGTAAGGCCCTATCGCAGCGGGAGCGTTCCCGCTTACCAACTCTTTTTTCATTGTCTTGTCAGTTTTTTTGATTATCACTATACAAATATAACGCTTTCCGCCCGCACACGCGGCATGACACTGCAATTTTCTCCCGCCGCCACGGCAAAAGCCCCATTGTCTTTCTGCGGCGGGGCACACTTTGGCGGCAAAGCGTTACTTTTGCAGTACCGACCAAACGAAACAGTTCATGAAGCCAGGCAAACAACGGAAAGGCAAGCTGCCGGAGTTTTTCCGCAAACACATCGGCAATCCGGTGGAAAGGGTGTCGGGGCTGTACGCCACAAACGCCATTGAGAGGCAGAGATTCTCGGTCCTGATGTTCTCCACGTTGGGCATACTGCTAATCGTGCCGCTCAACGTTCTCGGACTGCTGATTGACACCGAGCCAGTGTTCGTAAAGATAAACACCGTATGGCTCGCCCTGCTTCTCATATTGGACACTGCATTCCTCAAGCGCATCATCTCGCTCGCCGCCACCCTCAAAATACAGATTTACCTCGCCCAGTTCACTTTCTCCGCAGCGATGGTTTACAGCGCGTTCCATGCCGGCGAAAACTACTACCGCGTGGTAATCCTCGGCGACATGGTGCTGTCGGTGGCAATGCTCATGCTTTCGCTCATAAGCCACTTCAAGCACACCCCCCACGCGATGAGCTTCATAATATTCGCCACATACCTGGCCTGTTCCGTAATCTCGGAAAACAAGGACATAAGCAACCTCCTGCCGCTCTTCACGATAATCTGCGTGCTCATATCCTTTCTCGGCGTAAAGCTGCTCGACGACTTCAAGGGGCTGCAAATGGAGAACACCGAGCTGCACGAGGACGAGAAAACTCTCATGAGGCTGCTGGGGCTTGACAAATGCCAGGCAATGGAGCTGCTGAAGCTGGGCAAGGAGAAAAAGCCTTCGGAAAAGCAGACCATACGCCTGCTCAGCATAATGGACGACCAGAGCCGGGAAAGGCTTTTCTCCGCCGTCAACGACCACCTCGTGAAAAAGAGCACCCAGCTCGCCACGATAGCCGAAGCGTTCCCGGAACTCAGCGTCTCGGAAACGGAAATATGCAGACTCATCCTGCAAGGCAAGAAGCAGTCGGAAATCTGCGCCATACTCGGCAAGACACAGGGGAACATCACAAGCCAGCGAACGCACATACGCGCAAAGCTGAACCTCAAGCCAAAGGACAACCTCGGCGAAGCCCTCCTGAAACGCCTCAAGGAACACCGCGCAGACAACCTGCCGCCGAAAAACTTTTCGGTATAGCCAAAAATGCGTAACACACAGACTTACAAAGCAATAACCACGCAAGAAACATCCTTTGTAACGAATTGTCTTTCAGGGGCTTGAAACGGCGGGGAAAAGGTCTGATGTAGTTTGAATTATATCAGACATAATT
>DKDC01000026.1:30585-31887 GCA_002451695.1 Prevotellaceae bacterium UBA6858 | reverse complement strand
ATGTAGTTTTTCCTGCATCAAATGTAATTTTCGGGGTGTTTTGAAAAAATGCGCGATTAGCTTTTGCGCCATTTGTCGAACAATGCGAATTAATGATTAAATGATTATTGTATATATATAGGGGCGTATTGCATACGCCCTCTGTACGCCACCGCACAAACCGCATTGCGCAAACAAAAAATCCGCAGCAATAAGGACTTGCCACGGATTGTGTCGGAAAGAGGCGATTCGAACGCCCGACCCCTACGTCCCGAACGTAGTGCGCTACCAACTGCGCTACTTTCCGTTTTGCGGGTGCAAAGTTACTAAAAAATCAGCAATACCACAGCACAGGCAAACTTTTTTGACGAAAAATTTGCACGGTATCAAAAAAACGCCTATTTTTGCACTCGCAATTCGGCAATGCCGCAAAGCGCAAATTGGTGCCATAGCTCAGTTGGTAGAGCAAAGGACTGAAAATCCTTGTGTCCCCGGTTCGATTCCTGGTGGTACCACAATGAAAAAAGAAGCAGTTAAGAGAAATCTTGACTGCTTTTTTGTTTTATACGGTAAGAAATTATCTATATTTGCACCAGACACAATGCCAAGACACGCATGGAGGACAATACCTGCATGAAGGGCAAAACTGACGAACTAAGAAAATGGATAAAGAGCAGGCTATAATATTGGCACAGCGCTACAAAGCGGCAGTTGAGGAACGGTTGCCCCTGAAGGCTCTTTATCTTTATGGCTCGTTCAGCAAAGGCAATTATACGGAGGACAGTGATATAGACATTGCCGTGGTTGTGGAGCGCATGAGCGACAATTATTTTGAGGACACTCCCTTATTGTGGAAACTTAAACGCAAGGTGAGCAACCTCATAGAGCCTGTACTGCTTACTGACGATACAAGCAACCCGCTATATGCCGACATTCTCAAGACAGGCATATTGATTTGAGCGGAAAGCATTGCCAGCAAGGCATAAATCTATCATTGACAGAACGCCATATACAGCCGTATGCCGTTGCTGCGCAACTATGAAGGCTTGCGGCGTTTGTGCGGTGGTTGGTGGCATTCAAGGGGTATGCAATACGTCTCCACAGACAATATCTTTCCAATCAACGAATTGCACCGCCTTAGGAGCGTATGGCATACGCCATGAATTGTGCGGGTTTGCAATTCTGTGGCGGCGGTTTGCGGTGCGGTTTATGCGGCGGCGTGCAGGGTGTATGCAATACGCCCCTGCAAATGACGCATAACCATAATCACGCATTCTTTTCAAAACACCCCGAAAACTACATTTGATGCAGGAAAAACTACAT
>DKDC01000026.1:0-30516 GCA_002451695.1 Prevotellaceae bacterium UBA6858 | reverse complement strand
CTACATCAGACCTTTTTTGCGTAATTTGCAACGTGCTGTTTCCCTGGAGCTTACCCCCATCTTTTGACTTGTCGTGGGAGTTTTTGGAAACCAGACGGTTGCGCAGGTTTGCAGAAACACTGCGGGGCGGTGAAAGGTTTCCTTTCACCGCCCCGCGTATGTATAATATGATGTGTATTATTTGTTGTCGGCGAGGTATTTGTCGAGCGCGGCCGTTATCGAGGGCATTTCGGGGGTGGGGGCGGCAAGGTCGAGCCGCAGGCCGAGCTCGTTCACCGTCTTTTGCGCCGAATTGCCGTAGCAGGCTATGCGCACGTCGTCCTGCCTGAAGTCGGGGAAGTTCTTCTTCAACGCCTGCACGCCCGCCGATGTGAAGAATATCATCATGTCGTAGTCGAACTTTTCTTCGGGCTTGAAGTCGTTGCTCACAGTGCGGTACATCACTGCTTCCTTGTACTTGAGGCCTTTGGCGTCGAGCGTGGTCTTTATGTGGTCGTCGTGCACATCGCTCATGGGGATGAGGTATTTTTCCGCCTTGTGCTTCATCATCACCGCGACAAGCTCGGGGAGCTTGCCTGTCGTGCCGAAGAACACTTTGCGCTTGCGGTAGATGGCGTATTTCTGTATGTATAGTGAGACGGTTTCGGAGATTCCGAAGTACTTCATGTCCTCGGGGATTGTGATGCGCAGTTCGCGCGCCATGCGGAAGAAGTTGTCCACCGCCGTGCGCGATGTGAACACTATGGCTGTGTAGTCGAGTATGTTTACCTTTTGCTTGCGGAAATCTTTTGCGCTTACGCCCTCCACCTTTATGAATGGTCTGAAAACAAGTTCTACTCCGTACTTTTGCGCAATATTGAAATAGGGTGATTTCTCTGAACTTGGCTGGGGTTGGGACACCAGAATCTTCTTGATCATTTCTTTAAATGTTCACTATCAATATTTCGTTGAAATAGACCAATGCCCTCCATAGCAGGAGCACCGGTATCAATTCCAGGGTGCAAAAGTACAAAATTAAATGGACACCGCTAAAACGGTATGCGAAAAAGATTTGTTTACATTTGATTAACTGCAGCAGTTTGAAAGTCGAGACTAACAAAACGACTGTTATCCCAAGGGGTTTGAACGACAAATCGAAATAAACCACAAGCAGCGCGAGGGCGAAGAGCGACAGTCCGAGCAGGGTTACCATTAACAGGTAGGATTCGAGCCACTGCCTGTTTTGCGCACGGTCGAAAAACACCCAGTTCACCACCTTGTAGAGCGCGAGCTTTGCCACAAAGTATGCGAAGCATATTGCGGTGTCCATTCCCAGCAGTATGTATGGCGACACTTGGTTGAACACTTCGGTGAGGTTGAGCTGCGTGTAGTCGAAAAACAGTATGGCGAGCGTGAGGCAGGTTTGCAGTATGAGGAACACGTGCCCCTTGGTTTCGGGGTTCGCGCTCATGGAAAAGTCGCCGTCATGGTGGAAGCGGAAGAAGTTCCTTGTCCTGTCGGCAAGGATTCCGATGTTCCGCGCTATGAAAAGCGAGGCTATGAAAAAGCTCGCGAGCAGGAGCCCGGTTACGTAGTCGTCGCTGCTTAGGCGGTAGGTTACCGGCTCTGCCGCCATCCCTATCTGGTTCACCCGCAATTCGGGGTGGAAGTACTCTTTGTCGGAAAAATAGTTCTTGCGCAAGTCATATTTTTCCAGATCAACATGGGCCGGCGAGCCTTTCAGCCCCGGTATGTACAGGGTGTCGGGCTGCGTGGAGAGATGCGTGGCGGGCGGTATGTCCATCATCGCCTGCACGGCGGAGTCCTGCTGCTCGGGGGTTGCGCCGGCGGGAAGCAGGCGCAGTATTCCGCTCACCGTCCTGGGCTTGGGCGGCGGGGCGGCGGCAAGCGAGTCGGCGGTCTCCTCGAACGAGTAGCCCGCCACCGTGTCTTGCGGCGTTTTTGGCGGAATGATTTCCATGTTCTGCACTTAATGGCTTTATCCGTGCGGCGTTACATTTGCGCCATCTTTGATATTGCGGTGTCCCATTGCGGGATTGACTTCACAAGTTCAACTGCCTGTTGCGGCGTGTCGGCAATGCTCCACAGGCTTCGGTGTATATCGCGCATGAACCTTTCGCTTGCCGCCCTTTCGAGCATTGCGACAAGGGGGGCGAAGTAACCCCGCGTGTTCAGGATGACTATCGGGTTGGAGTAAAGCCCCAGCTGCTTCCACGTGATAATCTCCAGCAGTTCCTCAAGCGTGCCCACCCCGCCCGGCAGGGCTATCGTGGCATCCGCCAAAGATACTATTTTTTCCTTACGTGCGTGCATGTCGGGAGTTACGATGAGGTTTGTCAGCCCGTCCCTGCACCATCCGTTGTCAACCATGAATTCGGGTATCACGCCTGTAACCTTTCCGCCGGCGGCGAGCGCGGCATCGGCCAAAGCCCCCATGAGCCCCACCTTGCCCGCGCCGTAAACAACCTCGATGCCTTCTGCGGCGAGGGCTTTGCCGAGCGCGGCGGCTGCGCCGGTGTATTCCCGCGCCACTTGCGAGCTTGAGGCGGCGTAAACGGCCACTCTCTTTATTTTGTCCATATCCGTGAAAAAACAAAGCCCGGTGCAACCTGTCGTGTGGCTGCGCCGGGCAAATGGTTTGCATTATTTTCAGATGCCGAACGCCTCGCGCACCTTGTCAACGTAGTCGAGCTTTTCCCATGTGAAAAGTTCTACGGTTTCGTCCCTGTCGCCGAAGTAGGCGTTGTGGAAATGTTTCGTTACCGTCTGCGGCTCGCGCCCGAAGTGTCCGTAGGCTGCCGTCTCCTCATAGATGGGGTTGCGCAGTTTCAGGCGTTCCTCGATTGCGTAGGGGCGCAGGTCGAAGATGCCGCCGATCTTCTTGGCGATTTCCCCGTCTGTGATGTTGAGGTGTGAAGTCCCGTAGGTGTTTACATATATGTTTATCGGCTCCGCAACGCCTATGGCATAGCTTAGCTGTATCAGGACTTCGTCTGCAACGCCGGCGGCAACGAGGTTTTTCGCTATGTGGCGTGCGGCATAGCAGGCCGAGCGGTCAACCTTCGAGGGGTCCTTTCCCGAGAACGCTCCGCCGCCGTGCGCACCGCGTCCGCCATATGTGTCAACTATAATCTTGCGCCCCGTAAGTCCCGTGTCGCCGTGAGGGCCGCCGATGACAAACTTGCCGGTGGGGTTCACGAAGTATTTTATGTCGCCGTTGAAAAGTTTCTTCACCGATTCGGTCTTGATTTCGGCAAGCACACGCGGGATGACGATGTTTATCACATCCTCGCGGATTTTCGCGAGCATTTCGGCATCCGCCGCCTTTTGGCCGCCGTCCTTTGCCTCGACAAACTCGTCGTGCTGCGTGGAAACAACAATCGTGTCGATGCGCACGGGCTTGTTGTTGTCATCATACTCAACCGTTACCTGGCTCTTCGCATCGGGACGCAGGTATGTCATAACCTTTCCCTCGCGGCGGATTTCCGCAAGCACGGTGAGAATCTTGTTTGCCAGCGCGAGAGTAAGCGGCATATAGTTCGCCGTCTCGTTTGTGGCGTAGCCGAACATTATCCCCTGGTCGCCCGCACCCTGGTTCATGGGGTCTTCACGCTCCACGCCACGGCGTATGTCGGCACTCTGCTCGTGAATGGCGTTAAGCACGCCGCACGACTCCGCCTCGAACTTGTATTCCGCCTTTGTGTAGCCTATGCGCCCTATTGTCTTTCGCACAACCTCGTGAAGGTCAACATAGGTTTTTGTCTTTACTTCACCTGCCACTACCACCTGTCCTGTGGTAACTAATGTTTCGCAAGCTACTTTTGAGTTGCGGTCGTAAGCAAGCAACTCGTCAAGCACGGCGTCCGATATTTGGTCGGCCACCTTGTCGGGATGTCCCTCTGACACTGATTCGGAAGTGAATAAGTAAGCCATATAAAATAATTTGTGTGTGCCGGGGCATTCGCCTTTGCACACGGGTTAGAATTTCTCTCTCGTGTGGCGGGGACTTTGCCGCTTCCCGGCTGAAAACTTTGCGGAAACGCCTCACGGCCTGAACGCGGCCGTTGTTTTAGCATTGTTTTCAAGTGGTTGCAAGCAGCTCAAATCTATCCACCAAACAAACAAATACAATCGCGCCCCTGAACGGACGGTCAGATATTCGCTGCAAAGTTAGCACATATTTTCATAACAAGAAACGCATTGGGCGAATTATTTTGCAGCGTTTGTACTTTTTTCAAAATCTTTGTTTTAGGGGTGAAAAAAACGGGTGCTGCATTTGCTTGGTTTGGGAAAAATTCACATCTTTGCCCTTTGAAAACTTCTAAGCATCTTTTGTGGCGCGAGCCACTGAATGAAAATTAAAATAGAAAATATATATTCCATGAAAAAAATCAGTTTAGGACTGCTGACGCTGGCTATTTTTGCCTTCAGCTTCTTCTCGTGTTCCGACAAAGTAGATGATTCAAACATCTTCGTGTTCACTGGGAAGTCGGTTGCCGATTACATCAAAGAGGATCCCGACTTGAGTTATTACTATCTGATGCTCCAGCACGCCAAGAGCGGCAAGAAAGGCTCCACAATGGACCACCTGCTCGAGGCGAGGGGAAACTACACAGTCTTTGCGCCCACGAACGCCGCCGTGCAGCACTATCTTGACTCCGTTTTCTCAACCCCGAATTACGACATCAGCCAGACTCCCGACTCGGTGGCGCAGGACATCGTGTTCAACAGCATAATCGACAGCGAACACAACGAAGCCTACAAGACGACCACGTTCCAGGAAGGCACGTTCGACTACAAAACAATGGCGGACCGCTTCGCAACCGTCTCCTTCGGCACGAACGACTCCACGGGCAAGGTGAGGATTTTCATCGACGCCTTCTCGGAGATAACGAGTGCCGACAACGAGGCAGAAAACGGCTGGATGCACGTGGTGAACCGCGTGGTGATGCCCTATTCGAGCACATTGCCCGACCTCATCGCCGGTCAGGACAACCTGCTTATATTCTCCCACCTTTTGTTCGCCACCAACTGGAAAGACAGCCTGCAGGCAATCAGGGACGAGGAGTACGAAAACCGCGACCTGCCCGATTACGACAACAGCGCGACGATACGCGGGCGCGTGCCACAGCACAGATATTACGGCTTCACCGCCTTTGTGGAAACCGACTCTGTCCTGTGCGAAAAGTGGGGCGTTGAAATCAAAAGGGAGAACGGGCTGGTAACCAACTGGGACGAGATAATGGACAGGGTGAACGCCGTGTGCAAGACCTACTACCCCAACGCCACGAGCAACGACCTCACAAGCCCCGACAACGCCGTGAACCAGTTTGTGGCATACCACATCGTAAAAGGCTCGATGTCGTACAACAAACTTGTGATACACTACAACGAGGTGGGATACGCCTACACCAACCCCAACAAACTTGGCATCGACAAGATGCAGTATTGGGAGACTATGGGCAAGTACCCGCGCCTTTTGAAAATGACCGAGGGCAGACAGACCGACGGCAAGCGCCTCAACCGGTATGTGGCAAAATATGACTGGGATTCCTACGACGAGCTGCTTGTGCCGCGTCCCGGCGTGCTTGTGATGCCAAACAACGGCGTGCGCGACATTCAGGCTCTCAACGGCTTCTACTACCCGATAGACGACGTGCTGTGGTACGACGAGGACGTTCCCGGCAAGGTGCTCAACGAGCGCATACGCTTCGATGTGCTTGCCATACAGCCGGAGCTGATGACCAACGGAATGCGCGCACTTCCCAACAACAACTACTACCATATATACAACGGATATTGCGAAGGCATCACATTCACCGACGAGACCGACCTTTCGCTGATGATGGTTTACGGGAACCCCAACTGCCGTGCATACGAGCAGGACGAGCCGCAATTCGAGGGCGACTACGATGTGATATTCAAGCTTCCGCGTGTCCCCAACGAGGGTACATACGAACTCCGCGTGGCTGTGGCGAACGGTGCGGCGCGAGGGATGATGCAGGTTTACGTGGGAACTGACAAGAACAACCTCTCGGCAATAGGCCTGCCAATCGACATGAGGTATGACGAGAACACGGAACGCATCGGATGGTTCCGCGACACGGAGGACAAGGAGGAGAACACCCGCATGGAACGCAATATGCGCAACCACGATGTGATGAAAGGCCCCAAGTGCTACGGCTCAATCAGTTCGGCTGGGACGACAAGCGGACGCGACGACGGCTTCTCGCTCCACAAACTGCGCCACATCATATTCCGGGGCTACGTGAACCCGGAGCAGACATACTATGTGAGGTTCAAGAATGTGCTCACCAACCCCGCCGCAAACTTCGACATCGACTACTTCGAGTGGGTGCCCAAGAACGTGTATGCCGGAGTTGACGCGGAGGATTACTGGTAACTCCGCACACGCCTTTGCCAGGGCGCGGGGATGCAAACGCCTCAAACTGCGTGAGCTGCAAGCGGCACAGCCCTCCCGCCCGCAATAACAAAACAAACTGCCCCGCAGTGCCGGCTGCCTTGCCGATATTGCGGGGCGGATTGTTTTTAGTTCTGAATTATACAAAAAGCACACGGCTTTTCATAACATATTGATTCGCAAACGCTTGTCTTTAAGTGTGAGGATTTTGCAAGTTTTTGTTTTTCAAGGGATTGCAAGCGGTGAAAAAAGGTCTGATGTAGTTTGGATTATGTCTGATATAATTTATCCTGCGTCCTATGTAGTTTTTCCCATGTCCCACGTAGTTTTCGGGGTGTTTGGGGAAGAGCCGCTATTTTTTGTTTTACGAGATTTGCAGGCGTATTGCATACGCCGCAAATGCTACCGCTTACCCTGTTTTGCCTCCATATAAAGCTCGTGTATAGTTTTGCCGTTTGCGGGATGGCGCAAAGCGGGGGCTATCTCGTTCATGGGGCTCAGCACAAACATCCTTTCCGCCATTCGCGGGTGGGGAATGGAGAGTTCGGGCGTGTTCAGAACAATGTCGTCATAAAACAGTATGTCAATGTCAATCGTGCGGTCGTGGTAAATGCCGCCCTCTGACTTCTGCGTCCTGCCGAGAATGCGCTCCGTGCGCTGCGTAACCTCAAGCGCCTCGTGCGGGGAAAGGGCTGTGGTGAACTTGGCAGCCGAGTTGAGGAACTCGTTTGCCGACGCGAAGCCTTCGGGCGCGGTGGCTACTGGCTGCGAAACCGAAACGGGCTTCAGACCCTCCTGCCTAAGGAGTTCCAAAGCCCGCTCTATGTTTTCCCGCCTGTTTCCCAGATTCGAGCCGAAAGCAAGGAATACGGTGTGGTTCATCAGTCTGTTATAAGCATAGCGTCGCCGTATGGGCCGAATTTGTAGTCGTCCTTCAATGCCACCTTGTAGGCGTTCATCACGTTGTCGTAGCCGCCGTATGCCGCCGTGAGCATGAGCAGCGTGCTGAAAGGCAGCTGGAAGTTGGCGATCATGGCGTTGGCGATGTGGAAGTCGTATGGCGGGAAGATGAACTTGTTTGTCCAGCCCTCGTATTGCTTCAGGTGGTTGTCCGCCCCCACGGCGGTTTCGAGCGCGCGCTGCACAGTTGTCCCCACAGCGATTATCTTGTGTCCGTGGTCGATGGCGTTGTTCACCACATCGCAGCATTCCTTCTCCACAGCCATTTGCTCGGAGTCCATCTTGTGCTTGGTGAGGTCCTCAACGTCGGTTGAGCGGAATGTGCCAAGACCGCAGTGCATCGTGAGGAACGCGAACTCTATGCCCTTAATCTCCATTCTCTTCATAAGCTCACGCGAGAAGTGCAGACCGCTTGCGGGGGCTGTTACCGCGCCCTCGTTTTTGGCGAAGATAGTCTGGAAACGTTCCAAATCCTCAGGCTCAACATCGCGCCTTATGAACTTTGGCACAGGAGCCTCACCGAGGGCGTAGAGCTGGCGTTTGAACTCGTCGTGCGGCCCGTCGTAGAGAAAGCGCAGCGTGCGTCCGCGGCTCGTGGTGTTGTCTATGACCTCAGCCATTATGCTTCCGTCCTCGCCAAAGAAGAGCTTGTTGCCTATGCGTATCTTGCGCGCCGGGTCAACAAGCACGTCCCACAGGCGGAGTTCGGGGTTCAGCTCACGGAGCAGGAACACCTCGATTTTCGCGCCGGTCTTCTCCTTCAGCCCGTAAAGGCGGGCGGGGAACACCTTGGTGTCGTTGAACACAAACACGTCGTGCTCGTCGAAATAGTTTATTATCTCCTTGAACATCTTGTGCTCTATCTCACCGGTCTTGCGGTGCAGCACCATCATGCGCGACTCGTCGCGGTGGTGGGGCGGATAGAGCGCTATTTTGTCGTCTGGCAGTTTGAACTTGAATTGAGATAATTTCATATTGCTGTATTATTGTTTTGCTTTTTGTTTGAAGTTCCCCCTGTTATGTCGGGTATTTCCACGTCTATGCCCTCGAGCCACTGCGCGAAGTCCTCCGGTTTCAGGCTTTGGTCGGCAATATACTGCCCCACACGCGTGCGGCGCAGGGCGGTTAGGTATGCGCCGCTTCCCAAGGCCTCACCTATGTCGCGTGCAAGGGCGCGGATGTATGTGCCTTTGCCGCAGTGAACGCGGATTTTCATTTCGGGCATGGAAAAGTCCAGAAGCTCTATGCCGTATATGCGTATGGGCTTTGCCTTGAGCTGTACCTCCCTGCCCTTGCGTGCCAGATGGTAGGCGTGCTTGCCGTCAACCTTGCACGCGGAAAACACCGGCGGGGTCTGGAGTATGTCGCCCTCGAACTTGCGCAGCGTCTCCTCCACCATGCTGCGCGTTATGTGCGCGGTGGGGAATGTGGCGTTTTCGGGATGCTCCATATCAAAGCTCGCCGTGGTCGCACCAAGGCGGAGCGTCGCCTCATACTCCTTGTCGAGCATTTGCAGTTCCTCGATTTTCTTCGTGGCGCGGCCTGTGCATATAAGCAGCAAGCCCGTGGCGAGAGGGTCGAGGGTGCCGGCGTGTCCCACCTTGATTTTCCTTCCGTCCATCCGTGCGGTGAGGGTGTTCCTCACGGTGTAAACCACCTTGAATGACGTTGCGCCGTAAGGCTTGTCGAACGCGAGTATTTCCCCATCAAAAAAGTTCATCGTCCGCACGGTTTATGAAAGGACTATCGTGAGTATTCCGGCAACCGCACAGTAAACGGCAAAGTAGATAAGCTTGCCTTTCTTGACAAGGTTCACCATCCACTTGCAGGCTACGCAACCTGTTACGAACGCCGCGAGGAAACCCACGGCAAGCGCGCCAAGCGATATGTCGCCGACGGCGGCCTCCGCGCCGTGCCTCATTCCTTTTATTACGTCAAGAAGCGCCTCGCCGAGGATTGGCGGAATTACCATAATGAACGAGAACTGCGCGAGCTTTGACTTGTCGTTGCCGAGAAGCAGTCCCGTGGCTATTGTAGAGCCGGAGCGCGAAAGTCCGGGCATCACGGCGCAGGCCTGCGCTATTCCTATTATAAAGGCGTCCTTTATGCTGATGTCCTTTTTCAGTCGCGGCTTGGCGTAATAGGAGAACGTGAGCAGGAGCGCGGTTACGAGCAGCATTGCACCCACTATGGCGAGCCCCGAACCGAACACGCCCTCAACATAGTCCTTGAAAAACACCCCCACAATGCCCACAGGTATCATGGAGACTATTATGTTCAGCGTGTAGCGCGTTTCGTCGTTCCACTCAAGTTTGAAAAGTCCCTTGAAAATCCACGCAATTTCCTTCCAGAGTATCACAAGCGTACTCAGAACGGTTGCTACGTGAACGGCAACGGTGAATGTGAGGTTGTCGTCCGCATTAACCCCGAACAGGCGGGACGCTATCGCAAGGTGTCCGCTGCTGCTCACGGGCAGGTACTCGGTAAATCCTTGCAGGATGCCGAGCCATAAGGCCTGAAACCAATCCATGGCCGCTTACTTGGCTTCCGGGGTTTCGCCATCCCCGCCGTTTTTCGTTTTCGACGGATAGAGAATTGCCATTACCATCACAACGAAGCCCACGAAGCACATTGCCGGGGCCAGCTTGATGCGGCGTGCGTCGAATATCTCGGGATTGAAACGGCTTTCCGTCGAGCCTCCGCCGGCCATGAGTATGAAGCCGATTATTACGATTGCCATTCCGATGGCAAGCAGGATGAAGTTTTTGCGCGTGAACGCGAGTTTGTTTTTATCCATTTTGGTTACAGTTTTCTTAGTTTGGTTCAACAGCGGTACAGGTCGCCGGCACGCATACGCAGGTATTTGTTCACCGAGACGTATGCGCAAAGCAGAATGAGCACTATTCCGCATCCCATGACGCTTCCTAATGTCATGGCCCACACCTGCCAGTCAACATCTTCCCGAAGCGACGGGTCGAACTCTAAAAGAGCCTTTATCCCTGCGGCGAGCAGCGCACAGGCCAGCGCGGCGGCTATAAATCCCACCCAGAACGCCCTCCGCATGAACGGACGGCGTATGAACGAGGAGCGCGCCCCCACAAGCTGCATTGTGCGGATTTCAAAGCGGCGCGAATACACGCTGAGCCGCATAGTGTTGTTTATAAGCACGAACGACACGAACATCAGCAGCACCGCCACAACAAGCAGCACGGTGCTCACGTTGCGTATGTTTTCGTTTATGCTGTCCATGAGCTTGTCGGGGTAGTCAACGTCTATCACATAGTGCTCCGCCTTAAGTGCCGGCATCACCTTCGAAAGGCTGTCGCCGTTGGCATACTCCGCCTTGAGCCTCACTTCGAAAGCAGCCGGCATGGGGTTTGTGCCGTTGAACTCCGCCGGGTCGCAGCCAAGGGCTTCGCGCTGCGTTTTCTGTGCCTTTTCCTTTGAAATGTACGCCACGTGGGCGGCGCATGGCATGGAGCGCAGGCGGGTTTGCAGGTTGTATGCCTCGATGTTTGATATGTCGTCGTCGAGCATCAACGTAACGGTGAAGTTCTCGCGCAGGTGTAGGCTGAAATTCGCCGCCACGCTCACAAAAAACACCACAATGCCTATCAGCACAAGCACAAGCGTGGTGCTTATGCACGAGGTGGCTACGTTCAGCCTCAGATTGCTGCGTGATTTATGCTTCTTTCCCATGGTGCGGAATATTATGCTTTATGAGAGTTTTTCAAAAATGAATATCACCGAACTGCTTCTATCCTTGTTGCACGAGGCTTTCGACCAGGCTCTGAACCCCTGCCACAGCCCCCTTGCAAACGGGAACGCCGCCCCCTTGTTCTTTTCGGAGAGCATGGAGATGTAGAAACCGTCAAAGGGCATGGGATGGGTGGCTATGAGCTTGAAGCCGTGCTGTTGCGCCACGAGGCGCATCGTGTGGGGGGTGAAATGCCACAGGTGGCGCGGCACATCGTACGCAGCCCACATTTCCCTGTAATGTTCCGCGTCCGCGCTTGCGCAGTTTGGCACGGCAACAATCAGACGCCCTTCATCCTTGAGCAACCGGTGGAGTTTCTGCCACTCCTCCGACAGGCGGTAAACGTGCTCCATTACGTGCCACATGGTTATTGCGTCGAAATTCCCGTCGGGGAACTTGTCGAGGGCGGTGATGTCCTCTTCGGTTATGCCGAAATGCTCCGAGGCGAACTTCCTCGCCCCCGGGTCTATCTCCACGGCGTTCACATAGAACCCGCTCCTTTTCATTTCGTTGGCAAAATAGCCTGTTCCCGCGCCTATGTCCAGCAGTTTGCCCTCCGACCTGCCCAAAGCCTCTGCCACGAGCTTTGCCTTGCGGTGCAACATGACGCTGCGCACATGGTGGTATATGCGGTTGACAATGCCCCTGCGGGTGTCGGAATGGGATATGTAGTCGGGTGAGTGGTAGTACTTTCCCGCATTCTGCTCAATGGGGGCGTTTTGGGTGAAACGCATTCCGCACGCGGCGCATTCGAAAACGTCAAAAGTCTCGCCTGTGGCGGTGTAGTCCACAGCCGTAAACTTCCTAGCCACGTTCTCCGAACCGCACGCCGGACACCGTGATAAATACTGTCGGTCCATAATAAGCTCAAATTTCGTGCAAATATACGAAATAAAGCGCGTTTATCCCCTGTTTTTGCCCTTGATTTGTATGACGGAACGCCAAATGTCATACGGGATATAACGAAGCCTTTGCAATCATGGCGCGGAAATCCGGAAACTACATGGGACACAGGAAAAACTACGTCCTATGCAGGAAAAATTATGTCTGATATAATTCGGACTACATCAGACCTTTTTTCGCTGATTGCAAACATCTGGAAAACAAAAACTTACATTTTCGCTTCAAAATCGGCGCATCACTCTGCAAATCAATACGCTAGCAAAGTTTTGCGGTTTCCCCGAACACACAGCGCCAACATAAATTTCCTCAGCTTTGACCGCTTGGACAAACCTGCGATCCCCCCTATTCCATATTGAATGTTTTACTGTCAGGTGTCCGCTTTGCCATTGAACGGAAATTCGTAAATTTGCGGTAATCCAAAGCAAATAAAATGAACACCGCAACCCGAGAGGCCGTAGAGCTTCTGAAAGAACTGATAGCCATACCCTCATTCAGCCGCGAGGAGACTGCCGCTGCCGGCAAAATTGCCGATTTCATCGGGAGAAAGACCCTGAAAATGCAGCGCGTGGGAAACAACGTGTTTTCCGTATGCCGCGACTATTCGGACGGCAAGCCCACCCTGCTTCTCGACGCGCACATCGATACGGTGAGGGTGGCGAAAGGCTGGAGTCATGACCCTTTCACCCCGGTTGTGGAGGACGGCAAACTCTATGGCTTGGGGGCTAACGATGACGGCGGCAGCCTTGTATCGCTTTTGGAGGCGTATATCGGAATGTGCAGCAGGGAGCGCGGCTACAACCTTGTTTTCTCCGCCTCGTGCGAGGAGGAGGTTTCCGGCAAAGGCGGCATAGAACTGGCTTTGGAAAGTTTTCCTCACATCGACGCGGGAATAATTGGCGAACCCACGGGCTTGCAGCCCGCTGTGGCGGAAAAGGGACTTATGGTGATTGATTTCACCGCCCATGGCAAAGCCGGACACGCCGCACGGAACGAGGGCGTGAATGCTATATACAAGGCACTTGAAGATGTAGAAACCATAAAAAATATCCGCTTTCATCGGCATTCCGAGCACTTGGGCGACACCCGCGCCACGGTTACAATTATAAATTCCGGCACACAACACAATGTTGTTCCCGCCGAATGTTCCTTCACAGCCGATGTGCGTTCAAACGAGTTGTATTCCAACCGCGAGCTGTTCGATATAATAAGTTCCGCAGTGGGAAGCGAGGCAAAAGCGCGCTCTTTCCGTCTGAATTCATCGAACATTCCGGCTTCGCATCCGCTTGTGCGCCGCGCAGTTGAAATGGGACGGAAACCTTTTGGCTCACCCACGCTCAGCAATCAGGCACTGCTTTCTTTCCCGACAATTAAAATCGGTCCGGGAGAGTCATCGCGCTCCCATACAGCCGATGAATACATAAAAATTTCAGAGATAGAGGACGCGATAGAGTTTTATGTGGATTTCCTCAACGGTTTGGAACTGCAACTTAACCTTATATAATTTCGAAATGACATGAGAAAATTGAAGTTTTTAGCCTCTGTTTTTGTGACTGTGTTTATCCTTGCCATAAATAATGTCTCTGCAGCAAACAAGACCTCTGCCGATTCGTGCAAGACGTATGGCGAAAAGGCTGTCGTATTCAAAAAAGAACACTCGGCTCTGGTTCGTGCTTTTCTTACGTGCAACTATGATAAATCACATGAGAATATTGAATCATTTATATTACTGGTTGCAATGGGATATAACCCGGGACCGGGTACAGATCCTCGCGGCTCGTCGTGTGAAAAGACTTTTTTTTAGAAAATTCCTGTAAAGGGCAAGGCGCATTTCAAATATCTGGCAATCGAAACGGCCGACCGGCGTAACGATCCTTTGAATTATGGCGTTAATATTCTTGAAGAGGAAGGCAAACGTATGGCTGTCAAGCTCGACGTGCGCTATAATGGGAAGAAAAAGTCCCCTTTGTCCATTAAATGCAAACTCACGCCGATTGACAAAGATTTACCTATCGACAGGAACGAATACCCCATCAGCAAGTAACCACCATTTAGTGCGCAGCCGCCACCCGTAAACGCGGCTGCGCACTTTTTTATGCGGCTTTCCCTGAACAAACAAAGCGCAACGGCACTGCAAACAACTGGAATTTACTATATTTGCAGAAACAAAATAACGACAAAAACAAACAGCAAATGAAAAAATCATTCAAAACCTGCCGCAGTGCCGTAACGGCGTATGTGCTTGCGGCAATCACAGTAATGGCGTTCTCCATGCCGCAGGGCGTGGCGGCGAAAAAGAAGATAGGCTTCCAGCTCTACACCGTAATGGGGGCTATGAACAAGAACCCCAAGGCTTCGATAGAGCGTCTTGCTAAAATGGGCTACAACGAGGTGGAGCTTGTGCAGTGGGGCGGCGACCCCAAGGTGTTCGGGCTGCCCGCCGACGAGTTCAAGGGCATCTGCGACGCCAACGGCATCAAAATAATCTCCACCCACTCGAGCATACAGGAAGACCCGGCAAAGGAAGAGGAGATAATGAACCGCTGGCGCGAGCTTTTCAAGATACAGAAAGCGTGCGGCGGCAAATACTTCGTTGTGCCGAGCTACCAGATAGACTACACCGTTGCCGGCATGAACCGCATGTGCGCATACTTCAACCGTGTGGGCAAGCTCGCAAAGGAATACGGCCTGACGCTCGGCTACCACAACCACGCGCACGAGTTCCAGAAACTGAAGGACAGCGACAAGCTGATGTGGGAATACTTCGTGGAGAACACCGACCCGCGCTACGTTTGCTTCGAGCTTGACGTTTACTGGTGCACAAAGGGCGGCCAGGACCCCGTGGCGTATCTCAAGAAATACCCCAAGCGCATACAGCTGCTCCACATCAAGGACGATTTCGTCATCGGGGCAAGCGGCACAATCAACTTCGAGGGCATTTTCAACCAGTTCCGCAAAAACAAGATGAAGAACTATTTCGTGGAGATTGAGACCCCGCAGTGGCTTCGCGACAAGAAGAACGCCGATGGCAGCAAATACTCCGACGACCAGGTGATGGACGAAATGTTCAAGGCTTCGGCGGAGAGCGCGGAATACCTCAAGAACGCCAAGTTCGTGAAGTAATAAGCGGCAAAAACCGCATTCCGCCCTGACGGAAACAACATAGGCGGGATATGTCCGTGTTTGCACACCCGGGCATATCCCACTTGCTTTTTTAGTGCGGGTTCGGGACAATTTGCGCGGATTTGCAACGCGGCTCATGCCGTGGCATACAGGGCGTATGCAATACGCCCCTACAATTATTGCAAACCCCAAACCGATTGTCCTTTTCAAAACAGCCCGAAAAATACATTTGATGTAGGAAAAACCATGTCCTATGTAGGAAAAATTTTGTCTGATATAATTCAAACTACATCAGACCTTTTTTCGCCTCTCTCAAACCACTGAAAAACAAACCGTTATAAAGAATATCTTCTGTACGATTATTACTCTGTAAACCAGTTTGTTAGACAATTTCGGGCGTTTTTGCCGTTTGCAATGCCGGAAAACATTCCCACACATTCTTACAACGAACGGCTTCCCCCTTATCTCGCAAATTTATAGTAACTTTGCATTGTATATACATTATTACTCATCAAAATAAAAATTACAACTCATTCGATGAATTTCGTTGACGAAATCAAATGGCGCGGTATGCTCCATCAGATGATGCCGGGCACCGACGAACTGTTTAACAAGGGAATGGTAACGGCATACGTGGGCATAGACCCGACCGCCGACAGCCTGCACATAGGACACCTTTGCGGCATAATGATGCTCCGCCACCTTCAGATGGCGGGACACAAGCCGCTGGCACTCGTCGGAGGCGCAACGGGAATGATTGGCGACCCGTCGGGAAAGAGCCAGGAGCGCAACCTGCTTGACGAGGAGACGCTCGCCCGCAACATCGCCGGCATAAAGCAGCAGCTGTCCCATTTTCTCGACTTTGACAGCGACGCGCCAAACAAGGCGGAGCTTGTGAACAACTACGACTGGATGAAGAACTACAGCTTCCTCAACTTCATACGCGACATAGGCAAGCACATCACGGTGAACTACATGATGGCAAAGGACAGCGTGCAGAAACGCCTTAACGGCGAGGCGCGCGACGGGCTTTCGTTCACCGAGTTCTCCTACCAGCTTTTGCAGGGCTACGACTTCCTCTACCTTTACAGCCACAAGAACTGCAAACTGCAAATGGGCGGGAGCGACCAGTGGGGAAACATCACCACCGGCGCGGAACTGATACGCCGCACGCTCGGCCCGGAAGCCGACGCATACGCCCTGACCTGCCCGCTAATAAAGAAGAGCGACGGCAGGAAGTTCGGAAAAACCGAGCAGGGCAACATCTGGCTCAGCCCGGAGCGCACAACGCCCTACACGTTCTACCAGTTCTGGCTCAACGTGGCGGATGACGACGCGGAGAAGTACATTAAGATTTTCACATCGCTTTCCAAGGACGAAATAGACGCGGCCGTGGCCGAGCACCGCGAAGACCCAGGACAGCGCAAGCTGCAAAAACTGCTCGCGAAGGAGGTTACGGTGATGGTTCACTCGCAGGAGGCATATGAAACCGCCCTTGAGGCATCGAACATCCTTTTTGGCAAAGCCACCAAGGAAAGCCTGCTGAAACTCGACGAGCGCACGCTGCTCGACGTGTTCGGCGGTGTGCCGCACTTTGAGGTTCCGAAAGACCAGGCTATAGGCGCACGCGCCGTTGACCTGCTTGCCGAGACCACGCAGTGCTTCAGCTCGAAAGGCGAAATGCGCAAGCTGACGCAGGGCGGCGGAGTGAGCGTGAACAAGGACAAGCTGCAGCAGTTCGACCGCCCGATAACCGAGGAAGACCTCATAGACGGACGCTACATTATCGTACAGCGCGGAAAGAAGAACTACTTCCTGATAATCGTGAAGTAACCCCATTGCACGAAACACCCGCAGAAGCCGCCCTTGCGCCGAAACTTTAGGCACGGGGGCGGCTTCACCATATCCCGAAAAAGCATTAACTTTGCGTAAACCAAAAACCTTCCATCCAAATGGCAAGCGAAACACTGACACCAATGATGCAGCAGTTCAAGCGCTTCAAGTCGGAGCATCCCGACGCCTTGATACTGTTTCGCTGCGGCGACTTCTACGAAACATACCTTGAAGACGCCGTAACGGCTTCGTCGGTTCTCGGAATAACCCTCACCCACCGCAGCTCCAAAGGCGACGGCAAGGGTACGGAAATGGCGGGGTTTCCTTTTCACGCCCTCGACGCATACCTGCCGAAGCTTATACGTGCGGGCTTCCGCGTGGCCATTTGCGACCAGCTCGAAGACCCGAAACTCGCCAAGAAACTTGTGAAGCGCGGCATCACCGAAGTGGTGACGCCAGGCGTGGCGATGGGCGACAATGTCCTGTCGTCAAAGGAAAACAACTTCCTCGCGTCCGTGTATTTCGGCAACGGAGCGTGCGGGCTTGCGTTCCTCGACATCTCGACCGGGGAGTTCCTTTGCGCGGAAGGGACAACGGAATACGTTGACAAGCTGATCGCCAACTTCTCGCCCAAGGAGGTCCTCGTGGAAAGGGGACGGCGCGACAAGTTCCTGAAAATTTTCGGAAAATACTACGTTTACGAACTCGACGACTGGGCATTCAACGAGCGCAGTTCGAGGGAGAAACTGCAAAAGCACTTTGGCGTGCGCACGCTCAAAGGCTTTGGCATCGACTATATGCACAACGGCATAACCGCAGCCGGGGCTGTTTTGCAGTATCTCGAGATGACGCAGCACACACATACGGGACACATAACATCTATACGCCGCATTGACGAGGAAAGGTATGTGAAGCTCGACAAATTCACCGTGCGCAACCTTGAGATAGTGCAAGCCATGAACGAGGGAGGCAACACCCTGCTCGGCGTAACAGACCGCACCGACACGCCAATGGGCGACAGGCTGCTGAGGCGCTGGCTGCTGTTTCCGCTGCGCGACGTGAAACAGATTGAGAAGCGGCAAAACGTGGTGGAATACTTTTTCCGCAACCCCGGTTTCCGCGACACGATAGACGAGAACCTGAAAGGAATCGGCGACATGGAGCGTCTTACGTCAAAAATCGCGCTTGAGCGGGTAAGCCCTCGCGAGATGGCGCAACTGAAGTGCGCCCTCGCCTGCATCGCCCCGATAAAAAGCCAATGCGCAAACGCTTCCGACCCGGACATCGTGAACATGGGCGAAAAGATTGCCCTGTGCGAAGAACTGCGCGACCGCATATCGCAGGAACTTGTTCCAAACCCACCGTCGCTCGTGTCGAAAGGCGGGGTGATTGCCCCAGGATATAACGCCGAACTTGACGAACTGCGGCAGATTTCGCATTCAAGCAAGGACATTCTCGCCAAACTGCGCGACGACGAGAGCGAGAAGACAGGAATACAGTCGCTGAAAATTGGCTTCAACAACGTGTTCGGCTACTATCTTGAGGTAAGGAACATATACAAGGAGCAAGTTCCAGAAAACTGGATAAGGAAGCAGACCCTCGTCAGCGCGGAACGCTACATCACCCCCGAACTAAAGGAGCTTGAGGAGAAGATTCTCGGCGCGGAAGACCGCATACTCGCCCTCGAAAGCCGCCTTTACTCGGAACTCGTAAGCTATGCGCTGCAATTCATAACGCCACTGCAGCTCAACGCTGCAATCATAGCCACAATAGACTGCCTACACTCCTTCGCCGTATGCGCACAGGAGCACCGCTACGTGCGGCCTGTTGTTGACGAGAGCGAGGTGCTCGACATAAAGCAAGGCAGACACCCGGTGATAGAGACGCAGATGCCGCCGGGGGAAAGCTATGTGAGCAACGATGTTTACCTCGACACCGAAAAGCAGCAGATAATAATACTCACGGGCCCCAATATGGCGGGAAAGTCCGCGCTCCTGCGCCAAACCGCGCTCATAGCCCTAATGGCGCAGGTGGGATGCTACGTCCCCGCCGACAGTGCGCGTGTGGGCGTTGTTGACAAGATTTTCACCCGCGTGGGGGCAAGCGACAACATTTCTGCGGGAGAGTCAACCTTCATGCTCGAAATGAGCGAGGCGGCAAGCATCATGAACAATATGTCGCAGCGCAGCCTCGTTTTGTTTGACGAGCTGGGGCGCGGCACATCAACCTACGACGGCATAAGCATTGCATGGGCGTTGGTGGAATACCTTCACGAAGGGCCGAAGGGGCATCCCCGCACGCTTTTCGCCACGCACTACCACGAGCTGAACGAAATGGAGAAGCATTTCGGGCGCATAAAGAACTTCAACATCACCGTGTGCGAGACAAACGGCAGGATTGTGTTCCTGCGCAAGCTCGAGCCGGGCGGCACAGCCCACTCGTTCGGCATCCACGTTGCACGTCTGGCGGGAATGCCGCCGTCGATAATAAAGCGTTCCGAAGTGATTTTGAAAGAGCTTGAGGCGGCGACGCCCGGGGAAAACGTGTCGAAGCAGACACAAGCCATTGCGTCAACCCGCGAAGGCACGCAGCTCAGCTTCTTCCAGCTTGACGACCCCGTGCTGACCCAGATACGCGACGAGATACTCGGTCTCGACATCAACAACCTCACTCCAATGGAGGCGCTCAACAAGCTCAACAGCATAAAGCACATCATAACCGGCAAATAACCGCAGGCAAAACGCCGCAGCCAAACCCCCACGAAACAGCGACCATTGGCAAACGGCGTAACCCCATGATTTTCAAAATAAAACCGCGCAAAAGTATTTCGTTGTAACGTTTTGTTTTTCAGAAGTTTGAAAAAAGGCGAAAAAAGGTCTGATGTAGTCCGGATTATATCAGACATAATTTTTCCTGCATAGGACATAGTTTTTCCTACATCCCATGTAGTTTTCGGGGTGTTTTGAGAAAACTGTAATTTCCGGGGTAATGGAATTTGGGGATGCACAATCCGCGCTGCGTCACGCCCCCTGCGAGGCGTGGCTTTCCTTTTCGTTGCGGCGCTCTATGTTTGCCGGCTCGTCCTCGTGGTGGCGCTTCCAGCGGTTGTGCGTCCAGAGCCAGTTTCGCGGGCTGCGGCAAATCATTTCCTCAAGCAGCTTCATGTATGTGTCGGTAAGCCTGTAGTCGGGATATGAGCGCGGATCATCGGTAATCTTTTCAAGGGAGCAGTGGTAATATCCCCGCCTCACGCACTTCACGTTGGCAAAAAACACGCTTGCGCCCACCTTCTTGGCAATCCTCTCCGTGCCGGTATATACCGGCGTGTCCTGGTTGAGGAAGCCCACCCACTCGTGAATGTTCACCCAGCGCGGGCCTTGGTCGGCTATGAACCCTATGATCGTCCTTTTCCTGTCACCCCGCATGGTTATAATCCTGCGCAGCGCGTCCTTCTTCGGGATGTTCTCCGCCCCGAAACGCCCGCGAAGCTCAAGCAGCAGCCTGTTGAAGAACTTGCTTTTAACCGGGTGGTACAACTGTCCGCACTGTACGCGCCCCGAGTCAAACCATTGCGGCATCGTGGAAATCCACTCCCAGTTGCAGAAATGCCCGAGGTATATGAAGCAGAACTGGTGGGTTTCGAGCGATTTCTCTATATCGTCATTCCCCGAAAAAGTCATTCGGCGGCGCATTTCCCCGGGCGAGATTGAAATGAGCTTGAACATCTCCACCATGTTGTCGCAAAAGGAATGGTAAAAGCCGCGCTCAATTTCGCGCAGCTCGCTTTCCGTCTTGCCGGGGAACGAGTTGCGCAGGTTCATGCGCACAATATTGCGGCGGTAGCCCACAACCCTGTACACAAGCACATACAGTATGTCGCTGAGAATGTATATCACCCTGAAGGGCAGCAGTGACAGCGCGTAAATCACCCCGCGCAGAAAGCAGTAGCCCAAGTTCCTCATCTTTGTCTTGAAAGTCTTTTAGTTTCGAGTGCCGTCTCTATTTTCTCGGCAACGCGGTTGGGGTCAATGCGCCTGAGGCAGGCATAGTCGCCACGGCAGCATTTTTTGTTTCCGTAAACCGAGCACGGACGGCAGTCCATGTCGGTCTGTATGAACGTGTCGGAAGTCTGCCCCCAAGCCGAAAAGCCCGCCGCAGGATGCGTTGCACCCCAAATGGAAAAGACCTTCACCCCCACAATCGAGGCCAGGTGCATATTTGCCGAGTCCATGGAAAGCATAACGTCCATGCGGCTCATCACGCCAAGCTCGTCAATCATCCTTCCCTTGCCCACGAGCGACGTAACCGAAGGGTAGCGTTTCTCCCACTCCCCGGCAATCAGCCGCTCCCCGCTTCCGCCGCCAAAGATGAATATCTTGCGCTGCGGACGTTTGCAAAGCAGCGACACAACGTGCTCCATGAGTTCCAGAGGATAGATCTTGCCCTCGTGCTGTGCGAAAGGCGCAATGCCAACCCACTCGTTTTCGTTTTTCGCTCCCACAACCGGGGCAAGAGTTCCCACATCGCCCTCGTCGTCGCCGAATATCGAGCGGAAATCAAGGTCGAACGTAAAGCCGAGCCTTGCAAGCACATCGGCGTAACGCTCTGTGGAGGTTTTCAGCTGCACGAGCCTTTTGTGCTTCAGCCTTGTCAGTTCCCTTTTCTCCCTGCGCCCCTTGTTAATGACCGCCACCGGCACTCCCGCCATGCGAAAGCGTATGTCAATGTACTTTGTGCGCAGCACGTTGTGGAAATCCGCCACAGCGTCAAAGCCTTCGCGGCGAAGTTCACCAAAAAGTCTTTCCAATCCGCGCAATCCCCCGTATTCCTGCAAGTCAATTCCGTAGAAACGCACGTTTGCCGGCATATTCGCAAACAACGCCGCCCACCTCTCGCGGGACACCACCACGACCTCGCTGCCCGGAAAACTTTCCGCGAGCGAATGAATCACAGGCACAGTCATGGCCACGTCGCCAAGTGCCGAAAGTCTCAATGCCAGAATGCGGGACATGAAAATTATAATTGTCGGTTATGCGGTTTTTTATTATGCCGAAAATAGAGATTATGCAAATTTAGGATTTTCAGCCGGCACAGGCAAATATGAGCGCATATTTTTGCCGCCCGCAACCCATGAAGCCGCACCGCCTTTTGGCAAGCGCACAATATAATCGCCGCCGGAACGCAAGCCGCGCCCGTGCGGATTGCCGAAAATGCAGGCCGCCGTTTTGCGCTTTGCGCCTTAAACGCTAACTTTGCGCTTGGTTCGGCCGCAATTGCAAGAGATTATGCCTACGTATTGGAGTTTTTTCGCCACGTTTTTCCGCATAGGGCTTTTCACCATAGGCGGGGGATACGTAATGCTGCCCATGATTGAGGACGAGGTTGTGGACAGGAAAAGATGGATTGGCAAGGAGGAATTCCTTGACCTTTTAGCCGTGGCGCAGACTGTTCCCGGAGTTTTTGCCGTGAACATGAGCATTAACATAGGCTACAGGCTGCGGAAAGTGCCTGGCGCGATTGCCTGCTCGCTCGGCTGCGTGCTTCCCTCGTTCCTGATAATTCTCGCAATCGCGCTTTTTTTCCACCGGTTCGAGAACAACCCCACGGTGGAGGCGGTATTCAAGGGAATACGCCCCGCAGTAGTCGCGCTGATAGCCGCGCCGTGCATAAGGCTGGCGAAAAGCGCGGGCATAAAGCTCTCAAACGTGTGGCTGCCGCTCTGCGCCGTCATGGCGATATGGCTTTTCCAGGTCTCCCCCGTTTACATTATACTCCTCGTGTGCCTCGGAGGGTTCATCTACGCACGCTACATAAAACCGCAGGAATGACATGAGCGGGATTTTATTGTTCACACTGCTTTTCTACACGTTTTTCAAGATAGGCCTCTTCGGTTTCGGCGGGGGTTATGCCATGCTCTCGATGATTCAGGGCGAGGTGGTTACGAAATACCAGTGGCTCACCACATCGCAGTTCACCGACATTGTGGCAATAAGCCAGATGACCCCCGGGCCTATCGGCATAAACTCGGCGACCTACGTGGGCTATTCCGCCGTTGTCAACGCGGGAATGCCCCCCTCGATGGGAGTGCTGGGAAGCGTTGTGGCAACATTCGCGGTGGTGCTGCCGTCGTTCATACTCATGTTCACAATCACCAAGGTTCTGATAAAATACCGCGAAACAAGCATAGTTGACACCATGTTCTCGCTCCTGCGCCCCACGGTTGTGGGACTGATAGCCGCAGCCGCGCTCATACTCATGACACGCGAGAACTTCAGCGCACCCGGCATAAACCCCTGGCAGTTTTACATAAGCGTGTTTCTTTTCGTGTCGGCTTTTGTGGGCACCCAGTTCTTCAAGATAAACCCGATAAGGATGATTGTTATCTGCGGAACTGCCGGATTTCTGCTGTTTTATTGAACGCTTCCTGCCGGATTTGGCGGTTATTACGCATCATACTGGTTTTCAAGTATTTGTCCGCTTTTGCGATTTGTCTGTAAAGATCTGTTTTCCTGTATATTGCAAAGGGCGAAAAAAAGGTCTGATGTAGTTTGATTTATATCAGACATAATTTTTCCTACGTCCTATGTAGTTTTTCCTACATCAAATGTAGTTTTCGGAGTGTTTGCAAAAGGGCAATTAGCTTGGGGTTTGCAATAATTGTAGGGGCGTATTGCATACGCCCTGTACGCAACCGCATAAAACGCATTACAAACCACCGTCGCAACATCGCAAATCCGCGCAATTCAGGGCGTATGCAATACGCCCCTACGGCAACGCTATAATATATAATCGTATTTTACTCTTTTACAAGAGTGCAGACTATTCCACAATTTCGGCTTTGAGGATTTTCACGTCCTTTACGGGGCGGTCGTACTTGTCGGTTCTTACCCCCTGGATAGCCTTGACAATATTCAAGCCCTCAACCACCTCGCCGAACACGGTGTATGAGCCGTCAAGATGCGGCGTGCCGCCGTTGGTTTCGTAACTCTCCATTATTCCGTCAGGGAGTTCAAACTCCCCGTCCGTAACCTCGTACATTCTCTGCTTCACCGCCTCCATCGCGCCCTCGCTTTGGACTTTCCCCCATACTATGTAGAACTGCGAGCCGCTTGAACGCATTTCCGGGTTCACGTCATCGCCCTCGCGCGCCGCCGCCAACGCGCCGCGCTTGTGCCAATGCAGGGGATAATCTATCTCGGCGGGGACGGTGTATCCCGGCCCGCCCTCGCCGAGCCGCTTCCTGGGCGCGGCACCGCGTGAGTCGGGGTCGCCGCCCTGAATCATGAAGTTCTCTATCACGCGGTGGAACAGCAAACCGTCGTAAAAGCCCTCCTTTACGAGTTTCACGAAATTGTCGCGGTGCTTGGGCGTTTCGTTGTATAGCTCTACCACAATGTCGCCCATGCTGGTTGAAAGGCGCACCTTTACGCGCCTGCCGCCGGGGGCGGCAAGACACGCGGCGGCAATTAGAAGGGAAAAAGCGATGACGGAAAGTCTCTTCATGTCAAACTGCATTATAATGCCAGAGTAATGTCAGGGCAGTATTTTCGTGCCGCCCTCTATGTCAAGTCCCTTTGCCGCCGTGATTATTACACGCTTCACGCCGGCCTCCACGGCTTGCAGGGCGTTTTGTATTTTCGGTATCATGCCGCCGCTCACAACTCCGTCCTCTACGAGCTTCGGGAAGTTTGCCGCATGGATTTCCGGGATAACGCTGTCGTCATCATCGGGGCTGGCAAGCACACCGCGCTTTTCGAAGCAGTAAACAAGGCTCACGTCGTAGAGATGCGCCATTGCCTTTGCCGTTTCCCCGGCTATGGTATCGGCATTGGTGTTGAGCAGGCCCCCGTGTCCGTCAAAGGTGAGCGGGGCAAGCACAGGCGTTATGCCTTGGTCTATTATCGATGCCAGGCGTGCGGAGTCAACTTTGTCAACATCGCCCACGAATCCGTAGTCCACAGGAGTTGCAGCACGCTTGTGGGAAACAATCACGCCGCAGTCCGCGCCTGTCATTCCGAGGGCGCACACGTCGCGCGAGTTAAGCCCCGCCACGATGTCCTTGTTCACCAAGCCGCCGTAAACCATCGTAACCACGCGAAGCATACCGGCATCTGTAACCCTGCGCCCGTCTATCATCTTGGTTTCATGGCCGAGCTGCGAAGCCACCTGCGTTGCCGTGCGTCCGCCGCCGTGAACGAGTATCTTGTTTCCGGGTATTCCCTTGAAGCTGTCGAGCAGCGCGGCAAGCGCGTCTGCGTCCTCCACAATCTTGCCGCCGACCTTTATTATTGTGAGCGATTGTCTCATATTACTCCTTTATTGTTCATCCTCGTTTTTCTTGTCCTTGAAGCGCACCCTGTCGTTCTCGCGGTAAAGCTCGTCGTCGTTCAGTTCGAGATACGTGTAGCCGTAAAGCCCGCTGCGGTAGTTCGCGAGGAACTCGTTGCCCTCCGACATGGTTATCTTCCCGTTCAGTTCGGCACGCTTCACCCACGTCTCCAGCCGCCTCTGCAAGCGTTTGGCATCATACTGCACATATTCCAGCACTTCCGCCACCGTTTCGCCCTCTATCACGCGGTCGATGCTGTAGCCGTCGTTCGACACCGTAACATGAACGGCGTTGGTGTCGCCGAAGAGGTTGTGCATATTGCCGAGAATCTCCTGGTACGCCCCCACGAGAAACACTCCCACGTAGTAACGCTCTCCGCGCCGTATGGAATGGAGCGGCACGGTGGAAGTCTGCTGCATGGCGTTGACGTATTGCGCAATCTTTCCGTCGCTGTCGCAGGTGATGTCCTGTATCGTAACGTTTCTTTCGGGCTTTTCGCAAAGCCGCTGTATAGGCATCACGGGGAAAAGCTGGTCTATCGCCCAAGAGTCGGGCAGGCTCTGGAACAGAGAGAAATTGCAGAAATACTTGTCGGCAAGCAGGCGGTCGAGGCGGCGCAACTCCTCCGGCACGTGCTTCTGTGTGTGTACAATGGCGTTTGCCTCCCGCGTTATGCTCCAGTAAAGGCTCTCCACCTGGGCGCGGGTTTTCAGATCGATAATTCCGTGGTCGAAAAGTTCGAGAGCCTCGTCGCGTATCTGCTCCGCATCGTGCCAGTCCTCAAGCATGGAACGCGCCGACAGGTTGTCCCAAATTTCAGAAAGGTCCTGGACAAGTTTGTGGTCGTCCTTGGTAGCCTCGAAATCCTCGGGCATCTGCGGCTGTGAGGCCACATCGGTTACTTCGAGGATAAGCACGCTGTGGTGGGCGGTAAGCGAGCGTCCGCCTTCGGTTATTATGTTGGGGTGAGGGATGTTGTTCTTGTTGGCCGCATCGACGAAAGTATATACGCAGTCGTTCACGTATTCCTGAATGGAATAGTTTACGGAGCTTTCGCTGTTGCTCGAACGCGTTCCGTCGTAGTCGATGCCAAGCCCGCCACCGCAGTCAACAAACTCCACGTTGAAGCCCATGGCGTGGAGCTGCACGTAAAACTGCGAAGCCTCGCGCAGGGCAGACTGTATGCGGCGTATCTTTGTTATCTGGCTGCCTATGTGGAAGTGTATAAGATTGAGGCAATCTTCCATGCCCCGGCTTTTCAGTATTCTTACCGCATCAAGAAGCTCGCTGGAGTTTAGCCCGAACTTGCTCGCATCGCCGCCGCTTTCCGCCCATTTGCCCGTGCCTGTCGATGCCAGCTTGATGCGTATGCCTATCTGCGGACGCACGTTCAGTTTTCTCGCAGCCTCGAATATGCGTTCAAGTTCGTCAAGCTTTTCCGCCACGAGAAACACCTTTTTCCCCATTTTCTGCGCCAGAAGCGCAAGCTCTATATAGCTCTGATCCTTGTGCCCGTTGCATATAATCGGGCTGTCGGAGTCCATGTTCGTGGCAAGCACGGCGTGAAGTTCGGGTTTTGAGCCGGCTTCAAGCCCTATGTTGTAGCGTTTGCCGTGGCTGATAATCTCCTCCACCACGGGGCGCATCTGGTTTACCTTTATAGGATATATAATGAAATGCTCGGCGTTGAAGCTGTATTCTTTTGCCGCCTTCTGGAAGCACGTCGCGGTTTTCTCTATCCTGTTGTCAAGGATGTCGGGAAAGCGGAGCAGCACAGGGGCCGTGATGTTGCGCGTGTCAAGCTCGTCCATCAGTTCCTTGAGGTCGATTTCCACTCCGTCTTTTCGCGGCGTTACGTAAACGTGTCCCTTTTCGTTGATGTTAAAATAATTGACACCCCAACCGTTTATGTTATACAGCTCGGCGGAATCTTCAACGCGCCATTTCTTCATTTATCAGTAGTTTTTATTTTTTCGATTATTTCATTGCAAATATTGTCAATCTTCTCGCGGGTGCAAAGAGGGGACACCTCCTGCACAAACCGCGCCTTGGAGTAGAACGGCTGTCTGTCGGCGAGCTGGCTTTCAACAAACGCCTTCAGCTCATCGGGTGTTTTGCCTTCAAGAAGCGGGCGGCGGCCCTTGCTTATCTTGAGATGTCCCAGGATTGTCCGGCTCGAAGCCTTAAGGTAAACCGTCGTGGAAACCGAGTTAAGGTATTCCATGTTGTCGAAAAAGCACGGCGTGCCGCCTCCGCACGAAAGCACGATGTTTTCAAACTCGGCAGCCTCGTGCAGCATACGGCGTTCAAGATCGCGGAAATGCTGTTCGCCGTATTGCGCGAATATCTCCGGCACCTTGGTGTGAAACCTTTCCTCTATGTACCAGTCAAGGTCATAGAAAGTCTGTCCCAGACGCTTGGCAAGCTCTTTCCCCACCGTGGTTTTGCCCACGCACATATATCCAATGAGCGTAATGCTTTTCATCAGGCTTTCTTGACCGCGCTCTTTTTGGCGGTTTTGGTTGTCTTTGCCGCAGCGGTCTTTTTCGCGGCCTTGGGCCTTGCCTTTGCCGGCTCGCTGTTCACAATCCTCATGCACTCCTCGTAGGTAAGCGCGGCGGCGTTTTCCTTCTGTTCTTTCGTGAGGCGGTAGTTCTTCTTCTTGTAGGAAATGTATGCGCCATACGGACCGTTCATCACTTCAAGCTCGGCATCTTCGTCAAACTTTTTAAGGTGGCGTTTCTCATCGGCCTCCCTCTTGTCGAGAATAATCTGTTGGGCTTCGTCAAGGGTTACTTTCAGCGGGTCAACGCCTTTGGGAAGTGAGGCGAATTTGCCGTCATGCCTTACATAAGGCCCGAAACGTCCCGCGCCTATCACAACATCCTTGCCCTCGAACTCGCCGAGTGTGCGCGGAAGCTTGAAAAGCTCGAGCGCGTCCTCAAGGGTCAGCGTTTCGTAGTCCTGATTCTTGCGTATGGTGGCAAACATCGGCTTCTCCTCTTCCTCGGCAGTGCCTATCTGCACCATCGGTCCGTAGCGCCCTATCTTCACGAACACCTTGCGTCCGGTCTTGGGGTCTGTGCCAAGTTCGCGCTCCCCCACCTTTTTGCCGTTGTTGTCGTTTTTGGAACGTTCAACCTCCGGTTCAAAGTTTTCGTAGAAGTCCTTCATAAGCCCCGTCCACTCCTTTTTGCCTTCTGCCACCTCGTCAAACTGCTTTTCAACCTCGGCGGTGAAGTTATAGTCCATAATGTCGGGGAACTCCTGCTTGAGGAAATCCGTAACCACAAGCCCCACGGGAGTCGGGATTAGCTTTCCCTTGTCGGAGCCTGTTGTCTCGGTGGCCTCGTGCCTTGTTATATTTCCGTCTTTCAGGGTTATCACGCTGTAGTTTCGCGGAGCGCCCTCCTTGTCGCCGCGCACCACATAGCCCCTTTGCTGTATGGTGCTGATAATTGGCGCATAGGTTGACGGGCGGCCTATTCCGAGCTCCTCCATTTTGTGTACGAGCGAAGCCTCGTTGTATCTTGGCGGATGCTGGGTGAAACGCTGTGTGGCAGTAATCCCGCACGCTTCGGGCTTGTCGCCTTTTTGCATTGCCGGCAACATCCGGTTTGAGTCTTGCGAAGCATCCGTGCCATCGCGTGATTCGCGGTAAACGCGCAGGAAACCGTCAAATTTCACCACCTCTCCCGATGCCGTGAACTTTTCGCTGCGTGTTGACACGGCTATGTCGGCGGAAGTCTTCTCTATCAGCGCGTCGGACATTTGGCACGCTATGGTGCGCAGCCATATAAGCTTGTACAGTTTCTTTTGCTGCGGCGTGCCGTCTATCCCATGCCGCTCCATCGACGTGGGGCGTATGGCCTCGTGGGCCTCTTGTGCGCCTTTGCTCTTGGTTACATAGTTTCGCGGCTTGGAATATTCCGCGCCGAGGGTGGCGGTGATTTCATCCTTGCAGGCGTTTATGCAGAATGACGAGAGGTTCACCGAGTCGGTACGCATATATGTAATGAGACCTTCCTCGTAAAGCTGCTGCGCCACGCTCATGGTGAGCGACACGGGGAAGCCGAACTTCCTCACCGCCTCCTGCTGGAGCGTGGAAGTGGTGAACGGAGGCGCGGGAGTGCGCTTTTGCGGCTTCACATTAACCGCATCCACCTCATAGGCGGCCTCCCTGCAATCGTTGCAGAAAGCCTCCGCCTCCTCAATCGTGGCAAAACGCCTGTTCAGTTCCGCGCCAAAGGTGCTGCCGCCCAAGGCGAACAAAGCCGTTACGCGGAAGAACGTCTCGCTCTTGAAATCGTTTATTTCCCTCTCCCTCTCAACGATAAGCCTCACGGCAACGCTCTGCACGCGCCCCGCCGAAAGCGAGGGGCGCACCCTGTGCCACAGCACGGGCGAAAGCTCAAAGCCCACGATGCGGTCAAGAACCCTGCGCGCCTGTTGCGCGTCAACGAGGTTAAGGTCTATAGCCCTCGGATTTTCTATGGCGTTGAGAATGGCGGGCTTTGTTATCTCGTGAAAAACAATGCGGTGCTTGTCGGTTACGGGGAGTTTCAGCACCTCGGCGAGATGCCACGAAATGGCCTCCCCCTCGCGGTCCTCATCGCTTGCGAGCCATACGGTTTCCGCACCTTTCGCCGCTTTTCTCAGTTCGCTCACCACATGGGCCTTGTCCTTGGGTATCTCATATTGCGGCTGGAATGTCTTGGGGTCTATACCGTTGTTTTTTTTCTTCAGGTCGCGTATATGGCCGAACGACGGCATCACCTTGTAGTCTTCGCCAAGATACCGTTGTATGGTCTTGGCCTTTGCCGGGGATTCGACGATTACGAGATTTTTCTGCATTATTTTCCTCTTTGCTTGTTTCTTCGGGTTGCAAAAGTATGGAAAATTCTTTGATAGCGAATGAAAGGTACGCTTTTAATTTATAAAATAACGTTTTATGACAATGCAAAGCCACACCCAAGATACAAGAGTCCGGGATAAGACGTTTTTGAAATCATGACAGGGTTGCGCGTTTTTGCCATATTGCCGCGATAGCTTGTTTTGTTTGTGCGATGCGTTTCGGGCGGCGGCGCACAGGGCGTATGCAATACGCCCCTACATTTGGCGCAAAACCAAAACTTTTGGACTTTTCCCCAACATCCCCAAAACTATATGGGACATGGGAAAAACTATGTCCTA
>DKDC01000038.1:48085-55037 GCA_002451695.1 Prevotellaceae bacterium UBA6858 | reverse complement strand
TAGTTTTTCCCATGTCCGATGGAGTTTTCACGGCAATGCGGGCTTTTTCCATTTTTACCCCTGCAAAACTTGCTGGTACGCCCAAAATTATTATTTTTGCACGTTGATAAAGAACCTGAGAACAACAAATGTCAAAGCTGAAACGTATAAAACAGGTGCGCATACACCGCGAGGGCGACAAGACCCTGTTGGGGTGCGGAATAATCTCTGCGTTGGTTTGCGCATTGGCTTACGTTCTGCTGCCGCGTGTGGCGTTCTACCTTGTGCTGGCGGTATGCGTCATAGTGTATTCGGGCATCCTCAACTTTTTCCGCTGCCCGATACGCCGCTTCCAGGGAAGCACCGACGGAGTTGTGGTTGCGCCCGCCGACGGCAAGATTGTCGTGGACGAGGAAGTGGAGGAGAACGAGTACTTCGGCGACCGCAGGCGCATGGTGTCAATCTTCATGTCGATTGTCAACGTACACGCCAACTGGTTTCCCATTGACGGATACGTTACCCGCGTGGAGCATCAGGACGGGAACTACCACAAGGCGTGGCTTCCCAAGGCAAGTCTGGAAAACGAGCACTCCACGGTGATAATACAAACCTCCTCGGGCGAGGAAATCATGGTGCGCCAAGTTGCGGGTGCTTTGGCAAGGCGAATAGTTACGTATGCAAAGGAAAACGAGGAGTGCTACATCGACGAGCATCTGGGCTTCATAAAATTCGGTTCGAGGGTTGACGTGTTCCTGCCGCTCGATGCAAAAGTGGAAGTGAAGCTCGGGCAGGCCACAACAGGAAACCAGACGGTGATAGCCCGCCTGAAAAGCTAAGCGACAATGTTTACGGATTTGAAGAAGAGCCTCCCCAACGGGATAACCTGCTGCAACCTTGTCTCGGGCTGCATAGCCACGGCTTTCGCCATTGAGGGAAACCCGCATCTGGCTTTCACGTTCATCATAATAGGCGCCGTGTTCGACTTTTTCGACGGTTTTACGGCAAGAGCCTTGAAGGTTTCCTCGCCAATAGGCAAGGAACTCGATTCGCTTGCCGACGACATAACGTTCGGGCTTGCCCCGTCGGCGATAGCGTTCACCATGCTCAGGCAGTGCGCAGTGCCGCAGTCGCTCATGGGGGCGCAGGAAATCTATCCCTACGCCGCTTTTGTCATGGCGGCGTTCTCGGCGCTGAGGCTCGCGAAGTTCAACCTTGACGAACGGCAGACGACATCGTTCATAGGGCTCCCCACCCCCGCCAACGCGATATTCTGGGGGGCTTTGGCTTGCTCGCTCAACGCGGAGCTGCTCACCTCGCCCGCAGCCGCATACATTACAATACTGCTGGCTTTCGCGTCATCGGCCCTGCTGGTCAGCGAAATCCCCATGTTCGCGCTGAAGTTCAAGAACTACTCATGGAAGGACAACAAGGTGAAGTACATCTTCCTTGCCGTCTCACTGCCGCTCATAATCGCATTCCAGACCGGCGGGCTTGCCATTGCGATCCTGTGGTATCTGATGCTGTCCCTCCTGACTGAAAAGCGTTGAAAAATGAAGATACTTCTCGGCATACTCATTCTCGCCGTCATAGGCCTGTACGTGATATTGGGCACAATACGCAGGATTGCGCGGATGTTCATGGGCGAACCGCCGCAGCAGCAAAAGGCGCAGCAACGCCCCAAAAGCAAGGGCGGCGTGAACACTTCCTCGGCAAAGGCAAGAAAAAAGGTGATTTCCAAAGACGAGGGCGAATATATCGACTACGAAGAGATAAAAGGCAAATAACCTCCGTTCAGGAAAACCCGCAATACATCCGCAGCCATTTCAGGTTGCGGATTTTTTGTGCGCATCAGCACACGCCTCGCGGAAAAAGGCTAAATTTGCAGGTAAAGCTTAACTATTTAACCAGAAAACCAAAACAACAGTAAAAATGGAAGAACTCAACAACGGCAAGATAAGCATACGCACGCGCAGGCTTAGCGCGGAACTGTGCAGCATCAGGAACGAGGAAACCGGCGAGGAACTCATGTGGCAGGCCGACCCGAAAATCTGGGGCAGACACTGCCCTATGCTCTTCCCCACAGTAGGCTCCGTGTGGGACGGCAAGTACAGGCATCGCGGGGTGGCGCACGAAATGAGCAAGCACGGCTTTTTGCAGAACACGGAGTTTGAGCTGAAATCCCACGAAAGCGGCTCCGTAACCTACTTCACCCACGACACCGCGCAGACACGCGCCATATTCCCGTTCAAGTTCGGCCTTGAGCAAAAGTTCACCCTCGCCGGAAAGACGGTAAAGGTTGAATGGACCGTGAGAAACGTTGGCTGCGACGACATGCCCTTTCACATCGGCGGGCATCCCTCATTCTATTTTCGCGGCTTCAAGGAGGGCGACGACGTAAAGGGATACCTGCAATTCGACACCGAGAACCCCGAAAGCGCAACCGTAGGCTGCGGCGGATGCTTGGGCGACAGGCGTTACACACTGCCAGCCCCGGGCGGACTCATGCCGCTGCGCGACGAGGACTTCAAGGTTGACTCAATCATAATCGACCGCAGCCAGATCCACTCCATAACCCTTCTCGACAAGGAGCGCAAGCCGGTTGTAAAGGTCAGCAGCCAGGCCCCGGTGTTCCTCGTGTGGTCGCCCTACGGCATGAACGCGCCGTTCGTGTGTCTCGAACCGTGGTACGGACTGTGCGACAAGCAAGGATATGAAGGCGAGTTCACGCAACGCCCTTACACAAACACCGCCCCGGCATACGGCGAATGGAAAGGCGGATACGACATAGAAATCCTGTAATTCCCCAAAATAAAAACATCCGCATATAATGAAAAAATGCAAAACCATATCGCGCATCGTCCTCGGCTCTGCGGCGGCACTGTGCCTTTTGCCGGCAGACCTGCGTGCGCAATACGACCAAGGGCAGGAGAACACCCTGCGAATAATGTCATACAACATTCTCAACGGAAAGCAGATTGACGGCAAGACATTCAACTACGAGCGCCAGACAAGCATAATCCGCAACATGAACGCCGACCTCGTAACCCTTGACGAGGTTGACAGCCTCACCGAACGCTCGAAAGGGCATTTCGCGCTTAGGGAATACGCCTCCGCGCTCGGGATGCACCATTTCTACTCCCCCGCCATCGACTTCCAGGGCGGCAAGTACGGCATAGGGATGCTGGCGAGAAAACACCCGCTGCGCGTTACGCGCATCGCCCTCCCCGGGCGCGAGGAAAGGCGAACGCTTATAATTGCCGAATATCCCAAGTATATTTTCGCCTCAACCCACTTCTCGCTCACGCCCGCCGACCAAATAAAGTCGATAGACATTCTGCGCAGCGAGGCGGCAAAGCACGACAAGCCGTTCTTCGTTGCCGGCGACCTTAACCTCACACCCGATTCGAAAGAGGGCAAATATTTTACGCAGTACTTCACGCCGCTCACCGACCCCAAGCAACACACTTTCCCCGCCGACAAGCCCAATGAGACCATCGACTATATCGCGCTCTTCAAGAACGAGGCTGCAAAAAGCGTGGTGCTTCTGCGCAACGGCGTACTCAACGAGCCGCAAGCCTCCGACCACCGTCCCGTCTATGCGGACGTGCGCTTTGCCCTGGGCGCCGACAAGCTGCTCTACTCCGAGCCGTACCTGCAAAACATCACCAACGACGGCGTGAGCGTGATGTACCAGACAAACGCCGTGGTTCACACTTGGGTGGAATACGGAACAGACACCACAAAACTCAAGACCGCACGCACGCTGCTCGCAGGGCAAGAGCCTTGCTTCGACATCGAGAACAAGGTGCGCCTCGACAGTCTCGAAGCCGGCAGCAAATACTACTACCGCGTATGTATGCAGGAAGTGCTGCTCAACGAGGCTTACCGCAAAATTCTCGGCAGCACCGTAAAAACCGCGTGGCACAGTTTCACGCTGCCCTCGCCCGACACCAAGAACTTCACTGCCGTTGTGTTCAACGACCTTCACGAGCAGGACGGAGTGATGAACGCACTGGCTGAAACCCTGAAGAAGAACGGCATAAAGCCCGACTTCACATTCTTCAACGGCGACTGTGTGCCGGAGCCCCGCGACCGCGCCCACGCCATTAACAGGGTTAACGTGCTGATGCGCGGCGCAAACGCGGCGGACGTGCCAACGTTCATCATACGCGGCAACCACGAGATACGCAACTCCTACTCGGCCGGTATGCTCTCGCTCACCGACAATTTCGACGGCAAGACATACGGCGCGTTCTCGTGGGGCGACACACGTTTCGTGGTGCTCGACTGCGGCGAGGACAAGCCCGATGACTTCTGGGTTTACTACGGTTTGAACGACTTCACAAAGCTGCGCCTCGACCAAAAGGCGTTCCTCGAAAAGGAACTTAAAAGCAAGGAGTTCAAAAAGGCGCGCCGCCACATTCTCATAAACCACATCCCAATATGGGGCACGGAGAAAGTTTACACCGACAACTACCACCCGTGGACGGCGCTGTGGAGTCCGCTGCTCGAAAAGGCGAAGTTCGACATCAACCTCACCGCCCACGCCCACTTCTATTATGTGATAGAGAAAGGACAACAGGGCAACCCCATGCCGTGCGTTGGCGGCGGAGGCCCGCACATGGGCGGGAAACACGTAGGAACGGTCATGGTGTTGCAGAAAACAGGCGACAAGCTCCGCTTCCGCGTGTTCAGCGCAGAGGGCAAGACACTCCTCGACCGCGACTTGTAAGTCCGCAACACAAACATACAACATAATCAGTGGCGCACCTTATGCAAAAGCACAGATGCGCCACTTTTTTAACTCCATAAAGCAACAAACACACAAACAACATCCAATAAACAAATTGCACCTCCGTAGGGGCGTATTGCATACGCCCTGAATTGCGACAACTTGCCATGTCGCGGCGGAGGTTTGCGATGCGGTTCATGCGGCGGAGTAAAGGGCGTATGCAATACGCCCCTACAAATGGCGCAAAACAAAAGTCGGGAATACTACATAGGACGTAGGAAAAACCATGTCCTATGTAGGAAAAATTATATCAGACATAATCCAGACTACATCGGACATAATTTTTGCCGTTGCAAACACCTGTAAAACAACAACTTGCAAAGGCAGTGCCAATTCAATGCAAAACATTGCAAACCAGCCTTTTACGCCAAAAACACAAAAAAAGCGGCGGGAAAAACGCACTCCCGCCGCCATACATTATATATGCGTCTGCAAATTCAGAGTTTCACCTTCTTTTTCTTCATCTTCGACTCGTTCCCAATGCGGTTGAGCGACGTTACAACGTATGTGTATTTGTCTATGCCCTTGTCGTATGGCAGTTTGCAGTACGTGTCGGACGTTATGTCGATTATGTGGGACGCGTCATCCGTATTCTGCGGTTCTCCAGCCGCAAAGCGGTATATCACATAGCGTTGCGCCTCGTCAATCTGCCGTTTCGCCTTCGGCCCTGTCCAGAACAGGATATACCCGTCCTCGGTCCACACAGGTTTTAGTTTCCTCACCTTTCCCGGGGCTTTGGAACTGATGAACGGCATTGCGGGCGGCAGCGCGGGCCTTGAGTAATAAAGCTGGCGCAAAGCCTCGGCGTAGTTCCCCTTGTTCTCGGCAAATGCCGCGCCGTACCACTGGCAGCTCCCCGCCACGCCGAGCGAGCGCTCAAGGTTCATCTTAGCCGGCAGCTGGTGGCTTTGCGGATTTGCCGGGTCGGGATATTTTATGGTGTTCTCCACACTCTCGCCGATAATCAGCGGACGGTTTGAGGCGAACTTGCTCCACCATTTTATGAGGGTGGCATAGTCGGCCACGGGATGCCCAATCTGCCAATAGAGTTGCGGCATTGAGTAGTCAACCCAGCCTTTGTTTACCCAATACAACACGTCGGCGTACAAATCCTCGTAGTTCTCCAGTCCGTTGGTGTCGGATCCGGGAATGTTGCCGCCGCGCCTTGCGTTGTGGTAGATGCCGAACGGCGAAACGCCGAACTTCACCCACGGCTTCACGGAGCGTATGGTGTCGTGGAGCATGCGCACAAGCTCGTTGACGTTCCACCTGCGCCAGTCGGCGCGGTTCTGTATTCCGTTGTTGTACTTTGCATAGGTGTTGTCGTCGGGAATCACCTTCTGTCCGCCGGGATACGGGTAAAAATAGTCGTCCATGTGGATGCCGTCAACATCGTAGCGGCGCATTATGTCAGCCACCACGCGGCAGATGTACTCCCTGTTGTAAGGTTCTCCGGGGTCGAAAAGTATAAGGTCGCCATACTTGAAGAAATGCTCGGGGTACATATTATACGGATGGTTCAGCGCCATTTCGTGCTTTGCGGCGGTTTTTGCGCGATAGGGGTTAATCCACGCGTGAAGCTCAAGCCCGCGTTTGTGGCACTCGTCAATCATCCACTGCAAAGGATCCCAGTAAGGGTTTGGGGCTTGCCCCTGCCTTCCCGTGAGGTAGTAGCTCCACGGTTCGAGTTTGCTGGGGTAAAGCGCGTCGCCCTCGCACCTTACTTGGAACATCACCGCGTTAAGCCCGCAGCGTTTGAAAGCGTCGAGGTATGTGGTGAGCGTGCGCTGCATCTGCTCCCTGCCCATTCCCATATACTGTCCGTTCACGGTTTGTATCCACGCCCCACGGAACTCACGCTTGGGGGTGGCGGAAACGGTTTGCGCCTTTGCGCAGTGCGTGCCGAGACAGCAGAAAGCCGCTGCTGCGGCAAATAATGTCTTGATATGTCTGCTCATTTTCTGAAGGCGTCACCGCCCTGTGATATTGTATTAAGTTGTTTTATGATTTCAAGGTGTAAATTTAAGAATAAAATCCGAAACAGGCGCACCCCGCCCGTTTTATGCTTTAATGCTGACGCAAAGTTCCGTGGCGTAACCCGCTGTTTTGCCGTCTTTCAGGAATCTTTCGCAGATTTCTGTTTTTCAAACGTTTGCCAAAGCCGAAAAAAGGTCTGATGTA
>DKDC01000038.1:31869-48038 GCA_002451695.1 Prevotellaceae bacterium UBA6858 | reverse complement strand
GTCCTATGTAGTTTTTCCCACGTCCCATGCAGTTTTCGCGCATCCCTTTTTTCGGCATCCTGTTTTCGCGCCAATAAATGGGAAATGGCTAACTTTGCCTTTACATTCACATATAAGGAAAAACTATCGGCAAAATATGGACACCCCACACAACAACCCGCTTCTCAAACCCTTTGCCCTACCCCCTTTCGACAAGACAGAGGACTGCGACTTTGAGCCTGCAATGGCAGAAGGCATCAGGGAAGCCGAAAAAGACATAGAGGACATCACATCGTGCGGCAGCGCGCCAACGTTCGGCAACACCATCGCCGCGCTCGACAAGAGCGGCGAAATGCTCGACAGGGTGGAAAGCGTGTTCTTCAACCTGCTGGGCGCATCGTCAAACGACACACGCGAGGCGCTGGCGCAAAAATTCGCGCCAATGCTCACACGCCACCACAACAACATAATGCTCAACGAAAAACTGTTCGCCCGAGTGAGGCACGTGTGGGAAAACCGCCCCGAAGACCTAACGCCCGAAGAGGACAGGCTGCTGGAGACCACCTACAAGGCATTTGTGCGCAACGGCGCACTGCTCGGCGAGGAGCAGAAGGCGGAACTGCGCAAGGTGTCCGAGGAGTTTTCGAAAAAAACGGTGGAGTTCTCCCAAAACCTGCTTCACGCCCGCAAGGATTTCCACCTCAACATAACCGACCCCGAAAAAATGAGGGACATCCCCGCATCCGCCCTCGCCATAGCCCGCGCAAACGCCGGGGAAAACAATCGCGGGGGATGGGACATCACGCTCGACGAACCCGTTTACGGACCTTTCATGACCTACTGCCACGACCGCGAGCTGCGCAAGAAGCTCTACATGGCACGCAACGCAGCCTGCATGGGCGGCACTAAATACAGCAACCTGCAGGTGTGCGAGGACATAGTGAACCTGCGGCTGAAAAGCGCAAACATCCTCGGCTACAAATGCCACGCCGACTTCGTGCTCGAAAAGCGCATGGCGGAGACCAAGGAGAACGTTTACAAGCTGCTCAACGAGCTATCCGAAGCCTATATGCCCCAAGCCAGGGAGGAAGTGAAAGCGGTGGAGGACTTCGCCCGCAAGCACGAGGGCGTGGATTTCAGGCTCGAGGCGTGGGACTTCGCCTATTATTCGCGCAAGCTCAAACTCTCGCTGTTCGACATCGACAGCGAGATGCTGCGCCCCTATTTCGAGTTCTCCAAGGTCAGCGGCGGCGTGTTCGGCCTCGCCAACGAGCTTTACGGCATCACCTTCACCGTCAACGAAAACGCCCCGGTTTACGCCGGTGACGTGGTTGCCTACACCGTGAACGACAAGGACGGCAGCTTTCTCGGCACCCTGTACATGGATTGTTTCCCAAGAAAAGGGAAGCAAGGCGGCGCGTGGACAACAAGCTACAGCCCGCAATACCGGGAAAACGGCAAAAACGTGCGCCCTACGGTGGGCGTTGTGATGAACCTCACCAAACCCACGGCGGAACGCCCCTCGCTCCTCACGCTCGGCGAGGTGACAACATTCCTGCACGAGTTCGGCCACGCGCTGCACGGACTTTTCGCAAACACAACCTACCGCTCGCTGAGCGGCACGAGCGTCTATTGGGATTTTGTGGAGCTGCCCTCGCAATTTATGGAGAACTTTGCAACCGAAAAGAAATTCTTGAGTAAATTTGCAGTACACTACAAGACCGGCGAACCTTTGCCCGAAGAGCTTATGGACAAAATCATAAAGAGCCGCAACTACAACGTGGCATACGCCACCATGCGGCAGGTTTCGTTCGGGCTGCTCGACATGGGGCTGCACTCGCTCACCAGGCCGCTTGGCGGAAACCTGATGGAAACCGAGCGCGACGCAACAAGACGCGCAAGCCTGCTGCCCGAAGTCCCCGGCACGGGACAGGCTGTGCACTTCAGCCACATAATGGACGGAGGCTACGCAGCCGGATACTACAGCTACAAATGGGCGGAGGTGCTCGAAGCCGACGCCTTCAAGGCCTTCAAGGAAAAGGGAGTGTTCTCGCAGGAAATGGCCGGACGCTTCCGCTCCTGCATCCTGTCGAAAGGCGGCACAGAGCCGCCAATGCGGCTCTACGAGCGCTTCCGCGGCAAAAAGCCCACGATAGACGCCATGATGGAGCGCGACGGAATAAGGCACGCCAAATAAAAATTAACCATGCTACCTGCCGAAAAAAAACAGCACGAACTCGATGTGCGCTACATGAGGATGGCGAGAATCTGGGCGGAGAACTCATACTGCAAACGCCGCAGGGTGGGCGCGCTCATCGTAAAGGACAAAATGATCATCAGCGACGGCTACAACGGCACGCCCTCCGGGTTCGAGAATGTGTGCGAGGACGAGAACAACGTTACCAAGCCCTACGTGCTCCACGCCGAAGCCAATGCGATAACAAAGATTGCCCGCTCGGGAAACAACAGCGGCGGGGCGACGCTATACGTTACCACCTCGCCGTGCATTGAGTGCGCTAAACTTATAATACAGGCAGGAATAAGGCGCGTTGTCTTCGGCGAAAAATACCGCATTGAAGACGGCATCAACCTGCTGAAACGCGCAAACATCGAGGTAGAATATGTTGACGCGGACGAACACCGCGCCGGCAACAACGGATAAACATCAAAGAATGAACCCCAACCGCTCCTCACGCTTCACTCCGCTCATCGTTGCATGCAGCGTGGTGATAGGAATAATAATCGGCAGTTTCTACGCAAACCACTTTTCGGGAAACCGCCTTAGCATAATAAACACGTCGAGCAACAAGCTCAACGATTTGCTTCAGATTATCGACGCGCAATACGTTGACAAGGTGAATATGTCTGACCTTGTTGAGAAATCGCTGCCCAAAATCCTCGCCGAGCTCGACCCCCACTCCACTTACACAAGCGCAAAAGACGTGGAAGAGACCATGCAGGACCTCAAAGGCAGCTTCTCGGGCATCGGAGTGCAGTTCACGATAATCGACGATACCATAAGAGTTATCACCGCAATCAACGGCGGGCCTTCGAAAGCCGTGGGAATACTGCCGGGCGACTGCATCGTGTCCATAGACGGCAAGCCTTTCGTGGGGAAGGTTGTTACCAACGATGAGGCAGTGCACAGGCTGAAAGGCCCGAAAGGCTCAAAAGTTACGGTGGGCATCATACGCGCCGGCGAAAAGGCACTGCGGAGCTTCACAATAAGGAGGGACGACATTCCTATAAAGAGCATCCAGACGGCGTATATGCTCGATGAGAAGACAGGCTACATAAAGGTTGACCAGTTTGCCGATTCCACATACCCGGAGTTTCTCGTAGCCCTCGCAAAGCTCGGGCAGCAGGGCGCGACGCGCCTGATACTCGACCTTCGCGGCAACCACGGCGGCTTTGTGCAGCCGGCAATAAGGATGGCATACGAGTTCCTGCCCGGAAACCGCATGGTGTTTTATATGCAGGGCCGCCACTCCCCGCGTGAGAACTTCATCAGCGACGGACGCGGCGCACACCAAAGCACGCCTCTCATCGTGCTCGTTGACGAGCAGACGGCATCGGCAAGCGAGATTTTCGCCGGCTCGATGCAGGACAACGACCGTGCGCTGATAGTTGGGCGGCGCAGTTTCGGCAAAGGTCTTGTGCAGGAGTCAGTCGAATTCCGCGACGGCAGTATGCTGCGCCTCACGATAGCCCGCTACTACATGCCCTCGGGGCGTTGTGTGCAGAAGCCCTACACCCCGGGAAATCTCGAAGAATACGAAATGGACTTCATAAACCGCATAAAGAGCGGCGAACTTGAGTCTGCGGACAGCATCAAGGAGCACGGCAAGAAATTTCACACCCGCCTGGGACGCACGGTTTACGGCGAAAACGGCATCACGCCCGACGTGTTCGTGCCGGAACAGACAGAACAGCTCACGTCATACGTCAAGGAGGCAGCCATGCGGGGACTGCTCGCAAAATACGCATACGTATATACCAACGGGAACAGGGCGGCACTCTCCGGGCTTAAGACGTGGGAGGAAGTTGCTGCCTGGCTCAAGAAGCATGACATAGTTGACAAGTTCGCCAACTACGCCAGCAAAAACGGCCTTCCGCGCCGCAACCTGCTGATAAGGAAGTCCCACCGCCTGCTCCAGACATATCTGTACGGCTACATAATCGACGACCTTCTGGGCAGGGACGCACTCACGCGATACCTCAACTCCGACGACAACTGCGTTACCACCGCGCTGCGGCTTATGGACGAGGGGAAGGCATTTCCCGAAGCCCCCGAAAAGCCAAAGCAGGAAAAAAAGAAAAATGGAAAAGAAAGAACTGCGCAGACAGGTTGCGGCTTTGAAGCGCAGCCACAGCCCGGCCTCATTGCGTGAAATGTCGCGCGACATAATGCGCCGGCTTGAAAGCCACCCGCTTTTCAAGCCGGCGCAAACCGTTTTGCTCTACCATTCCCTGCCCGACGAGCCTTGCACCCACGATCTGATTGTACGCACGGCAAAGACGAAAAACGTGGCGCTGCCCGTGGTGGTGAGCGAAACCGAGCTTGAACTGCGGCTGTTCGGCGGCGAAGGCTCCATGAGGCAGGGGGCGTTCAGCATATACGAACCCACAGGACGCGCCTTCACCGATTATGCAAAAATCGACCTCGCCGTAATCCCCGGAGTGGCTTTCGACCCGTGCGGCAACCGCCTCGGGAGGGGGAAAGGCTATTACGACCGTCTGCTCGCAAAACTGAAGCCGCTCGGTGTCCCCACAATCGGCGTGTGCTTCGACTTCCAGAAACTGCCGTCCGTTCCCGCCGAACCGCACGACATAAGAATTGACATTATATTATAGCCGCACGCCCGTTTTCCGCAAAGGCGGCGTAATTTTTGCGGCGCGGTTTGTGCGGTGGCATACAGGACGTATGCAATACGCCCCTACAGTTCGCGCAAAACCAGAGCCGCATAAATTACACCGGATGTAGAAAAAACTACATAGGACGTGGGAAAAATTATGTCTGATATAATTAAAACTACATCAGACCTTTTTTCGCCTGTATGCAACCTGCTGAAAAACAAATGCCTACAATTTTATTTCAAAACCTCACATACTCCTGTAAACCTGCATTTTGCAAAAACGAAGCCTTTCCCGCCATTCCCGCCGCCCTTTTTGCCTTTCCCACCCCGACAGCAATGAAACTAAATTGCTAACTTTGCAGATTGTTAGGTTATAATCGAAAACGGAAAACGGATGAGGATATTGATTACAGGGGCAAGCGGCTTCATAGGGAGCTTTCTTGTGGAACGCGCACTCTCGGCGGGCATGGAAGTGTGGGCGGGGGTGAGGCCCACAAGCAGCCGGCAATATCTTGACGACCCGAGGATTAACTTCATAAACATAGACTACGGCAACGAACAGGCAATGCGCACGGCCTTTGAACAGGCAAAGCGCGACTTCGGGGCGTGGGACGTGATAATCCACGCCGCCGGGATAACCAAAAGCCGCTTCAAGAACATGTTTTTCAGAGTGAACTACGACGGCACGCGCCGCATGGTTTCCGCCCTGCGCAACTCGGGCTGCGTGCCGTCGCAATTCACATACATAAGCTCGCTGAGCGTTCTCGGCGCAATAAGGGAGACACCCTCCGCACCGCATCCCGCACCCGATCCTTTCAGTTCCGACGGCGGCAGCGGAGAACTCGCTCAAGTGGTTTACGAACCCATGACAAGCGGCGACATGCCCGTGCCAAACACCGCCTACGGTCTGAGCAAGGCGGCGGCGGAAAACTTCCTGCACACCATGAAGGACTTTCCGTGGGTGATATTCCGCCCCACCGGCGTTTACGGCCCGAGGGAAAAGGACTACTTCCTGATGGCAAAGTCTATAAAGAACCACGTGGACTTCTCGGTGGGCTACAAGCCGCAGGAGATAACGTTCGTTTATGTGAAAGACCTCGTGAACGCCATATTCGCAGCCATAACGCACAAAGTGGTTCACAAGACATATATGCTGAGCGACGGCAGGACCTACGAAAGCCGTGCGTTCAGCCTGCTGCTGCAAAAGGCGATGGGCGTGAGGAACGTGGTTCACATAAAAGCCCCGCTGTGGGTGCTGCGTGCCGTTTGCGCCGTGGCTGAAACGGCGGCCAACATCACGAACACCACACCCACGCTCAACACCGACAAATACAAGATAATGAAACAACGCAACTGGCAATGCGACATAAGCGAGGCGGTGAAAGACCTCGGCTACAGGGCCGGGTATGACCTGAGGCGCGGAGTGGAGGAAACGGTTGCGTGGTACAAGGACAACAACTGGATATGATTTCACTGACAACCAGGAAACGCCGCCGCCCCGGACTTCTGGGCATTGAGAAACTCGGCATAATATACGCCCTGTTCACCGCCGTGGTGGCTGCGCTGTTCTTCAAATACATACCCTCGGTTGGGGAAATGGCAATAACCCGCGCATGGTATGCCGCGGGAATGGCGGCACTCGTGTGGCTGTACCGCAAGCGTCCGTGCCACCTCACATTCTTCCTGCGCATAGCGTTGCAGCTCGGGATGCTCGCCACATGGTATCCCGAAACCTACCTTTTCTGCAGCATATTCGGCAACCTCGACCACGTGTTCGCCCAAGCCGACCAGTTCCTTTTCGGTTTCCAGCCCGCCCTGCTTTTCAGCGAAACCTTGCAGGGCAAAGTGTGGAGCGAGCTGTTCAACATGGGCTACTTTGCGTACTACCCGATGATATTCTTCCTTGTGGCGTGGACGTTCTTCAGGCGTTACACGCTGTTTGAAAAAACCACGTTCATCATACTCTGCTCGTTTTTCATGTTCTACGTGGTTTTCATGTTCCTTCCCGTCGCCGGCCCGCAGTTCTACTATCAGGCGGTGGGCGTTGACACCATACGAGAGGGCGTTTTCCCGCAGGTGGGGCTGTATTTCAGAAACCACTTCGACATGATGCCCGAAAAACAGTACGGCGGAATTTTCCAGCACCTCGTAGAATTGGCGCAGCAAAGCGGCGAACGCCCCACGGCGGCCTTTCCAAGCTCCCACGTGGGCATAAGCACGATAATCATGATACTGGCGTGGAAAGCCGACAAAAAGAGGCGGGTGTTCCTCGGGCTGCTCCCGTTCTACGCCTTCCTGTGCTGCGCCACGGTTTACATACACGCCCACTACGCCGTTGACGCTTTCGCCGGATTCATAACGGCGTTCCCGGTATATAAAGCGGCGCACAGCATATACTACACGCGGACGTTCCACCGCCCGCACGGTTACCATTCATGACGAAACACAAATAAAACATTTACATATATGCCTAACACAGATCACATTCTCGCAGAAAAACTTCTGAAGATAAAAGCCATAAAACTTCAGCCGTCCGATCCGTTCACATGGGCTTCCGGATGGAAATCGCCCTTTTATTGCGACAACCGCAAGGCACTCTCCCACCCCGCGCTCCGCGCTTTCGTGAAAATAGAGCTTAGCCGCATCGTGGCGGAGAAATATCCCGAAGCCGAAGTGGTGGCGGGCGTCGCCACAGGTGCGATAGCGCAAGGCGCACTCGTTGCCGACATTCTCGGGCTTCCCTTTGTTTACGTGCGCTCCAAGGCAAAAGACCACGGACTTGGCAACCTAATCGAGGGAGACCTTGAAAAGGGAAAGAAAGTGGTGGTTGTGGAAGATCTCATATCCACAGGCTCAAGCTCGCTAAAGGCTGTGGAGGCAATACGCCACGCAGGCTGCGAAGTCGTGGGCATGGTTGCGTCATACACATACGGCTTTGACGTTGCCGCAAAGGCATTCGCCGACGCCAACGTGGAACTCACAACAATCACAAACTACGAAGCCGTGGTCAAGACCGCAATAAGCGAGGGCTACATCAAGGAGGGCGATATGCAACTGCTTGACTCGTGGCGCAAGGACCCCGCAAACTGGACCGGCAAATAACCCCCGGACATGAGCCTTAAGAAAAACGAAAGCGAGATCAAGCACCTCGCCCACTCCGACAGGAAAGTGTATTCCGTGCTTTCGGACTTCAACAACCTGAAGAAGCTCGCGGCAATCTTCGAAGACGGGGAAAAGCGCGGCCAAATGGTTTCGCAGTTCGGGGAAGAGAAAGTGAGAAAATTGCAAGAGGCACTCGCCGGAATGGAAATAACCTCCGACAGCGCAAGCTTCAACGCCCCCATGGTGGGAAAGGCAACACTTGAAATCGTGGAGCGCGAAGAGCCGAAACTTATAAAGCTCGAGGCAAAGGGGCTTCCCGTAAAGGCGTGCGTGTGGGTGCAAATCCTGCCCGAAGGCGACAGCCGCTGCAAAATGAAAGTTACCACAGGCGTCGAGGTGAACTTCCTCATAAAGGGAATGGTTGACAAATATCTCGAGCCAGGCGTAAACCAACTGGCAGGCGTGCTTGCAGCCCTGCCATACGACAAAATATAAACCACGCAGACAATGGCAAACAAACTCTGGCAAAAAAACGTGGAGCTGAACAAGGAAATCGAAAGGTTCACGGTTGGCAAAGACCGCGAGCTTGACGTTTTCCTCGCCCCATACGATGTGCTCGGCTCAATGGCGCACATCACGATGCTTGAAAGCATCAACCTCCTTACAAGCTCCGAACTCAAAACGCTGCTCGCGGAGCTGAAGGACATATACCGCCTTGCCGAAAGCGGCAAGTTCGTCATCGAGGACGGCGTTGAGGACGTTCACTCGCAGGTGGAGCTTATGCTCACGCGCAAGCTTGGCGACACGGGAAAGAAGATACACAGCGGACGTTCGCGCAACGACCAGGTGCTGGTCGATCTCAAACTGTTTTCGCGCGCCGGCATACAAAACATAGCGCAGGAGTGCAAAAAACTTTTCGACGAACTGCAAAAGCAGAGCGAGAAGTACAAAAACGTGCTGATGCCGGGCTACACCCACACCCAGATAGCCATGCCGAGCAGTTTCGGGCTTTGGTTCGGGGCGTATGCCGAAAGCCTTGCCGATGATATGCAGCTACTGCTCGCCGCATGGCGCGTGGCAAACCGCAACCCCTTGGGCAGCGCGGCCGGCTACGGCTCGTCGTTCCCGCTCAACCGCACAATGACCACCGAGCTTCTCGGCTTCGAGTCGATGGACTACAACGTGGTTTACGCCCAAATGGGGCGCGGAAAGACAGAGCGCACCATAGCCTTTGCCATTGCAAGCATAGCCGGAACAATATCAAAGCTGGCGTTCGACGCCTGTATGTTCAATTCGCAGAACTTCGGCTTCATCCGCCTGCCCGCCGAATGCACGACAGGCTCAAGCATAATGCCGCACAAAAAGAACCCGGACGTGTTCGAGCTTATACGCGCAAAATGCAACAAGCTGCAAACCCTGCCCGAGCAGATAACGGCAATAATGAACAACCTTATATGCGGCTACTCGCGCGACCTGCAAACCATCAAGGAGGTGTTCATGCCGGCTTTCGGAGAGCTGCTCGACTGCATACGCATGACCGCATACATCGTGGAGCGCACCGAAGTGAACGAAAACATCCTCGACAACCCGCTCTACGACCCGATATTCTCCGTCGAGGAAGTGAACCGCCGCGTGATAGCCGGCACACCGTTCCGCGAAGCCTACAAGCAGGTGGGGCTGGAAATTGAGGCGGGAAAGTTCACGCCCGACAAGAACATACACCACACCCACGAGGGAAGCATCGGAAACCTCTGCAACGACAAGATTGCCGCCCTGATGAACGCCACGCTCGGCGAGTTCCATTTCGAGCGCGTTGACAGGGCAGTAAGAAAGCTTCTCGGCGAATAACATCCCCCGCGCATGAAACGGCTTTTGCAACCCATACTTTTGGCGTGCGCAATGCTTCTGCCGGCGTGCGACGCCGACACGGTGGAGTCGAAGTTCTCGAAACTCCGCGCCGCATTCTCGCTCTCGCCAATCAGCACCATCGCGCCGCTGAACCAGGCAATGACATCCAAGGGAGCAATATTCTGCACCATAACATTCGACACAAGGAATATGCTCTACGTGTTCAGAACGCTGACAAACTCGCAAACACAACAAGTAACGGCAGAAGCCGCCTACAAGGCCATACGCTGCATAGGCGGAACAGGAGGGGGGTTTATCGTTGGCGAAGCCGAGCTGCCCGACTTGGGAACTTCCTCCACGCCATACCTGTGCTACGACCTGTGCTGCCCGAACTGCTGGCGCGATGACATGATTACCAGAAATATGAACCTCGAAGAAGGCGGGCGGGCATCGTGCAGCCGCTGCCACAGGGCATACGACCTGAGCAACGAGGGGCTTATCGTCAGCGGTGAGAAAGGGCGCAAACTCGAACGCTACCGCATGAACTACAACGGCACGGCGATTATGATTGCCAACTGAAAGCGGCATAACGCGAATGATAGCCACAGCCGCATACGTGGAGCGGAAGTTCCGTGAATACAACGCCGCCATTTTTGGCGGCGTTCTCAGTGTGCCGCCGATACGCATCAGCAACGCCCGCACCTTTTTGGGGCAGGTGAGATACAAGAGACGCAGAAAGCTCTTCGGCAAGGAGGAGAAATACGACTTCACGCTGTGCATAAGCGGCCGCTACGATTTGCCGCAAAACCAGCTCGACGATGTTATCATTCACGAAATGATACATTATTATATAGACACGCGCCGCATGAGCGACACCTCGGCGCACGGCAGAGTGTTCCGCAGCATTATGGACGGCATAAACCGCAAGTTCAAACGCAACATAACCATTTCGGCACGCCATGCGCAGCCGTCCCCAACCGACAGCAAGGCAGAAAGCCGCCTCACGCTTTTCTGCGCCGTGAGCCTTGCAAACGGCAATACCGGCGTTGCAGCCGTGGCAAGGACGCGGATTTTCGAAATGTGGGACTGTTTTGCAACGTCTCCCAACGTGCGCTGCGCAAAGTGGTACGCCTCCCGCGACCCGTTTTTCGCAAAATTCCCGAGATACCGCAGTCCCAAGGTTTCAATCATCCCCGCCGAAGAACTGGACGCACACCTCAAGAACGCCGTTCCGCTAAAACGCAGCGGAAAAACCATACAGACGGTTTGAGGCAGGACGCAAGACACACAAACTCGGAGGGAAAACGGTTAATCCGCTGAAAACCAGCCAATAACCCCAACGACATCAAAACCGCATAACCTTTTGTTTTTCACAGGCTTGCAAGTGGGCAAAAAAGGTCTGATGTAATTTAAATTATATCAGACATAATTTTTCCTGCGTCCTATGTAGTTTCTCCCATGTCCGATGTGGTATTCTCGGCTTTGGTTTTGCGCCATTTGTAGGGGCGCAATTCGTTTATTGATTACTGTTTATATGCCGCCCCGCCGTAACGGGCGGCTTCTTCCTTTCGGAAAGCACCGACATAAGTCCACGGAGAACCTGCTTGGGCAGGTGAAGCACGAGGGTTGAGCCTTGGTCGTCGGAGAGGCGCAGCTCCTGCCTCACTGTGCTGACGTGGAAAACCCTGTGCATATTGACTATGTGCCCGCGCCCGAGACGCACAAGAAAACTGCCGCAGCCAAGAAAGTCGGAGACGGCGGCCTCCACCCTGGCAAGCCCGAACGGCACCATGAAATGAGTGCCGGAGGAATAATACACATGAGTGTAGTGGTCGTCAGCCTGGAAATACATCACCTTCGCCAAATCCACAACATACATCTCGCCATACAAACATAGGCACATTCTCGTATCCATAATCCTGTAAGCACACCTTGCGGTGTGTTTGCGCCCGTGTCCCCCATAAAGGCCGCCGGTTATTGAAATGTAAGCGTGGGAACTATTGCCATTATTTCCTCAGAGGTCGTGGAAATCACCTTCCAGCAAAACAAAAGCAATAGCCCACGCTTGAAGATATATTTTCCCCTCTTTCGCAAAAGGGGACAACATCTCCAGCATGAGCGCTATTGCCATTATCCTTGCTGTTTGAAATTTTCCACGTTTCTGAGGAAGGATAATATCAAAACGCTTTATTAACAAAACAAGCCCGCACGCCACGGCAACGCCGCCAAGCGGGAACTCACTGCAAAGATACGTTAAATATCTTTACCGTGCGCCATTCTTTCCCTGTATGTGGATTTCTTTTTCGCACCCTGCCCCGCCAGAAGCGAAAAAGGGGCGTTCCCCAACGGAAACGCCCCTCGCGGCTTGTTCAAAAATGTCTGCTGCAAGATTACTTGTCGAGCGTGCAAATGCTCACGCGGTTCCAGTCTGGCTCCTTGAACATATTGCCTACGCCCTGGCCTTCCGCCTGAATGCGGCTTGCCTTGATTCCGTACTTCTTAACGAGCACGGTCTTCACAGCCTCTGCGCGGCTCTTGGAGAGTTTTGCGTTGATTTCCGCACTGCCCTCGGGCGAAGCGTAGCCCTTGATTACAACCTTGGAATCCTTGTGGTTCTTCATGTATGTGGCCACGCGCTCAACGTTGGGCATCTGCGAGCGCTCGATAACGCTCTTGCCCTGCGCAAAGGTGATGTAGCTTTCGAGGTCGCGGTTGATTACGTTGTTCACCACGGTCTGCGGCTTGCGGTTCTTGCAGTCGTTGAGTTCGCTCTGAAGTTTTGCGTTCTCGTTCTTGAGGTTGTTCACCTCGTTGTTCAAGCCGTCAACCTGTCCGCGAAGCGCGTTAATCTTCGAGTTGAGGCCGTCAACCTCCGCCTGGTCGTATTCCTTCACCAATGCGAAGTTGTGCGTGCCGTTGCTTGTGGCGAACTTGTAGGTTACGCCGGCCGTAAGCTCAACTGCGGAGTGGTTAACGTTGTAGTTCATGGGGTGCACATACTTGTTGGCGTCGAGCATCCATGTTATTGCGGGCTTGATGTTGAACTGCCAAGCCTTGTCTGCGCCAAGGTTGAAGTTGAAGTTCAAACCGGTCTTTGAGCTGAAGCCGTCTATGCCGTTGCCATTGCCGCCGTTCATGTAGAAGTGGGTGTAGCCTGCGCCGAAGTAAGCCTCAAGCTCGAACACGCGGGGTTCGCCCTTGTAGCCGCCGAAGAGGTTGGAGAGGTTGAACTTGTTGAGAAGCATAACCTGAGCGGCATCGAACGCCGTCTTGCTCTTGCCAAACTCCGAAGCGGGGAACATGGAGCCTATCTTGTCGTAGTTTATGCCGGTCTGCCCCTGCACTGCAAGCGCGTAAACAGGAGTGAACCACTTTGAAGCCTCGAGCGTGATTGTGGGGCGCATACTTCCGAAGAAAGCATGGTTGGTTGTCGGGGTTATAACGCCGCCGGCTATGCCGAGAGTCCAGTTGTCGCCAAACTTGTTGCCTTTGACCGACTGTGCGTTTGCAGAAGCCATTGCCACGCAAACTGCGAGAATTGTAAATAACTTTTTCATTGTCATTTAATTTATAACATAAAAATTTCGTGGTGCAAAATTATGAGTTTTTTCGATGCCAACGACCTTTTCAAGAACTTTTTTCCAACTTTCCGCCGCATGGCGGCGCAATACCAGCGTTGTCAAGTTTCACTTTGGAAGTTTTGTTTTGCAAAGGCACGGCACACCTCCGCCCGGAATACAGCCTCCACGCCGTCCCTGCGGCAATAAAAACACGGCACACACGCGGTTTTTGCTGCGGTTTCGCTAACTTTGCGTTGCATATACAAACTAAACACAAAAGAATACCATCATGGCAGAAAACCAAAACGACCAGAACAAACTTGAAATCAACGTGCCCGCCGAACTCATGGAGGGCGTTTACTCCAACCTTGCCGTAATAACCCATTCGAGCGCGGAGTTCATCCTGGACTTCATCCGCGTAATGCCCGGAACGGCGAAAGCGCCCGTCAAGTCGCGTGTGGTAATGGCTCCGGAGCACGCAAAACGCCTGCTGTTCGCCCTGCAGAACAATGTGCAGAAATACGAGCAGGCGTTCGGCGAGATACGCTTCCCCGGAACGCCCGCACAAATGGGCGGACACATCAACGGCGAGGCCTGAAAGGAAACCGGGCGCAAGACAAGCCGGCGGCGCAAGGCGGGGACGTACCAACGCCCGCGCTTCTGCGCCGTCTTTTTTCCCGCGCCCCGCCCCGGCCGCACACGCCGCGACACTGCACAATCAGCTCCGCAAACACGGAATATTTATAAAAAGGCTATTCGTTCCGTGGTGCGGTTGTGCTATTTTGCGTACCTTTGCACGTCAAAAATAAAAATAAATAATCTGAAATGGAATGGTTTTATAACTTGTTTACCGACACAAGTTCCGTTGCCCATATTATAATTGTATTCGCGATTGTGATTGCGGCGGGCGTGATGCTCGGGAAAATCAAGGTGGGCGGCATTTCTCTCGGCGTGGCGTTCGTGCTTTTTTCCGGCATCCTCGTGGGACACATTTACAAGACCCTCGTGCCCGAAAGCGCATACGCCTGTCCCGTCGAGGTACTCGACTTCATGCAGAACTTCGGCCTTATGCTCTTTGTGTACTGCGTGGGGCTGCAAGTGGGCCCCTCTTTCTTCGAGAGCTTCAAAAAAGGCGGGCTTACCCTGAATATGCTCGCAATAGGGCTTGTGGTGCTCAGCGTGGCGGTGATGCTCGCGCTCTACTACCTGTGCTTCGACACGAGCGACCCCAACAACCTGCCGATGATGGTGGGCGTGCTTTTCGGGGCCGTAACAAACACTCCCGGTCTCGGTGCGGCAAACGAGGCTCTCTCCACATCCTTCCACGGCACGATACCCCAGATTGCCAACGGCTACGCCTGCGCCTATCCGCTCGGCGTGCTCGGCATAATAGGGGCTACAGTCATGCTCAGGTATTTGTGCCACGTGAACATGAAGAAGGAGAACGAGAACTTTGAACACGAAAACAACGACAACACCAACACCAAGCCCCACTCGATGTCGCTGCTCGTAACCAACCACGCGCTGGTGGGCAAGAACATGGAGAAGGTGCGCGACTTCCTCGGGCGAAACCTTGTATGCACCACCATACTGCGCGGCAACGAGTTCATACTCCCCGACCGCAACATCGTGCTGCAAGACGGAGACAAGCTCAACATAGTCTGCGCCGAGGAAGATGCGGAAGCTATCGAGGCGTTCATAGGCAACGAAGTCGAGGTTGACTGGGAGCCGAAGGACGAGCCTGTGGTTTCGCGCCGCGTTGTCGTAACGCGCAACGAGGTGAACGGTAAGACCCTCGGGCAACTGAACTTCAACATGCTCTTCGGCGTGAACATAACCCGCGTAACACGTTCGGGCCTCGAATTTTTCGCAAACAACGGCCTTCGTCTGCAAATAGGCGACCGCGTTAACGTTGTCGGCCCGCAAGACGCGGTGCGCCAGGTGTCCGACCGCCTCGGCAACTCGGTGAAACGCCTTGACCACCCCAATGTCGGTGCGCTGTTCATAGGAATACTCCTCGGCGTGGTGCTCGGCAGCCTTCCCATAGCCCTGCCCGGAATGCCCGCCCCCGTGCGCCTCGGTCTCGCCGGCGGGCCGCTCATCGTGGCGATACTCATCGGCAGTGTGGGATACAAAGTGCACATCGTGTCATACACCACAACAAGCGCCAACCTGCTGCTGCGCGAGGTGGGGCTTGTGCTGTTCCTCGCGGCCGTCGGCATAAAGTCGGGCGCAGGGTTCTGGCAGACCGTGGTTGCCGGAGACGGCGTGGAATACGTGTGGACAGGCTTCCTGATAACGGTGATACCCATCCTCATTATAGGGCTTATAGCGAGGATTAAGTACAAAATCAACTATTTCGTACTGGCGGGCGTCATATCGGGCGCGACAACCGACCCTCCCGCGCTCGCATTTGCCAACGCGACGGCCGGGAACGACGCGCCGGCGATAGGCTACTCAACGGTGTATCCGCTTACGATGTTCCTCAGAATTCTGACGGCGCAGATACTCATACTGTTCTTCTGCGCATAGCCCCGGCACTACAATAGACACAACGCGCCCCTTACGCCGCAATGACGTAAGGGGCGCGTTTTTTTGCAAACGCACAACAAACGATTAATCAACAAATTCCACGGCTGTAGGGGCGTATGGCATACGCCCGAATTGCGCCGATTTTGTCATGGTGCAGCGTTAGTTTGCGATATTTGTGCGACAAGTTTCAAGCGACGGTGTACAGGGCGTATGCAACACGTCCCTACAAATGGCGTAAAACCAGAGCCGCGAAAACTACTTCTGATGTAGCAAAAACTACATAGGACGCAGG
>DKDC01000038.1:0-31839 GCA_002451695.1 Prevotellaceae bacterium UBA6858 | reverse complement strand
TATGTCTGATATAATTCAAATTATATCAGACCTTTTTTTCACCTCCTGCAAACCCTTGAAAAGCATGACCTTTTCCGTTCATACTGCCGCCGTATCTCCCAAATCCCCGCCGTTTGACAAATCCAAAAATTCAATTCCCCTGTCAAACAAACCTGCATCGCCCATTCCCATGCGCTCCTTGGTTATGCTTATCGCCAACTCCGACTTGTCTATACCAATCCACTTGCGTCCGTTTCTTTCCGCCACTTCGAGCGTTGTGCCTGAGCCGCAAAAAGGGTCAAGCACAATGCTGCCGGAATTTGAGGAAGTCCTAATGATAAGGTCTATGAAATCCTCGTTCTTCTCCGTGGGGTATCTCGGATATTGCGGGTCCTTGCATTCGCTCCATATATCCTGCACCCTTTTGCCCTCGCGGGTGTCGGCATAGACAATCTTTCTCGGATTTCCCTTTGACGACCACTCTATAAGCCCCTCGCTGTCCCACTGTTCGAGAGTCTCCACATCGGTTCTCCAATGCCGTCCGGGCGGTGGGAGCATACCTTTGAACTTTCTCGGGTTCTGCGTCTCGCCCGGAGCGTGTATGGGGACGGTGGTGTATCTTCTGCCGCACGAGTCCGTTTTTTTGAACAAATTCTCAATGTCCTTGTCCGTATAGGCCTCCCGTGGCTCGTGCCAAATGGGGTCTTGGGATTTTGTGTAGAAGAGTATCATGTCCTTAACGTTGCCGTAGCCTATGCGGTTGAAGTTCTTCGGGTTGCACTTCACTCTTGTTATGTCGTTCCTGAAATTCCCCATTCCGAACACTTCGTCCATCATGACCTTTATGTAATGTCCAATCTTGTAGTCGGTGTGAAGGTATATCGAGCCTTGGTCGGAAAGAAGCTCGCGCATAAGCGCCACGCGCCTCCTGATATACTCCACGAAATCCAAGCCGAGCAGCCTGTCGGAATAAGCCACCTCGCCCTTTGCGGAATTGCTTATCGTGGCGGCCCTGCCGTTTGTGATGGTGAAATTGCAGTTTGTGGCAAAAGGCGGGTCGGTGTATATCAAGTCAACCTTCCCTGCAAGTTTTTTCTCTTCAATGAGAAATTTCAGTACATCTATATTGTCGCCCTTAATGAGGATGTTCATAATACATAATAACAGTGTCCAAGAACAGTTGTGCGGTTAAACTCAAAAACTATAAAACATTGCAAATATAACGTTTTATTTCGGGGCAGGAGGGCGGCGCGCGATTTAACGGTTGGCAAACATTGTTTTTATAAAGGTTTTTTTTAACTTTGCGTCCGTAAACCCAGACCTTCCTCAATGGAATATCTATATTTTGGCGTAATAATCTTCATTTTTTCGTTGGCGTGCTACGACCTTACGGCGGGCGTTTCAACCGATGCCGGCAACTTTCTCAGCGCGGCCGTAGGCTCTAAAGCCTCAAAGCTCAAACTTGTCTTCGCCGTGGCGGCAGTGGGGATTCTCACCGGGGCGATAACATCGAACGGCATGATGGACATCGCGCGGCACGGCATTCTAAATCCCGACTACTACTATTTCAACGAAGTCATCTGCATATTCCTCGCCGTCGGTGTCAGCGACGTGATTTTGCTCGACATATTCAACACGCTCGGGATGCCAACCTCGTCAACGGTGTCCATGGTTTTCGAACTTCTCGGCGGAAGCACCGCGCTGGCCATAGTGAAGATTATGCACGACCCCGCGCTAAGCTACGCAGACCTCATAAACACCGACAAGGCCCTCTCAATTATCCTCGGCATTTTCCTTTCAGTGGCGATAGCCTTTGTGTTCGGCCTCGTGGTGATGTGGATTACCCGCACGGTCTTCACGTTCAAATACCGCAACAAAAGCCGCTGGGCAGTGGGGATATTCGGGGGCGTGTCGATTACGGCAATCATGTACTTCCTGCTCGTTGCGGGATTTGGGAAATCGTCGTTCATGACCCCCGAAGTGCGCGACATGATTGAAACCCACAAAGCCACAATTCTCTGGGGATGCCTCGCGGTTTTCACCGTGCTGTCGCAAATTCTCGACGCTTTCAAGGTTAACATTTTCCGTGTCATTGTGCTTTTCGGCACGTTCGCACTTGCGATGGCCTTTGCCGGCAACGACCTTGTAAACTTCATTGGTGTTCCGCTCGCGGCCCTGTCGTCATACCAATACTACTTGGATGCCGGCGCGGGAGACCCCTCGCAGTTCTGCGTGAGCCGCCTGCACGAAACGGCGCATACGCCTATCTACTTCCTCATTGCCGCCGGGGCTATAATGGTGTTCGCACTCATCACCTCGAAAAAGGCGCGGAAGGTCATAAACACGTCAGTGAGCCTGTCAAGGCAGGACGCCGGCGAAGAAATATTCAGCTCGTCGAAAATCGCACGCTCCACCGTGCGCAACGCAATGAACCTGTCAAACACCGTAAGCGGCTGGGTTCCCGCAAAGGTCAAGAACTGGGTGAACCGCCGCTTCGACAGTGATGACGCGGTGCTTCCCGACGGGGCTGCGTTCGACATGGTGAGGGCTGCGGTGAACCTCGTGCTTGCCGGGCTGCTCATTATCATAGGCACATCGCTACAGCTGCCGCTGTCAACAACCTACGTGGCGTTCATGGTGGCTATGGGAAGCTCGCTTGCCGACCGCGCATGGGGCAGGGACACCGCCGTTTACAGGATAACGGGCGTAATTTCGGTGATAGGCGGCTGGTTCATCACGGCGGGCGCGGCGTTCATCCTCTGCTTCTGTATGTCGCTGTTCATGTTCTACGTAGGTCCGGTGGCAATGGTCATTGCCGTAACCCTGGTGGTGCTGATAATAATACGCAACAACAGGGTGTTCAAAAAACACGAGGCAAACGAGAACAAGGACCAGGTGTTCCGCAAGCTGATAAAGGCAACCGACAAGGACGAGATACGCGAACTTCTCGGCGAGCACATCAAGACAAACCAGACAGAGGTTCTCGACTTCGCTCGCAACAACTACCTGCAAATTATTAACGGTCTCAAGAACAACGACTACAAGACGCTCCACCGCGCCGCAAACGACCTTGACCTCGAAAAGAGCCTTTGGAAAAAGATGCGCCGCAAGGAACTCATCGGAATGCGCAAAATCGACTACCTCACCGCTGTGGAGAAAAACACGTGGTTCCATTTGGGCAGCAACAGCATTTCGCAAATCATCTACTGCCTGAAGCGCATTTCCGACCCCTGTCTCGAACATATCGACAACAACTTCACGCCACTGCCGCAAACGCTTATCGACGAGTTCGAGCCTGTGGAAAAAGTCGCGCTCGAAACCATAGACGAGGCACGAAGCATGATATACAACCGCAATTTCGAAAAGGCCGACCTGTTCATGGTAAAGGCCAACGAGGCACGCCGCACGCTCTCCGCCCTGCGCGACCGCCAGATGCTCAGAATGCAGTCGGAAGAGGGCAACCTGCGCATAGAAATCCTCTACCTCAACACGCTTCAGGAAACACAGGAGCTTATCTCAACAGTGCGCCACCTGCTGCGCGCGAGCCGCCACTTCTTCGCCGTGTAAAAGCATACCAGAATGGACAAAAGGCACGCAAGGCTGATTTCCGCAATGACGGAATACGACAAGGGGGACGCTGCACGCATACAGCACCTCATAAAGGTGCACAGCTTCGCCGCAACGATAGCCGGACTTGAAAACGTTGGCGGGGAAACGCTTTTCATTCTCGAAACTGCGGCAATACTCCACGACATAGGCATACACGTATGCGAAAGCAAGTACGGCGACTGCGGCGGAAAGCACCAGGAACAGGAGGGCCCCGCAGAAGCGCGCAAGCTGCTCGCAGCCGTCGGCGGCTACACCGCCGCGCAAACCGAAAGGGTATGCTTCCTGATAGCCCACCACCACACATACGAAAACGTTGAAGGCATTGACTGGCAGATACTTCTCGAAGCCGACTTCCTTGTAAACGCCTTTGAGGAGGGCGTGTCGGAAAGCGGGATAAGGACGTTTGAAAGCAAGGTGTTCAAGACCAGCACAGGCAAACACCTGCTCGAAACCATGTTCGGCATCTGACATTCCGCAGACTTTCCCGGCCACCCCAAACCTCCGCCATTCACAACCAGCCCCACTCTTGCATTTGCGGTTTGTGCGTTGCACGACAAAAACACGCAACCCATTGTTAGGCAGCATTTTGCGCCCGCCCTTGCAATTTTATATAAACTTTTGTTTTCCAGCATATTGCATAGAGCGCAAAAAAGGTCTGACGTAATTTGAATTACATCAGACATAATTTTTCCTACATAGGACATGGTTTTTCCTACATCAAATGTAATTCTCCCGGCTTTGGCTTTGCGCCATTGAAAACCTCCAGAGAATATACGAGCAAAGCGAGCCGGCAATGAAAAACAACGCAGTGTTCGCCATTATGTTCCCGCCCATCCCCACAAACGGCGCAACCACGCCGCCCGCCACATAAGCCATGCCGCCTAATATGGCGGAGGCAATGCCCGCGTTTCCGCGCTCGCTGTCCATTGCCAGCACATTCGACGATGTTATGGCAATGCCAATCATAAGATATATGCAGAACACAAGGCATTCGTAAACCAAAAATCCGCAGCCCACGCCGAACGCAACACCGAGCAGCACGGAAAACAGCAGTGCGCCCTTTGCCGCCAGGCCGAGAGCCTGCTGCATGGTGCGGAACCTGGCTGTCATGCCCGCCGACACCGCCAAAGCTATGGCGTTCACCGCAAACACCACGCTGAACGCCCCCGGCGACATATGATAATGGAGCTGCACTATGAAAGGCGCGGACGAAAGGTTCACAACCAAAAGCGCCATGGCCAGAACATACTGTGCCACGCTGCCGGTGTATGCCCTGTTTCCCGCCACACGCAGATACCTGCCCGCCACATCGCGCAGCGACAGGGTTTGCCGCCCCGCCTTGGGAAGCGTCTCGTCAAACTTCAGTGTGCAAACGGCAAGCACGAAGCCGAAAGCGAAGAGAAACCAGAAAATGCCCCTCCACCCCGCGTCCTCGGTCATTACGCCGCCGCACACAGGCGAAGCCACCGTGGCCACGCCGTTTATCGTGCCCACAATGGCAAGCATATTGGCGAGCGTCCTGCCGCCATACTTGTCGGCGGCAATTGAGCGCGAAAGCACAATGCCCCCGCTCGCGGCAAGCCCCTGCACAAAGCGGCAGGCAACAAACACCATAATCGTGGGCGAGAATATGCAGCCCAAAGTGGAAAGCATGAACATCACGAGCGAGAACATCAGCGGCGCCTTCCTGCCAAGCCTGTCACTCACCGTGCCGAACACAAGCTGCCCAATGCCGAGACCGAAAGTGCAGGAGGTGAGGCTGAGCTGCACCATGGACGACGGCACGGCGAAATGCCCCGCCAGCATCGGAAACGCCGAAAGGTACATATCCATCACAAACGGCCCGAAAGTGCTGAGGATGCCGAGATAAAGCAAAAGCTGGTATTTAGAATTTACCCTCACAGCCATGTTTCAAATTTCAAGGTGCAAAATTAACACTTTACCCCGAAAAACCGCCCCTCCCCACCCAAACGCAAGCGGCACAGACAAACAACTTTTCATGAAAACCCCATAATATTTCAATTAATATCACTATATTTGCTTTCAAGCATAACCGTATTACTGAATATAATAACCCAACTTCAAAAGACATCAATTAATCAAATCAATACATTCAGAACCGATATTAAAGCATATTGTGAAAATAGCTTAACCCACACGATTCCTGACCACCCATGAGCAGAAGCAATATTTTTGACGGAGACAGTTTATACGCAGCATTTGCCCAAGCGGCATACAAACTGCTTACAAGCCACAAGTGGATTACCTATGCCGATGTCATGGCAGAAACAAGAGGGCTGAAATCCGCAAAAGAGCTTAAAACCAACATCAGCAAACTTGACGGCTACGGCGAACTGAGAAAAGCCTTTCCCGCCGTATGCAAAGCTATAAAAGCGCAAAGCGGAGAGGAAAGCATAATACACGAAGGCAACAACCGCAACAGGCACTACAAATATACAGGCAAAGACAGCAACCCGCTTGCAGATACGATAAACGCAAAAGTGGTAAACGACATCCGGCTGTATTGGCAATTCTGCCAGGATTCTTCCGGATTTTTCCCCATGTCATGGCTTGAATATTTTTTTAACGGATGCGAGGACTTGCTGAAAATAAAAACAAGGAAACAGAAAGGCGGGGAATTGCTGACCTCCAGCATGAACATGGTTCTGGCCAATATAGAACTGCTTCCGTTCCTTTACGAGGCGGTGAAACGCAAACAAGTTCTTGCCATAGAATACAAGCCCTATGAAGAGGAAATAATGCAATTGGTATTCCACCCGCAATATCTAAGGGAATACAACGGCAGGTGGCACTTGCTCGGACACGCCAAAGGCAAAGAGCCGGAATGGGCTTTCAACATAGCTTTGGACAGAATAGCCGCCAAGCCACGCGAATTGTACGATGTGCCCTTCAAGTCTGCACCGGCGAACTTTTACAGCAGTTTCTTCAGCGACATCATCGGAGTTAGCCACAAAGCCGGGAACGAAGCCACAGACATACTGATACGTGCGCACAGCCTAAACATTTACAAACTCACCGAAACCAAGCCGATGCACCACAGCCAGACATGCATTGTTCCATACGGAGAGCACAAAGACGGCAGCTACGGCGATTTCAGAGTGCACATTGAAGTTAACAACGAATTCATCGGCAGAATACTGCAAATGGGAGACGGACTGGAAATCATCGCCCCCGAATATGTACGCAAGATTTTTGCAGACAAAGTTGAAGCCATGCAGAAACTTTACAAGCGCAACGCTCCGGAAAACGAAAAACAGCCCAACCGACAATAGTTCCTAAACACAGGAACCATTATAGAACATACATCGCTTGCCCATAATACGCAAACACACTATATTTGCATTGTTGAATTTGGCACATACAATTAATAAAGAACTATATAAAACATATTTGTCATGAAAATTCCTGACCTGATAAATAACTACAAAGAGCAATTCGGAACATACGCCGTAATGGCGTTGATGAACGCCCAAACAGTGCTTGACCACATCCAGAAACTTGCCTGCATAGGCAACAGCGAGTCCTATAAAGAAGATCTGTGGAAGCATCCTGTCATGTTGCACATTAAAAATGCCGCTTACGAAACAGACAACAACCCGGAAACCACATTGTTTGTAATGGAAAAACTGCAGTTCTATTTCCCGTTCCTGAAAATAATGGCGGAAAGACAACGGGAATACTCCAACAAGAAATACAATGAAAACAGACTCGCAGTAAACAGCCGGGATTTGTTTTTTGTGCTTGACAAAGTTTTCAGAGTTCTGAAGAACTACAGAAACACAACTGCGCACTTCATGACCAAAAGTCTGAGCGAGAACGAAGAATACCTCTTTCTGAAAAACGAGCAGCCTCTTGCCAACATGGTAAACGAATATTACACCGTGGCGTTACGGGACATGAAAGACCGATACTCTTACAGCACAGAAGACCTTGCCTTTATACAGGACAACCGATACAAGCAGACAAGAGGGGATGACGGGAAAAGGAAAGCCACCGTCAATTTGGATTTCTTCCTTAGCTTGCAGTCGCACAACGGCGACCCTGCGAAGAAACTGCATTTGTCGGGCGTTGGAGTTGCACTGCTAATATGCCTGTTCCTTGAAAAGCAATATGTAAACCTGTTTATATCAAAGCTGTCCATATTCTCCACATACAAGCCCAACTCGGAACAACACAGGATTATTTGCCGCTCCATGGGGATACACAGCATAAAGCTTCCCAAAGACCGCATTCATTCCCTAAAAGACGGTATGTCGGTGGCAATGGATATGCTCAACGAAACAAAGCGTTGCCCCAAGGAGCTGTTTGACACCCTGTCGGCAGACAAGCAGGCAAGGTTCAGAACCATTTCGGACGACCACAACGAAGTGCTGCTCATGCGCAGTTCCGACCGTTTCGCCCAGTTGCTGCTGCAATACATTGACTACAACAAACTGTTCAAGGGCATACGTTTCCATGTAAACATGGGCAAGTTGCGCTACCTGTTCAACGCCGCCAAAAACTGCATTGACGGACAAACGCGCGTAAGGGTCATAGAACACCAGCTTAACGGCTACGGGCGCATAGACGAAATCGAGGCCGAACGCAAAAGCGAAGACGGTAAATTTGCAAACTCAGGCATCAGCATACGTGATTTTGAAAACGTAAGGCGCGATGACGGCAACCCGGAAAACTACCCGTATGTAGTCGATACCTACTCCCACTACATTCTGGAGAACAACAAGGTGGAAATGCAGTTCACCGACAGTTGCATACTGCCGTTTATAGAAGAGTATGGCGGCAAATGGTATGTGGCCAAGGACGTTCCCGCCTGCAGGATAAGCACGCTGGAACTACCCGCGCTGGCTTTCCACATGCTGCTTTTAGGCAGCAAAAAAACAGAGGAGCGCATAAAAGAGGTGTACGGCAAATACATGAAACTGTTCGAGGCAATGAGCAATGACGCCGTCACCAAAGAAAACATTGAAAGCTTCGGCATAGCACTCTGGAATCTTCCGCAAAAAGCCATTGACGCAATAAACGGCTGTGCGCACGCCAAAAACGTGAACGCCTTCATCAAGAATACGGTGGAAGAAATGCTCGCGGACACAGAAAAGCGGCTGGAACGGCTGAAAGAGGACAGAAAAGGCATAAGCTCGCACGACAACAAAATGGGGAAGCCGAACTTCAGGCAGATTTCCACCGGAAGGCTTGCCGACTTCCTCGCAAAGGACATTGTAAAGCTGCAACCTGCAACCACCGAAGACGGAAGCGACAAAATGACCGGGCTAAACTACAGGGTAATGCAAGCGGCAATAGCAACATACAACAGCAACGGCAACCCGGAGGCGGAACAGCAGTTCAGGGGAATGTTTGAAAAAGCAAGGCTCATCGGCAAAAGCCCTAACGCCCACCCTTTCCTATACAAAGTTTTCGCATCGGCATTGCCCAAGAACACCATAGAGTTCTACGACAAATACCTTAGGGAACGCAAACGCTACCTTTCCAATTTGACGAAGGACATTGAAAGCGGCAAAACCGCCAGCGTGCCATTCGTGAACAGAAACCAAAACAAATGGAAAAAGCCCAATCAGGAATATCTGGGACAGACATACGGCAACAGCCAGAACCTGGCAATTGAGCTGCCGCGCCAAATGTTTGACGCAGACATAAAAGCTTTCCTAAAAGGGCTGCCCGAGATGAAAGATGTGGATTTTGACAATGCCAATGTAACATTCCTTATCGGGGAATACATGAAAAGGGTGTTGGCCGACGATTTCCAGAACTTCTACGCATGGAAGCGCAACTACCGCTATATGGACATGCTTATGGGCGAAACCGATTCCAAGGACGGCCTGCGCCATATGTTCACCTCGGTGGAGGAAAGGGAAAAACTCTGGCGCGAACGCGAAGGGCGGACAAGCAGCTACCGCAAATGGGCTGCGAGGAAAAACCAAGGCTGCGGCTATTCCAAAAGGCTTCCGGACAATGTGCTTGACGAAATACTTGCAAAACGCCTCAGCGGCAGCCGCAACGACTACCAGAAATGCGAAAAGGCCATACGCCGCCAAAAAGTGCAGGACGCCATGCTGTTCATGCTGGCGAAAAAAGCCTTTACCCAACATGCCGATTTTGAAGGAAAGGATTTCAAGCTCAAAAACATCATGCCCGATGCCGACAAGGGCATCCTGTCAGAAACAATGCCAATGACCTTCACCTTTGAAAAAGGCGGCAAACAGTACACCATAGAGTCTGGAGGAATGAAACTCAAGAACTACGGCGATTTCCACGCACTGGCGAACGACAGGCGCATTGGCTGTCTGATGAAACTCATAGGCACAAACACCGCGCAGAAAGAAGACCTCATCTCCGAGTTCAACAAATACGACCAATGCCGCCCGCAAGTGGTAAAGCTTGTACTTGATTTGGAAAAGTGGGCCTTCGCCAAATACCCGGAACTTGGCGCCTCCGAAGAAATGTCCTACGTGTCTTTCGACAAAATCTTGAACAAACTTACGCAGCACAGAAACCTTGGCAACAGGCAAAGCAATATATTGCGCAAGATAAGAAACGCGTTCGACCACAACTCCTACCCTGAAAGCGGAATAGTGGAGATAACCACCCTGCCCGAAATAGCCCAAAACATGAAGGATATGTTCGGCAGATACGCCATAGTGAAATGACAAGAAATTCCCCGATGCTCTTTTTTCACGGGCATCGGGGAATTTCTCAAAAAATAAAAGCAAAAGACTTTGCCAATACACTCATTTTCCCTAATTTTACATCCGAATGAATATTACTTTTAGTCAAAACGCGTTTTTATGGAAATCAAAAACATTAAAGACTTTGATTATAAAAACGTTACAGTAATCGTGTTGTAGAAGCCCTCATTTTGAGAGGGTATTACAACTTGTGGAGGCAGACGCGGGATTTGCTGCAAGTTGTAGAAGCCCTCATTTTGAGAGGGTATTACAACACACAAGAAAAAGAAAACCGCCAAAGAAAAGTTGTAGAAGCCCTCATTTTGAGAGGGTATTACAACGTTCGGCAGGTGCAGGAACATCTTCATCCTGTTGTAGAAGCCCTCATTTTGAGAGGGTATTACAACAAACAATGCTCGTGGCGGTTCTCGGTATGGTTGTAGAAGCCCTCATTTTGAGAGGGTATTACAACTGGACGGCGATATCATAAGGCATTCCCCCGAGTTGTAGAAGCCCTCATTTTGAGAGGGTATTACAACTCTTTTGAAAGCTCTACTAGTGTTAGGGTGGTTGTAGAAGCCCTCATTTTGAGAGGGTATTACAACGCGGCAGGATTTCCGCAAGTCTTACGTGTAGTTGTAGAAGCCCTCATTTTGAGAGGGTATTACAACGCGGCGATGCGCTGGTGTGCGGCGATGCGCGTTGTAGAAGCCCTCATTTTGAGAGGGTATTACAACCGATGACGTTGACATACAGGGCGATATGTAGTTGTAGAAGCCCTCATTTTGAGAGGGTATTACAACAAAGGGCATAGACGTGTTCAAGTCAACTCAGTTGTAGAAGCCCTCATTTTGAGAGGGTATTACAACTCGCAATCGTTCGTAATATATTGTAAGCCAGTTGTAGAAGCCCTCATTTTGAGAGGGTATTACAACAGCAAGGACATGGCGGCGATAAGGAGGCAAGTTGTAGAAGCCCTCATTTTGAGAGGGTATTACAACAAAGTCTTGTTTTCGCTGTTTCCATTGTCTGTTGTAGAAGCCCTCATTTTGAGAGGGTATTACAACTTGACGAACGTTCTTAGTTCTGTGATGCGCTGTTGTAGAAGCCCTCATTTTGAGAGGGTATTACAACGTTGCAAGGTCGGACTCAAGCACCGTGCCGTTGTAGAAGCCCTCATTTTGAGAGGGTATTACAACATAAAAGGAGCAATCTTCATCTTGCCATGTGTTGTAGAAGCCCTCATTTTGAGAGGGCATTACAACGCATTAGAAACACAAGGGAACTTGAAGCAGATGAAAAAGATAAAGACCATACTGGAAAAAATAGTAAGCATATTATGCTGGCCTATTGGGTTAATCTTTGTGATACTATTTTATATTTATATGGTCATTGTGCCGCTACTGCACATTTAAGACTTAGGCCCGCCCCACACGCACGAATACCCCCAAAAAGCTTACAACAGGTTTTCCGGGGTGGTCGGGAATTTGTGTGAATGTGCTGCCTGAATATGGCTGAGGCTTTTCATTGCCAGGTGCACAAAGCCGGGGTGTCCTTGTTTTGGAACAAAGGTGCAATTGTCCGTTCTGCCGTCAGGACAACACTAATCCATTGCCCCCCCTTTCAAAACTCCCCGAAAACCACATGGGACATGGAAAAAACTACGTCTGATGTAGAAAAAAGTATATCAGACATAATTCAAACTACATCAGACCTTTTTTTGCCGCCTCTCAACGCCCTGAAAAACAAAACGCTTGTACACAAACACTAAGATGTTGACAATTCATTGATGTTCAAACGGTTACATTGTTTGCCATTGTTTTCGGGAAAAGTTGCCAAGACAAGGCGCAAGACCAGCCTGTATATGCCGGCTTCTTTTTCCCCGGCAGAGGCCGCAACGCCTTTTTCGAGGGCGTCCTAATGGTTCCAAACTCACGAGAACCTATATTGCCGAAAAAAAACTTGCACACACAAAGGGGGCTTCATACTTTTGCACCGTCGGACACCGAAACCGCCACGGCGGCCGGCACTGCAAAAAATGGCGGGAACAAGATAAAGCAAAAAAATGAAAGAAAAGAGCAACACTGTGAAGACTGAACGCAAACACAACAAGGAAAAAGAGGCAAAGAGCCGCCGCCTGATTGTCCGGAACTGGGCATGGGTTGCAACCGGGACGACATACAAGAAAGCCGCATCAATGGAGGCATGCCGCATGGCGACACGCAAAATCGAGGAGGAGCTGTTCGACGGCATTTTTTTGAGCCTTAACGAAAGGAACAGCAAAAAATCATACAACGTGCAGAAGCGGATATTGCGGCGCATTGTGGAAAAACGCATGGCACAGACCACACGCAAAAATGTAGGCAGAACGGAGGGGATGTTTGCCAACTACCAACTGCGCCGTTCGGCAAGCAAAAGCATGGGCGACATAAGAAAGCTGCAAAACTGCACAGGGTGGTGAGCCGGACACCATTTGCCCGCCTGAAACAGGCAAATGGTTCCAAACCGGCAGGAACCTGTATTTTAGGAAAAAGCCTTGGCAGGAACAAAAAGCATTCATAATTTTGCATCGTAATCAAAAACAAGTAAAACAATAAAACAGAAAAAATGAAAAACACAACATCCACATCACTCACCGCCATCGCCGCAAAGGCCCTTCCCGCACTTTCGGGCGACCACGTAACATACAATCCCGAAAAGAATGTGTTCCTGACACTCGGCTACACCAGCGGGGCTGGAAACACATACTTCCAGGCCATACGCCTCTCGAAGCGTCTGGCGGTATATTACGAAATAGGCATAGGATACCTGCACACGTTCCTGAACGGCATAAAGCTGTTCTGCTGGGACGGTCAGGAAGCCAAAATCATCGCCCAAAAGTCATGGGGCGGATGCAGTTGGCAACTCTTCAACGAGAGTTTCGCAAAAGAGCAAAGCATCATCATGCTGAAAAACTATCTTGAAGCGCAGGCGAAAAGCCTCGGCTCGTATGTCCCGGAACAGCAACTGCTGTCGTTCTCAAGGGAAATGATTGAAGAGACCAGGCGCAAATGCCTGGCGTAAAACAACAAACAAATAACCTGAAAATACAGTAATACCATGGCAAACCTAAACAAGGCTATCAGCAAAAACCTGTTCGACAACATTCTGCCCGCATTCGGCAACCCGAGAGCCTGCACGCCCGTATGGGACAGCAGCCAGAAAATGTTCATCTGCGACGAATACGAAAGCGCAAATGGCAACAGATACTACAAGGGCGTGCGTTTCTGCAACCGCGTGGCCATTGTGGAAAAAGTGGGGCTTTACCACAACTGGACCTACATTGACGGCATAGAGCTTTACGCTTTCAACGGGAAAAAGGTGGAGCTTATACAAAAGCGCGACTACGACAAAGTTTTCCGCAATGAGGATTTCGTGCGCATGGAAACGCAGGGGATGATGCGGGATTTTCTTGCCGGAGTGCTGAAGACGCAAAACATTCACATGGACTCCGAAAACATTGACGCGGAAGCCAAACGCCTGACAGACTCATGCTACAAGGACTTTCTCGACAAAGACTACAGCGCCATGCTCACACAGCAAATTCTCCCCGCAATAGAACAGAAACAAGCATGAACCATACAATGAAAGACACGAAAAACATACAGCAGGAGCTGGCCTGCGAGCTGGTGGCAAACACGAACAGCAGTTTTTTCCTGACAGGGCGCGCCGGGACAGGAAAAACCACCTTTCTGCGCAAGGTGCAGAAAACGGTCAACAAACAGTTCATAACGCTCGCGCCAACCGGAGTGGCGGCCATCTTGGCAGGCGGGGACACAATACATTCTTTCTTCGGGCTTCCGATGGGAGTGTGCACCGAAGACGTGTATGGACGCATGAACATGGAACACGCCGCCGCTTTGCGCCACGCCGACACGATAATCATAGACGAAGTTTCAATGGTCAGCTGCGACACCGTTGACGCCATTGACCGCACAATACGCAAGGTGTTGCGCACAAACGCCCCATTCGGCGGAAAGCAGATCATCTTCACCGGCGATATGTTCCAACTGCCGCCTGTGGTAAGAAAAGGGGCGGAAACGGATTTGCTCCGCGATATGTATCAAACGGAAAACTTCTTCTTTTACAAGGCAAATGTCATAAAGCGAATGCGCCTTGTGAAAATAGAGTTCCAAAAAGTGTACAGACAGGAAGACGGGGATTTCCTCCGCATTCTGGGAAATGTGCGCATGAACAAAATCACCCCGGAAGACATAGCGCAGCTTAACAGCCGTGTTTGCAAGCCCGAAGGAGACGGCATGGTGATAACCCTTACGGCGGTGAACCGCACGGCGGATGCCATTAACCGGGAAAAACTGGCGGAAATAAATTCGCGAGAATTTACATACGACGGGAGCATCAAGGGAAAATTTGAGGAAAAAAGGCTGCCTGTAGAAGCCAGGCTGCACCTCAAAGTGGGCGCACAGGTAATGTTCACCCGGAACGACCAGCAGCGCAGATGGGCAAACGGCACGCTTGCCAAAGTAACAAAACTGACCTTTGACGAAATACACGTGGAACTGAAAGACGGAGAGACGTACGCCGTACCTAAATGCTCCTGGGACTCCATTAAATATGAGTACGACAGGGACGCACGCAGGCTGAAAAAGAACGTTGCCGGCTCTTTCACGCAATATCCGCTGAAACTGGCATGGGCTATCACCATACACAAGAGTCAGGGACTGACTTTCGACAAGGTTATGCTAAATCTTGACCGTGGGATATTTGCACCCGGCCAGCTGTATGTGGCACTCAGCCGCGTGCGCTCTCTTGGGGGGCTGTTTCTGTCGAAAGAGATTTTGCCACGCTATGCCTATACCAACAACGAAATCATTGCCTACTCCAACGGCTACAACGACCAAAAGCTAATTGACAGCGAGATTGAAAGCGGCAAGGCTGTCTATGAGTTCTTGAAAAAGGGCAATTACGATGAGGCTGCCAGGCAATACTTGCTGCTTGTGGAGGAAAAGACGGGAAAAGGGGACGTAAAGGAAGCCCTGCAACAGGCAAAACGCTTTCTCGACAGCCTTATATGCGATGACAGCCTTTATGGCGTAATCAAAAAAGTGCCCTCCGCCCTGTCAACGGCGGCTCATTGGCCGGCACAGTTTCTGTCGGCACTGCTTAACCTGTATGCAGGCAAGTATGGCAAGGCATTGGAATGCGTGAACCGAGTTCCGGGCGAACATCTGTGTCAGGAGGCGCTGTATATCAAGTCGCGGGCGTTGGCAAAACTGGGGCGGTACAATGAAGCCGACGATGTAAACGTGCTGATTGGGGAAAACTTTGACGCGTCAACCCCTGACGCGAAAATGATGTATATGATTGCAACGCTGAACGAGCTGCACATAGGAGACCCCGGCCTTAACATAATGCGTATGCTCATAGAGGCGAAACCGGAATACAATAAAGGCATTGTTGCGTTGAGAAGCCTCATGAAACGGCGCGGCATCAAACTGCAACCCAAGGCTGAAGATGAACTGTCGGACATATTCAACTCGGACATTGATGACGATGGGTTTGCCAATATATTGGCGGAATACAGGGAAAACAATCCCAAGGCAATGTCCGTTCTGCTGAAAAACATCAAATCCCAAAAGTTCGGGGAATAAACGCCTTGGTATGGAGATATTCTTAACGCAGGCAAACAGTTGCGGATATTAACTTGCGCAACTGTTTTTACATATCTTCAGCAATACCGTTTGTGAACAACTGCTGCAACGCGGCCTGTTTTGCATTGCCAAAGCAAATGGAATAAAGGCAACCTTTTGCAATGCCAAGCCTTACTCCTGATTTATTTCCATGGAAGGCTTTGCAAGGAGGCGGGAAATTGTTACCTTTGCAACGCTATCGGGCTCGAATGGTGGAATCGGTAGACACGAGGGACTTAAAATCCCTTGGCCAGTGATGGCTGTGCGGGTTCAAGTCCCGCTTCGAGTACAGACAAAGCAAGCGGCATTTCCCTGCAAAAGAGAGATGCCGCTTGCTTTTTTATCCTGCCGCAAAAACAAAAACCGCAAGCGCTAAACGCCTGCGGTTTTTCTATCTCCGCTAATTTACGGCTTATTTGCCGCAGCAACTTGAGGCAAGGGCGGGAATGTCGATGCCGTAGCTGAGCGAGTCTATCGTGCCGTAAACGCAACTTGCTATGCCGAGGAGCAGCACACCAGCCGTGCAAAGCACAAGAGCGATGCGGGTGTAGTTGTCGCTGCGGAATGTTGCAGCAGGGTTGTCGTTGGGATTGATGTACATGGCCTTAACAATAATCAGATAGTAGTAGAGGGAGATTATTGTATTGACCAAGGCGATGAACACCAGCAAATGGAATCCCGAATGGAACGCTGCCATGAATACGAAGAACTTGGAGAAGAAGCCGGCAAACGGCGGTATTCCCGCGAGCGAGAACAAGCATAGCGTCATGAGGAACGAGAGCTTGGGGTTCGTCTTGTAAAGTCCGTTGTATTCGCTTATGCAAATCTTGCCGCTGTTCTGCTCTACTGCATTGATTACAGCAAACGCGCCAAGGTTGGCGGCAAGATAAACAAGGAGGTAGAACACCAGTGACGTCATGCCCTGTGCCGTGCCGGGGATAACGCCAAGCACAAGATAGCCCGCCTGTGAGATTGCCGAGAACGCCATGAAACGCTTGATGTTGTTCTGGCGTAGGGCAAAGAGGTTGGCTATGGTTATTGACACGATGATAATCCAGAAGAGTATTTCCTGCCAGTCGCTTATCATGGGCGCAAACACCTTTACAAGCGTGGTGAGAAGCACAAATCCCGCCGCTCCCTTTGATATGACGCTCAGATAGCTTGTGATAACCGTGGGCGAGCCTTCGTAAACGTCGGCTGTCCAAAGGTGGAACGGCACAAGTGAAATCTTGAAACCCATGCCTGTGAAGAAGAACACAAGACCAAGAATGTTGAGCATTCCGCCATCTAGCTTGCAGGCAAGGTCATCGAAATACATTGTGCCGGTGGCACCGTAAATCATTGAAATGCCATAGAGCAGGAGTGAGCTGGAGAACAAAGCCACAAGGATGTACTTGGCTCCCGCCTCAGCCGAGGTAGAACGCCACTTGTCGAACGCGACAAGCGCCGTCATAGGCACGGAGGCAAGCTCCAGGCCTATGAAGAACATTATGAAGTGCCCTGCGGAAATCATCAGATACATACCAAGCAGCGTGGAGAGTGTGAGAATGTAAAATTCCCCCTGCTTCACGTGGTTTTCTTCGCGGCGCAAATAGGAATTTGCCATGAGGAAAACTATAAGCGTGCCGATGTTCAGCACGGTTTTCATTATTGTCATCATCGGGGTGTACTGGTACATTCCGCCGAAAGCCTCGGCCGCCCCCCCGCAAGGAACGGCATTGACAACGGTGAGAATGGCCATAAGCACAACAGGGACAGCCGTGTTAAGCACCGGCTTGCCGCCCTTGCGGTCAGAACACACCACAAGGTCGTAGATGAACATTATGACAATAACCGCCAACAGGGCGAGTTCCTCGTGCATATAAAGAAATTGAGTGTAGTCCATGTCTTTACGGAATCAAGAATGATGTTACTGATGTTAATTGCGTGGTGGCCGACTGAATGTGGTTCACGATAGGCTCAACACTGTTGCTTATCATATCGCTCATCCAAAGGGGAGCGAAGCCGAGACCTGCAATGCAAACCACGAGGGTTGCTATCGCAATTTTCTCGTCCCATGATGCATCGTGGAGCTTGAGGTGTGCCTCATTGGTGCAAACACCGTACATCACCTTGCCCACCATGCGCAATATGAACACGGCGGTAATCACTATGCTCGTAGTGGCAAGAATTGTGAGGACGCGGTGAAGGGTGTCGGCCTGTTGGAACGAGCCTACAAAGATTGTAATCTCAGCCACAAATCCGCTAAAGCCGGGAAGACCGAGGTTTCCGAGACCTGCTATCACGAAACATACGCAGATGAAAGGCATTATACGTATAAGTCCGCTCAACTCGCGTACATCGCGGGTGTGGGCACGATGGTAAATCATGCCGATGCAGGCGAAGAACAACGCCGTAAGCAAACCGTGGGACAGCATCTGGAGCACCGCACCCGTTGCCGCCGTGCGGTTAATCATAAGAATTGCAAAAAGCACAAGACCGCAGTGGGAAACCGAAGAGTAAGCGTTGATATACTTCAAGTCGGTCTGGACACAAGCGGAGAATGCGCCGTAAACAACGCCGATGCCTATTACTATAAGGAATATCCAGCCAAGGGTCTGCGCAGCCTCGGGCATGAGGAACATGGCGATGCGGAAACAGCCGTATCCTCCGAGTTTCATAAGCACTCCGGCATGGAGCATTGAAACTGCGGTGGGTGCGGAAGCATGACCGTCGGGGCTCCAAGTGTGGAATGGGAACATTGCGCCAAGCACACCGAAACCCACAAACGTGAGCGGGAACCAAATGTACTGCTGACCTATTGGAATTGCGTGTGCGCCATTTGTGTGGTTGGCAAGGTCGAGGACATTGAATGTCTGACCGCCAGCTCCGTAGAATATACCGAAAATGCCGCACATAAGGAGCGCGGAAGCACCCATAAGCATTAGCGTTAGCTTCATTGCCGAATATTCCTTGTGTCCAGTGCCCCAATAGCCTATGAGAAGGTACATGGGGATAAGCGCGATTTCGTAGAACATGAACATCATGAACAAGTCTATCGACACGAAGAACCCGAACACGCCCAGCGAAAGTAGCGTGAACCAAAGGAAGTATTCCTTTGTGAGCGGTTTCAAACGCCACGATGCAAAAGTACCGGTAAACACTATGATTGACGACAGCAGGAGCATTGCCACCGATATGCCGTCAACGCCCACACTGTAGTTTATGTGGAGCGGAGCAAACCATGTGTAGTCCATTGTGAAAAGCATCTCCTCTGTAGCGCCTGCACTGCGGGCGTTGAGATACATCACCACAAGGGTGATTGAGCTGACAAGCAGCGCACTTGAACCTGCCACCATAACACCCCTGACAGCGTTCACCCCCTTGGCAAGCCAAAGGAAGAGAAGCATCAAAAGCGGTATTATTATAAATAAATGTAATGGAAACATATCTGTTTTTACGTTTTATCGGGTTAAAGTATTAATAGCAACACGAGAACCAACGCCCCTGCAAGGAACACGTAGGCGTACTGCTGTATCTCGCCGCTTTGGAAACCGCGAATGAGATAGCTCACGCGGTGAGAACCCGAGGCGAGCCCGTTGAGAATGCCGTCAACAACGTGCCTGTCGAACCATGCAAGCGGTTTTGAAATGCAAGCGAAAATGATGCGGTGGGTTACAAACTGATAAACCTCGTCTATATAGAAACGGTGGTAAGCCCATTTGTGGAGCGAGGAGAAGCGTGTGGCAAGAGCCGCTGCCACCGGCTGTTTCTCACCCTTGTATATAAAGGTTGCAAGAGCAATGGAAGCCACTGCTATCACAATGCTCGTGCCTGCCACAGTCCAGTTAAGATGAATGTCATACGACATACCGTCTGCGCTTACAAAATGCCCGAACGGAATAAACCCTGCCACACAGGTTACAAGGGCCAGGAATATCAAAGGCCAAGTCATCACCTTCGGAGCTTCGTGCATATGAAGCTCACCGTGGAGTTCCTTGTTCTCCGCACCCCAGAATATGCCGTAGTAAAGGCGGAACATATAGAACGCGGTCATTGCCGCAATCACAGTCATTACCCAACCCATTACCGGACTGAAAGCGAAGCAGCCTGCAAGTATCTCGTCCTTTGAAAAGAAGCCGGAGAACGGCGGGATGCCAGATATGGCAAGGCAGGAAATAAGGAAAGTGATGTGCGTAAGGGGCATATACTTGCGCATACCGCCCATAGCCGACATTTCGTTGCTGTGAACCACATGTATAATGGCACCTGCGCAAAGGAAGAGACAAGCCTTGAACATTGCGTGGGTGAACAAGTGGAACATTGCAGCCATATAGCCTACACTTCCCGGATGTTCGTGGCCGGTAACGTATTCCGTGCAAACACCGAGAGCAACCATCATGAAGGCAATCTGGGAAATTGTGGAGAAAGCGAGAACGCGCTTGATGTCAGACTGTGCGCAAGCAACGGCAGCTGCATAGAACGCCGTGAACGCGCCAACGTAAGCCACAATATGCAAAGCCTCGGGAGCGTAGGTTATCCAAAGCGGGTACATACGCGCCACCTGGAATACACCGGCAACAACCATTGTCGCCGCGTGAATCAGCGCGCTGACAGGCGTAGGGCCTTCCATTGCATCGGGCAGCCAAATGTGGAGCGGGAACATGGCACTCTTGCCAGCACCGCCCACAAACATCAGCAGCAATGCAGAAGGAAGCATGAACGCCCCTGCGGCAATCTTGTCGGCGTTGCCAACAAAGTCAAAGCTGAATGTCTGGCAATAATATCCGTAGATAAGAATACCGATGAGGAAACCGAGGTCGGCAAAGCGGGTTACTATAAACGCTTTCTTTGAAGCGGCGATAGCCGCCGGTTGCGTGTAGTAGAAACCGATGAGCAGATACGAGGAGACACCCACAAGCTCCCAGAACAAATACATCTGGAAGATGTTTGTGGCAACCACAAGTCCGAGCATCGACATGGTAAACAAGCTCAAATATGCGTAGAAGCGTTGGAAACCCTTTTCGCCGTGCATATATCCGAAGGAATAAATGTGCACCGCAAGGGATACCGTACCCACAACAACGAGCATCACAGCCGAGATTGGGTCTATAAGGAAACCTAAGTCAAACGTGAGACCGTTCACAAAGAACGGCAACCACGGGAAATTGAACGCGGTAACTGTCTGGTAAAGCCCTTCGGGAGTGCGCGGCGTTGTGAAGAACTGGTAAGCCGTGTAGTAGCAAAGGGCAGCAACCACCGTAAGCGTCAAAGTTCCCACAAGCCCCGCCGTGCGGTGGCTCAAGAATTTTCCGAGCAGGCCGAGGAACAGGAACGACAGAAACGGCAGCAATAAAATCAGGAATGTATATGAGTAATCCATGTGAATATTAATATGCTTTCAAATTAGTTACTACCATTTCAAGGTTTTGATATGATTGAGCTGTATGCTGCGCACATTGCGGTAGATTGCAATCATTATAGCAATTGCCACGGCAGTTTCGGCAGCCGAGATAGCGATTGAGAACAGGGCGAAGAAGTAGCCCTCGTGTCCTGCGGGATAGAGCAGACGGTTGAACACGGCGAAATTGATGTCGGAAGCGTTTAGCATAAGCTCCACCGAGATTAGCACCGCCAGTGTGCTGCGTCTTGTCAGAAAGCCGTAAATGCCGATGAAAAGCATTATGGCCGAAAGGATTAGAAAGTATTCCAAATGTACCATTTTATTCCTCCTTATTATCTTTTACGGGCTATTACCAGTCCGCCCACGATGCACGCCAAAAGCAGGATGCTGACAGCCTCGAAAGGCAGCACGTAGCCGTACTTGTCGAACGAGAGCATATTTTGTCCGATAGTGGCGATTGACGTTGTGTTTTCGTCGGGCACGAGGTTGGTTATCGCGTCCTTGAAATTGTGGGTGATGATTATGAAAAGTACAATGGCCGCTCCGAGAAGGCTCGTTACGGCTGCCGCGAACAGCTTGCCGAGCTTGAACTGCTCAAGTTTCTCGTTGTGTGCGCTCGTAAGCAGTATGGAGAACACGAAAAGCACCACGATACCGCCGGCATAAACCATCACCTGTACAGAACCGAGGAATGAGTACCCCAAGAGGAAATACAGTCCAGCCGTACCCAAAAGGGTGAAGAACAAAAACATTGCCGAGCGGATAATGCGCTTTGTCGTAACCGTCAGGACGGAGAAGGCGAGTATCGCGAAGGCAAGGATGTAAAATATTATTGATTCAGCATTCATGATCTTTATTTTTTAGCTGTTGGCTTCGGGTTGCTGCTTTTCTTCAGCCGGCTGTGCTGCCGGCTTTGCTGCGGCTGCCGGGCGTGCGGGCGCTGCTTTTTCCGCCACCTTGCTTCCCTCATGGTTCAGGCGCAGGATGAGTTTGCTGCGGTCGAACACTGCATTCTCAAAACTCTGGTCAAAAGTGATAGCGTCGTGAGGGCAGGCGTTCACGCAAAGCATGCAGAACATACAGCAACCGAGATTATAGTTATACTCCTTGAGGACACGCTTTTTCTTTCCGTCGGGAGTTTCCACCATTTCGTGAATTACTTGTATCGAACCGTTGGGGCAGGCCATTTCGCAAAGATGACAAGCCACGCACTTGTGTTCGTTGTTTTCATTATGGGGCATTGTCAGGCTGCCGCGAAAACGGTCGAACATCTTGAGTTCATTGCGGTTCTCAGGATACTGCTCCGTGATTTTCTTGGTGAAAAACTCCCTCATGGTGGTCTTCAAGCCCACGCAGAGAGTCTTTACGCCCCAAACAATACCTCCTATATAACTTCTTTTTTGCATCATCTTAAATCGTTATTGAAATTAAAAATGAAGTCCCAACTGCGCCACCAACGCCATAAGCACGAGGTTTGCCATTGAAATGGGGATTAGGTATTTCCATTCCAGATTTAGCAACTGGTCAATACGCAGACGAGGGAATGTCCAGCGTTCCCACATCAGAAGGAACGTAACGAACACAGCCTTGGCAACAAACCAAACCGCCCCTGGAATCATGTCCATCACGCTGTCAAAACTTTCTACGCCGATATGCAGGGGCATCCAGCCGCCGAGGAAAATCGTTGCGGCTATGCACGCGCAAATAAACAGGTTGAGGTATTCAGCCAGATAGTAGAAACCGAAGTTCATGCCCGAATACTCGGTGTGGTAGCCGGCGGTAAGTTCGCTCTCGGCCTCCGGCTGGTCAAACGGACCACGGTTACACTCGGCATTGCCGGCAATAAGATAGATTATGAAAGCAATGACGGCGGGCACATGCCCCTTGACAATGTTCCAGCAGTCAGCCTGGCCTTCCACAATCCCGGAAAACTGCATCGTTCCTGTAAGGGCAATCATCGTGAGCATTGTCATGCCAATCGAAAGTTCGTAGCTTATAATCTGCGCCCCGGCACGCATCGCGCCGATAAGCGAATACTTGTTACGGCTTCCGATGCCGGCGAGAAGAATGCCGACTATGCCTATCGAAGAAGCGGCAAGGAAAAAGAACACGCCCACATTGAAGTCCAGCACCTGCGCACCCTTGTTCCAGGGAATGCAGGAAAATGTGAGGAATGAGGCAAGAATCACCAGAACCGGGGCAATCATGTAGGCCACGCGGTCGGTGTTCTTCAGGAATATGATTTCCTTTGTCAGCATTTTGAACACGTCGGAGAACACCTGCAAAAGCCCCCATTTGCCCACGCGGTTAGGCCCGATGCGGCACTGGAAGAATGCGCAGATTTTGCGTTCAAAATAAATAAGGAATATCGCAAAAAGAGCGTAGAGAGTTATCACAATCAACGCCACGGCGACGCACTCCACAAGTACAGCCCCCCATGCGGGAAGCACCGAGCGCAAGAGTCCGTCAAACCAGTTTGTTATTATACTAAAGTCAAACATATCCGTTTTGTATGGTTTAACATGTTAGCGGTCGATGTCGGGCACCACATAGTCGAGCGTACCTCCGATTGATATAAGGTCGGCTATTTTCTCCCCACGGCAAGCCTCATCCATTATTGCAACCAGCGGAAGCCCCGTTGCGCGATAGTGCAGACGATAGGGCGACTTGTCGCCGTGGCTCTCGAGGAACACGCCGAAGCGTCCACGCGAAGCCTCCACCGCATTATAATATGTGCCCTCAGGCACCTTGATAATGGGTTTCATCTTCTCACGGAAGTTCCCCTCGGGGATGTTGTCTATAAGCTGCTCTATAATCGACAGGCTTTCGAGGATTTCGCGCAAACGCACAATGAGGCGTGCGTAGCTGTCGCCGTCCTCAAGCACAATCTCGTTGAAGTCCACGCGGTCGTAAGCCCCATAGGGTTCGAGCTTGCGCACATCGTTGCTCCAACCTGCGGCACGTCCGCTGCCACCAGTGCAGCCATAGGATATAACCTGCTCCTTTGTGAGCGTACCAACCCCGTCGAGACGGTTGTGTGCTATCACATTGTCGGCGAAAATGTCGTAGTATTCCTGAATGTTCTTGCGCATTATGACGATGAAGTCCTTGACGCGCTTCTGGAAGTTGGGGTGCAGGTCATACTGCACGCCGCCAATCATGTTGTAGTTTATGATAAGGCGGCCTCCGCACGTTTCCTCGAAAATGTCAAGTATCTTCTCGCGGTCGCGGAAAGCGTAGAGGAAGGCTGTCGTAGCCCCCAAGTCCTGACAAAGGCAGCCGAAGAACAACAGGTGGGAGTCGATACGCTGAAGTTCGTCCATTATGGTGCGGATAACCTTCACGCGGTCGCTCACCTCCACGCCCATTGCCTGCTCAATGCAGGCGCAAAGCGCATGGCGGCTCTGCTGGGCCGATATGTAGTCAAGACGGTCGGTGAGGGCGAGAGTCTGCGGATAAGTCATCGACTCGTTCAGCTTCTCCACCCCACGGTGAATGTATCCGAGCACCGGGTCAATTCTCTTTATAAGCTCGCCGTTCAAAGCCACACGGAAGTGGAGCACTCCGTGGGTGGAAGGATGCTGCGGACCAATGTTGACAACATAGTCGTCCTCGTCGAAAATCACGTTATCCTTGGCTTTCAGCGTTCCGTCGGGCTGCAGCTCATACTCCTTGGTGGTGTCGGCAAGCTGCTCGTTGGTCATGTTTTTAGCGTCGAACGGGTTTTCCTTTATCGGGTCGTCGTCCTTGCGCATGGGATAGCCCACCCAGTCCTCGCGCAGGTAGATGCGGCGCATATCAGGGTGTCCGGCGAATATTATTCCGTAGAAGTCGTAAACCTCGCGCTCGTAAATGTTGGCTATGTCCCAAAGGTCGCTCGCCGTGGGAAGCACGGGGTTCACGCGGTCGCCGGTGGAGCAGCGCAGGTTCTCGCGCTTGCCGGTGGCGGTGGAGTAAAGCATGTAAACCACGCCGAGACCGCCCTCTTCGCCCCAGTCCATGCCGACGAGGTTCTCGAGGAAGTCCATTTTCTCCGCATCGCGCAAGCGCAGCAGTTCCGCCTTCAGTTGCGAAGGCTCTACAGTTCTTATGTCAAGTTTCATGCCTTGTCCTCCTTTGGTCTTTTTTGTTTGCGGTTGGTTGTTCCGAAGAAGTTCTCAACTTTCACGATGCGCTGAAGCTGCATCATTCCGTAGAGGAAACTTTCGGGGCGCGGCGGGCATCCCGGCACGTAAACGTCAACGGGAATCACCTGGTCCACTCCCTGCACCACATGATAGCTCCTTGTGAACGGGCCTCCCGAAATGGAGCAGCCGCCTATGGCAACCACATATTTCGGGTCGGCCATTTCGTCGTAAAGACGCTTCAGCACCGGGGCCATCTTGGTGGTTATGGTGCCGCACACAAGTATCACGTCGGCCTGACGGGGACTGTTGCGCGTTACCTCAAAGCCGAAGCGGGCAATGTCGTAGCGTGCGGCGCACACCGCCATAAACTCGATGCCGCAGCAGCTTGTGGCGAAAGTCAGCGGCCACAGGGAGTTGCTGCGCCCCCAGTCTATGAGGTCGTCAAGCGGTTTCACCAGAACATTCACGCCTCCGGCGTTAAGCTCTGCAACTAATTTCTCGTAAGTCTCGTTGTCCTTGAAATCCTTGTAAGGCACGGACTTGATTTTGGCACGTTTCTTTATTTCCATTCCAACGCTCCTTTCCGCCAGGCGTAAGCCAAGCCTAATACCAAGATGAACAAGAAAAACAATACGCTGGCAATCCCCACTCCTCCGAGTGTGCGGAGCACTACCGCCCACGGAAACAGGAACATGGTCTCCACGTCAAACATAAGGAAAAGGATGGCGTAAAGGTAGTAGCCAATGCGGAACTGCATCCAGGTCCTTCCGCGTGTGGGAATACCGCATTCGTAAGGCTCCTCCTTCTGGGCGTTGTACGACCTCGGGGCGATAAGCACAGCTATCGTTACCACCAAGGGCACGAACAACAGACCCGTAAGGGCGGCCGTTACAAGCATGGTGAAGTTCATTGTACAGTATATTAATTAATTATTTATTATTGTAAAAACCAGCTTTTAGTGGCTGCAAAGGTAATAATAATCATTAAAAAAAGCTACATCGCCGCCCGTGTTTTTGCACATTAGGCATGGCAAACGTTCCCTTTTGCAGTAAACAGCGTGTTCCGCGCATTGTTTTTGCCATTTTCGTTTGGAAAAGACCGTGCGCCGCCAGGCGCAGCCCCACAAGGCAAAAACGTTTTCGCCCATGTCGCAAGATTTCTTGCACAAATGCCGCCGTTTTTCACAAGCCGCTTATTTCCAAAAAGTTATCCACATTTTGTTTGGCTTTATAAGTGTTTGTTTTTCAGAGGCTTGCAAACGGTGAAAAAAGGTCTGACATAATTTGAATTACATCAGACATAATTTTTCCTATGCCCTATGTAGTTTTTCCTGCATCAAATATAGTTTTCGCGGTATTGGTTTTGCGCCATATGCCGAACGATGCGGATTAGTTAACGATTGATATTGCATATATTGTAGGGGCGCATGGCATACGCCCTGTATGCCACCGCTTAAAACGCATTGCAAATCGTTGAAACAACATTGCGGAACCGCGCAATTCGGGGCGTATGCAATACGCCCCGACAGTAACGCCAGCCCCTGCAAACCATACAGGCATAAATTAAGGTATGCCGAAAAACCGACGGCATACCTTAACCTTATATTGTCGCAGAGAAGTTTGCACCCACAGCGGCTTTCCGCTTGAAGCCGGTGCAATCCACCTGCCCGAAAAAGCCTCCTTACGGAGCGGAAATGTTTATCTTCAACACTGCCGAAAGCGTGCCGATGCCCTTGGGGGCATAGTCGCCGTGGTTGCCAAGAAGAATTTTGTAGCTTCCCCTAACGCCCACCGCCACTACAGGACTGATGCCGTACTCTGCCGACAACTGCACCGGGACATAAGCGGAATTGAACTTATGGCGCGTGTTCACGGCGTTCATCCAAGTGTTTATAGTTTCCTTGTATTCCCCGCTCCAACGCTCGTGCCCCACCAGAATGTCGTAGGTGTTGCCCTTGGCGAAAAGCCAGCCGAAGCCGGTTCCCGCATAAAGGCCGAAACGCTTGCAGGGACAGTTATCCCAAAGTTTCAGCACGTTGTATTCCACTGTGAAATCAACGGCATGGTAGCGCATCCACATCTTTGAATACGCCAGACCGCCATACTGTTCGGACAGTTCCCCATCGCCGCTTGGCATCTCCAAAGGCTGGAACTCGGAGAACCGCTGCTCGCGGGCGTATTTAGAGAAGTCATAGTTCACTCCCAGACGAAGCCAAGGGCGGATGCTGAACGAAGCCCCCGCACCTATCCCGGCGAAGATGTTCATGCCCGGCGCAGCGTCCTTGCCCGACATTCCAACTCCATGCACCATAGTCGCGCCCTCCTCCACATAGAAGCTCCATGCAGGGGGACAGTGCGGTTTGCATTCCCGCTCCTGCGCCGCAACGCCGGTGAACAGCGCGGAACATAGCGCAAATGATATTACAGTCAAAAACCTTTTCATGACGAACAAACGGCTTAGTTGTCTTCGACTAACATAAACTCCCGGGAATGATCCTTGACGTCAGTCTTAAGATACTCCAAATCGGGGAAGCCCCAAACCCCATTTGTGGCTTTCACCGCCTCAGACCAACATTCATACTCAATATACCCCTCTCCTTGCGTGAATTTGTCTTTCTCGCCCATGGATTTCACTTTGAGTTTCTTGCCGGCAGCCCGGCTGCCTATTGCCACATTGAAAACATAGTAACAGCTTCTGTGCACTTTTTTCAGGTAATAGCAGGAATGCCCTTCCTTGCTGACTGTTCTGGGATTGTTGCTCCCGGTCTGGAAGTCCGCCGCAAGAATTATCTCACTCGAATTCTGTATGGCACGCAGTATTCCCCCTTCCTCATAAAGAGGGCCGTAGAAACTTGTCGGCTCACTGCCTGAGAGAGGATACCTACCCGAAGGCTGGCTAAACCAGAATTTGTACTTAGCCCGCAAAGAGAGGGGAACCAAGTCCTTCAGCACCCTCACCATCTCGTAGTTCTCATGATTGGCATTCCAGAAAGCCTCATCCACCAACAGATAATCGTCCCCCACTTCCAGCAGTTCGTCTTTTGTGAACGAGTAGGACGAGATGCTGTTGAGGGCTTTCAAAATCAAGTCCTGCTTGGCGTTGATGTCCACCACGCCCTGTTCAATTGCCTGCTTGATTGCCTCGAGCTTCAAAGCCAGACCGGAAGACGAAGAACTTATAGCCGCGCTTATGGCGTCAAGTTTTTCGTTGGCAGTCCCTGCCGTGGAGTTCAAAGCGTCAATCGCCGACTTCACGAGGGCAAGCGTGCTGTCATCGCCCACAAGCCCGGCATCAACCGCCCCCTTTATCAAGGCAAGTTTCTCGGAAAGCGCCGCCGTCTGCGAGACAATCACGCTGTTTATCGCCGCGAGTTTCTCCTCCAGCGAACCCTTAAGAGACTCAACCGCAGCCTTCACCAGTTCTGTGGCCGCAGCGTTCTTGTCGAAGCCCTTCTCCGCCTTTTCGGCAACAAGGGCAATGGATTTCTCTATCAGGTCCATTTTGGCACTGAGGGCTGCTGACTGCGCCTCAACGGCACTTTTCACGGCATCGAGCTTCTCCGCAGTTGTGGTGCCGGACACCTTTATTTCATCTATAAGTTTGCCGGTCATTTCCTCATACTTGAGAACTCCGTTGTCATAGGCGCTTGTCATCAGCCCCAACTTTTCGGAAAGAGTCATGGTCTGGTTTTCGAGGGCCACCTCCAGAAGAGACATTTTCTCGGAAAGGGTCAGAGTCTGGTTCTTCATGGCATCCTCAACAAGTTCCAGTTTTTGGGAAATTGTCTGAGTCTGATCCCGGAGGGCGGCAACAAGCTCACTGTAGTCGTTTGTGATGGTGGTGGTCTGCTGGAATCTGATTTCGGGAGAGTCATACTCGCACGAAACAACCGCCGCAAGCGCCGCGCAGATGGTAAGGTTTACAAGAATCTTTTTCATAAAATCTGTCGTTAAAGGCAGTAGCCCGTTTATAATTAAAGTTAGTTATTGTTTACACACTCATATTCGCATCGCCAACCCACATTACAGACTTACATGGGCAACACCTTGCAAATATACAATTTTTTAATTAAAGACACACAAGAAAAGCCCATTGTCCGCACATTTATTTCGCATCCAAGCCCATAACGAAATTGCAAAACCCATCAAAAAGCGCGTAAAACACTGAAAGCCAAAAGAATAACCGCGCAAACAAAATCCCTCGTAACGTTTTGTTTTTCAGGCGTTTGCCATTGGCGACAAAAGGCCTGATGTAGTTTAAATTATATCAGACATAATTTTTTCTATGCCCTATGTAGTTTTTCCCATGTCAGATTCAGTTTTCGGAGTGTTTGGAAATACCGGCGATAAAAAGGGAATATACTTTCTAATCATATTTTATTTTTGCAAAGCCGGGTTAGAATCAAAAATCATGTGGTAATTTTGCAGAAATGAACGAATATGGCAGAAAGAAAAGAATTCACAGCCACCAGAAAGGGAATTAAATATTTAGACCTCTTTGCAGGAGCCGGCGGTTTCAGCGAAGGGTTTCTGCAAGCATACACCGATGACAAATATTTTGATTTCCGTCTCGCAAGCGACATAAATGAGAACTGCGAACTGACTCATCGCGTAAGGTACAACAAGATGTTAGGATTGGACGCTGACTTTTTGCGTCAGGACATTATGGAGGATTCTTTTTTGCCCAATCTTATACAGAGACTTAATGGGCAAGAGATTGATGTGGTCACAGGTGGGCCAAGCTGCCAATCGTTCAGTCTTGCAGGAAGAAGGAGGAAACTTGACAAACGCGATGACTTGTTCTATCATTATCTTAAAGTGATAAAGGCGTTGCGCCCCAAATACTTCATCATGGAGAACGTTAAAGGCATCCTTACCAAAGACGGAGGCCGCATAAAGGAACGCATATTAAGAGAGATCCGCTCCATTGTGGATGACATGAAACTAGATGGGTTGTTGGCGTTTTTGGACGAAAATCTGAAGTCTATTTTGGATGCCTCCCTTTATTCGTGCCTGTATATCAAAATTTGCATGGAACATTCTGATGCAGACATTGACAAGCTGTACGAAACCTACTTCTCCAATTTGGAGCAGCAACTAAGGAATATCACAATACACTTGCCTTATAGCGTAAGCAAGAGCGATACATCCGTAAATACGATCCGCCATGGATTACTGCTTTTGAAAAACAAAAAGCATAGAGATGATATACGCAAGCAAGTAATACAACTGAAAACTGCAAGTCATATTGACAATGACACATTTGTTGGCAATTACAACGCCATAGTTGAAACCATATCAGATGAAAGTATTCTTGAAAGTTTGTTGACAGCAGTTGACACTATAACGGATGTATATGGCGACTGCGAAGATGGTGCAAAAACATTGAAGAAGTCACTCGAAATACTGACCTTCACTTTTGACGAATGCATTGATTTCGTTCGCGAACAATTTGCAAACAGCAAAAAGACATTGGATTTCCTTGAAAGGATGATGAAGGTAATCCGTCTTTATAACATAAGCGAACCTGTTGTCTTGCTGTCTTCCAACTACGGAGTGCCACAAAACAGGGAAAGAGTCGTATTCATTGGCTGCCGTAATGACCAGGAGCTTATAAACGAGATTCCGTGTACCGTAAAAGAAAAAGATAAGGTAAAAGTTTATGAAGCTCTTTGGGACTTAAATATGATTGACAATGGCGATGTGGTTTCTGAATACAAGGCTCCGGCTATTATACAAGAATACGAGCCGGTCAAGCGCCTTAGAGGAGTGCAGGGGGAGCCAGAAAAGAAAGGACACTTGTTTTCCGAATGGTCGAAGATGGGAAGGCTCGGACATCGTTTTACTTTTGACGAAGCCCCATTCTACGTATCGTCTATCAAAGATTTGAATACCAAGAAAAAGCATCAGTACATGGAACTTTTCAATCACCAGACGAGCTGCCAGAATGAAAAAGTGCGTGAACGGCTACGGATTATCGCAAAGCATAAAGATTATGCAGAGGCGAAAAAAGAACTGAAAGAAAAAGGACTGGATTCCCATAAGAGAAACTATACCGTACTTAACCCACTTGGACAAAGCCCAACGGTATGCACAATGCCAGATGATTTCATTCACTATTCGGCTTACCGCCCAATGACTGTACGTGAAATGGCCCGCTTGCAGAGTTTTGATGACTCTTTTGTGTTTCAGGGAAAACGTCAAACCGGTGGCAATAACCGCCAAAAAGAAATTCCGCAATACACACTTGTTGGGAATGCCGTTCCGCCACTTATGGCCAGAGCCATCGCAAACACCATTTTGAACCATATAAAATAGCAGGATATGGTAAATATGCGCCCATTCAACTCG
>DKDC01000004.1:111862-112272 GCA_002451695.1 Prevotellaceae bacterium UBA6858 | reverse complement strand
TGCACCGCAACCGTCCTGTGCCGGCCGAGGCTGTCAAGGCAGGTGTCGCAACGCATGAAGTTCTCACGAACGTCCTGCCCCAAGGTGAGACAAGGGAAAAGGAATGCGAGGAATGCAAGCAGGCATCCAACTCCCGCTTTTCCAGCCCTGCCGGCAAAAGCATTTCCAGTCATAAAACCGTTCACCGCCTCAGAATATTTGCGCCAAAGTTAATACAAATGAAACAAATACTGACACACACGTGCCTGATAAAACGCGAAATGAGAATATAATTGCAAAATTTGCAAACGCTGTTCCATGTGGCAAAATAAGCAATGGCATTTCGGACGCTTTCCACCGCCCCTATAATTATTGTAAAGCCCGAACTGATTACTCTTTTCAAAACACCGCGAAAACTACATCGGATGTAG
>DKDC01000004.1:106534-111829 GCA_002451695.1 Prevotellaceae bacterium UBA6858 | reverse complement strand
AGAAAAAATTATGTCTGATATAATCCAGACTACATCAAACCTTTTTTCTCCACTTGCAAACCTTTGAAACGTAATAACTTGCAAAATATTTTTTTCAAAATATGCAATTCTTTATGAATCAAAGGTTTGAAGATTTCTGGCAGCTTTGTAGGGAAGATGCCGCAAAACAAAAAAACGCGCAATCTTGGCAAGTGCCAAAACTGTGCGTTTTTTTGTGCAAGGTGTCTGAGCCTTTTGTTATTGGGACGTTGCTGTTCCGGCGAAAGTATCACTTGTACTTATTGCCGGTTATTTGCTTCACGCTGAGTTTCTTCAGCTGTATGTCGTAATAGTCGGAGGTTTCGGTTTCGGGATGACGGAAGGCGTTTTCCTCGTAAAGGAAGAAAATGCCGCCGCGTCTGCCCTGTATCATTGTGGAATATGCCGAGGTTGTGTGGCTCACCTGATAGTGTCCGTCCCAGTCTTTTGCGATGGCTTCGGGCGATGCGTAGTCGTCAGGGGTTTTCAGTTCCTTGTAGAATATTGCCACGTTGGTGCGCTGCGGGCCTAACGGTATGCTTTGCAGCAGAAGCCATGCGGGCTTGCCTTTCTTTTTTGCCTTGACCAGCAGGATTTCGCCGTTGCACGCGTTGTCGTTCACCCGGATGCCGTTGTTTTCTGCCGGGGAGAGCGCCACTTTGCCCCATGTGCCAGTGGCGGTTGTCTGGTCGGAGTAGCGGTAGATGTTGAAGTGTCTTCCGTTTTTCACACGGCTGCTCAGCACGATGTTTCCATCGGGCAGTTCCTCTATCTTGGCTTCATCGCCCTTGGGCGCCGCTTCTGCCGCGTTCTCTCCCAAAAGCTTCCACACTTTGCCGAAGTTGTCGCTGTAAACCACGCGGTTTCCGGCTCTTGTGGCAAGCGCCGAATATATGCGGTAGTGGCTTCCCGCCTTTATGCGGCTGCTTTGGCATATTCTGCCGCTGGTGAAGAAAGCCCCTTTCACATCGGGCATAAGCCCGTATATGTCGCGGGTAACTTCTTCCCCCGTCCAGCTTTTGCCTTCATCGCGGCTGCAGTATCTGCCAACCATGATGGGCTGTTCGCGGGTGGACTCCCAAAATCCTATGCCGCCCGAAGCGCACATGATGAGTATTTCGCCGGTCTCCCTGTCAACCACTGTGGCTGCATCGCCGTGGGCGCAGTTGAAGTCAGCGGCTGTGTTGCTCCCGCCTTTAGCCACGGTCTGCTCGGGCGCACTCCATGTTTTGCCCCCGTCCTTGCTCGTTTTCATAACAATGTCGAGCCGCCGTCCGCCGCCTATGTCGTCGCACTGGTAGCGGTGGTCTGTGAACGCGACAAGCTTGCCCGACTTGCATTCCACTATGGCGGGGATACGGTATTGCGCCTCCTTGTTGGGGAAGATTGTTATCACGCCTCCGCCGCCGTTTGTGGGCGTGCTTGCATATAGTGCAGGGTATGCGGCAATAGCCTGCATAAACAGCAAGCCCGCAGCTTGGGCGGCTTTGCCAAGCTTGCGGGTTCGTTTGTTGATAGGGAGCGTGTTTTGCCGCCTCTTTGTCATTGCGGGTCGCGGCTTTTCAGAAATAATATCCCAAGCCGATTTTCAGACCCACGGACGAGTTGTCGCTGAAATCGTGCATGCTCATCTTGTAGTAAACCGACGGCTCTACGGTGAGGTAGTGGTTGAGGTAGAAAGCGTAGCCAATCTCCACAGGCACCATAAGGTCGTTGCTGCTCTTGGTGTAGTGTACAAACTGTGCGCCTGTTCCGAGGAAAATGCCGTTTTGGGTGAAATAGTACCGCCCGTTAATACCTGCGGTAACGTCATCCGTGTAGCGCGTGTGCCCATAGCCGAAGTTTGCATACACAAGCAGTCCGTCGCTTACAAATAGACCTGCCGCGCCGTCAAGATTGAAACGCAAACGCTCGTTTGAGCTGTATTGCAGGCTCAGGCCTGAAAGGGATGCGCCGATGTATTTTGTGCCGGCCTCAAACTGTGCGCTTGCACCTGTGAAAATCATTGCGAACAATGCCGCAACTGCAATAAACTTTTTCATCGTCTTGTTATTGTTTTGGGTTTTGTCTCTGTTCAGAACCGCCTTTCGGGCTGTCTTTCTGCCTTTCGTTAGTGCGGTTTATCCACCAAACGGCTGCAATCATTATTGCCGCGCCCGCCATGACCGACAGGTTGCGCGGCGTAAAGCCCACTTTGCGGACAAAGAACTCGTAAACGAAGAACACAACGGCATACAATGCCATCAGGGCGGGAAGCCATACGCTTTTGGGCGGTTTTTTCATTTGGAAGCCTTATATTGTTTGGAGCAAATTTAAGAAAAAGTTTTCACCACGGACATAAAAAGCGTATTTTTGTGGTCATAAAACTACGGCATATGCAATTCAAGACAATTATAACGGCATTGGCGTTTGCCTGCGCGGGTTTGGCGGCGGCTGTGGCGCAGCTTGTCCCGCAGCAGTCCCACCGCGAGGTCAGGGCAGTTTGGTTCACGACAATCGGGGGGCTTGACTGGCCGAAGGGCTACGCAAACAATTCGGCGGGTGTGGAACGGCAGAAACGCCAGCTCTGCGAACATCTCGACCGCTTGCAGGCAATGGGGATAAACACCCTGCTTTTGCAGACGCGCATACGCGGCACGGTGATTTACCCTTCGGCCCTGGAGCCGTGGGACGGCTGTCTTTCGGGAAAGCCGGGCGTGTCGCCGGGGTATGATGCCTTGGAGTTTGCCGTGGAGCAGTGCCACAAGCGCGGGATGAGCATACAGGCGTGGGTGGTTGCCTTTCCGCTCACAAGCCTTGCGGTAACGAAACAATTAGGCCGCCGCTCCGTCGTCAGCCGTCAGCCGCAATTGTGCGTCAAGGCTGGAGATCATTGGATGATGAACCCCGGAGTTCCGGCGGTGGGCGATTACCTCGCATCGCTGTGCGCCGAAATTGTGAAAAACTACGACGTTGATGGAATTCACCTTGACTACATCCGCTATCCCGAAAAGGAAATTCCATTCAATGACGCTGCCACGTTCAGGAAATACGGCAAGGGAATGACGAGGGGCGAATGGCGGCGGGAAAACGTAACGCGGTGCGTCAGGAAGATACATTCCGCCATAAAGGCTGTCAAACCTTGGGTGATGCTAAGTTGCTCGCCGGTGGGCAAGCACGATGACCTGCCGCGTTACTTCTCGTATGGTTGGAACGCACGCACCGCCGTGGCGCAGGACGTGCAGCGGTGGATGAAGGAGGGCATAATGGACGAGATTTTCCCTATGATGTATTTCAAGGGAGACCATTTCTATCCCTTCGCGCTCGACTGGGTGGAAAACGCCAATTGGCGTGTGGTTGTGCCGGGACTGGGCGTTTATTTCCTTGACGAGGGGCAGAAAAACTGGGACTTGCAGACCATCACCCGCGAACTGAACTTTTTGCGTCTGCATGGGGCTGGCGGTCAGGCGTATTTCCGCAGCCGTTTTCTTGAGGACAATGTAAAGGGAATTGCCGACTACCTGCAACATTCGTTTTACACGCGCCCGGCGTTGCAGCCCGCAATGACGTGGCAGGACAGCGTTGCCCCAACTGCGCCGCAAGGCGTGGAAGTGGAGAAGTCCAAATATGAATGGCGGGTTTCGTGGCAGCCGTCGGCCGACCCTACGCCTGGCGCTTCGCTGCGCTATAATATATATGCCTCCGGCTCTTACCCGGTTGTTCCCGACAGCGCACGGCTTGTCGCCTCGTATATGCCGGAGACGGAATACCGTATTGACGTTGCCTGTCCTGCGAGCCGCAGAATATTTTACGGCGTAACGGCCATAGACCGCTTTGGCAACGAGAGCGGCATTGCGGAAGTAAACCGCCCCGCGCCTGTTGCCGTAAGCAAGGACGTAGGCATGAAGGTGCGTGCCGGCAAGCTGTATGCCGGCAATGTTGACGCGAAACTTCTGACAATATGCGATGAATGCGGGCGCGAGCTTAAAGTTATTGAGGCGGACAGCGTTGTCGATGTCTCGCGCCTTGCCCCGGGATATTACAAGCTGTACGGTCAGGGGCGGCGCGGCAAGGCGCATTTGCTGGGAGGCTTCCACATACAGCCGTAACAATTTGCGCATCATGAAAAGTACGGTTGCAAAAGCCGCCTTTTGTTTTGCGGTTGCCATAATGGCACAAGGGCTGCTGTGCGGCTGTTGCAGCAAAGGCAAAACTGAAAACAGGGCGGACAATGACACAGAACTTATAAAGGACTTCTATCGCCAGCTTGCACAGTTAAGGTCGGAGGAGGACAGTTGCGCGAGTGGCAACGCGCAAGACCGTTTGGAGGATGTGCAGGCCAAGGAGAAGAAACTGCTTATGGAATACTGTAGCCCGGATGTGGTGTTCAACGCCCTCTACAATGGTGAGGATTTCATGGGCAATACAGGCTGCGGTTTGACTTTGCAAGCCGCAAGGGATATGCGGGTGGCAAAATCTGCGCAAGCGGGGGATGATTGCTATGAGGTTGCTTTTGGAGGCAAAAAGGTGCGTTTGTTCCTTGCCGCCGAAAAAGGGAAACGCAAAATAAGTTCCGTCGGGAGGCAAAAGTATCGAATGATTTTCACCAACGACACGCTGCGTCTTGATGCCCCCAAGGGCGAAAATGCGCTGTGCCGGAGAAGTTGCACGGTCATTGGCGTTGCCGTGTGCGGATATGAGGTTGTTGACAGCATAACGGTTGGCAAGGACTACCGTGCGGCGGTTTTGTCTCCTGCGGCATTCGCCGACAGAGTTTTGCTGATAAACCGCAAGGGCAGGAAAATGGCTTTCAACAATGTTGTCTGCAATTTGGACAATTACGAGGGCGGACTGCCAAGTTGCGAGAGGTTTGTAACGTCCGGCGGCAATCTGCCTTTTAATGAGCCATGGGATTTCGCGCTCGGCTATTCGGGCGGGCAGGGCTATGGCATTGCGTGGAATATCGCCGTGAAATGGGAGGGGGGGGGACCGTGTGTAACGGGATTGGCTTTCTATGAGCATGACAGCGGCCTGTTTTATGAAAAACAGATAAAAAACGAGTATCCGGCAGGGTCGTTCCCTTTGAGGGAATATGAGCGCACTATGATTGACGATTTGAGGAACGACCGGCTGCCGTGAGTTGTGGTTTCCGTTGTTCCGGATGGCATTTCCCATGAAACCCCAATATCGCCCCAATTTCGTAAGAGTTTGATTTCCAGAAAAATGATTAACAAGAAACGGTCGTTGTAACGTTTTGCTTTTCAAGGACTTGAAAGAGGTGAAAAAAGGTCTGATGTA
>DKDC01000004.1:94720-106476 GCA_002451695.1 Prevotellaceae bacterium UBA6858 | reverse complement strand
TTCCTGCATCGGACATAGTTTCTTCTATGTCCGATGCAGGTTTTGGGGTGTTGGGGAAATGGCAGTTATTATCGGTTTCCACCACTCCTGCGGCAGCTTTGTTCATTTTGCATCTCCGTTTAGTGATTTGGCGGTGCAGAACGCAGCCGTGAAAGTCGTTTCTGCTGCAATGGGCATTATTGTTTCTTAAACTTTCGCGGTATATTGCTTTTTGCTTTTCACCTAAAACTATTTCAGAGTCGTTTCCTTTATTATTGTAACAGGGCCTATAAGTCCTGCGGGCATGAGTTCTGATTTGCTGTCGAAGAAGTTGTCGTAGCCAAGATAGGTGTGGCGTTTCTCTGTTCCCGGCTGGCGGTCGCCGATTATGCGGTTGCGCCACGGATTAATCACCTCCACCCTTAGGGTGTTGATGCCCTTGCGCAGTAAGCCGGTTATGTCAACGCTGTATGGCTCGTGCCAAACGGTGCTTACCGTGTCGCCGTTCAGGATTACGGTTGCCATGTTGCCAACCTTGCCGAGATGAAGTTTGTATGAGGCTTTTTTCGCGGGCTTGCCTTTCATCTTGAATTCCTTGCAGTAAACCGCCGTGCCGGAAAAGTACTTTATTCCCGCGTTGTCGTGTTCCGTGTATGATATGAGCTTCGGGAACATTGCCTCGTCGGGTGCTCCGGGGTTTTCCTCAAAGTTCACGAACCAGTTGTCGTTAAGGGTCATCACTTCTTCCTGCACCGTTTCCGCCGCCTTGTGCCCGTTTTCCCCGGCTTTGCCGTGCATTACGATGAACACGGCATCGTGAGGATTGAGTTCCAAATCAACCGTTGTGCGGCTGCCGTTTGTCCTGTATGATGCCTGTTCCTTGCGTGCGTCTTCGGGATGCCATATTTCCGGCTTCTTGCCGCCCGCCCTCAGGGTTACGCTTGTTTTCGCCGTGTTGTCAGACGCGTTGTTTATCCAGTATATTTCGCCGTTGGGGGTGGTGCGGTGAATGTAGTTTATCTTGTCGTTTTCGGGGAACTCAACGTCTTTTTCCACGCCCGCCGCTTTCATGGGGTTGGCGTTCTGCGAGGGGGTGATTACGTTGGGCAGCCCGGAGTTCCATATCGCGTCCACGAGTTTCCGCCATTCGCCGTTGTCGGATTTCAGTTCGTTGCCAGCCGTGGGCTTTGCGCCGTAAACGGTAATTCCCGCTTTTGCGATTTCTGCAATCTTGCGCAGTTCGCCCACACTCATCTTGCAGACCACAGGGGATATCCACAGCATTTTGTAGGATGCCCCGCCGCGTGTTGTGAGTTCTTTGCCGTTAATGTCGAGTTCGTTCAAAAGTTCGCCCGGTCCGATGAAGTCGTATGCGTATCCCTTGGGGACGCTCACCTTGTCAACGCCGCAAATGCCGGTGGCGGAGTTGTCCGTGCCATAGTAGTATGCGATGTCCGCCACGTTCTTTCCCTGCTGAAGCATATAGCTGCTGCGCCCGAGATAGTCAGTCCACGTTTTGGTGCGCTTTGCCCAGGTTTCGTGGCGATTGAACCATTGTCCGTAACGTCCGAGAGAAAGTCCCGGGCGTTTGTCGTCAACCGGCTGGTGTGCGCTTTCGTGTATTACGAAACGGTTCAGCCCGCACGCCATTTCGTGGTCGGCAACCTCTTTAAGGTTTCCTGGATGGAAAGAGTGCGCCATGCCCGCGTGGCCGTCAACGGTCATCGACTCGCCGGCTGCGAATTTGCGTCCGTAAACGTGCGCCGCCGATGACGACTCCTTTATGTCGAAGGCGTACATATCCCTGTCTTTTTCCGGGCGCATCCACATCGCGCCCATGGGTATGTCGGCGTGGCTTTTCACGCTCATTCCGTCGGCGAGGTATTGGCGGCAGTTTTCGTTGGATTCGAAATAAACCAGCATTCCGTTGTCGTGGGCTATTTTTGCTGCTTCGCCGTAAAGGCTGGAGGTGATAAGCTCGCCGATGGTCTTGCGCCAGTCGCACAGGAAACGCTCGCTTTCTTCGGACGAACCGATTATTCTTCCTGCCACAACGGGCAGCCATTTGTACAGGTCGTACCCGCGCCGTGCCTTGAACTCCTCTGCCATTCGCGGCGTCCATGTGGCGTTGCCGGCCTCGTAGCTGTCTATGAGCAGTCCGTTTATGCCCCGCTTGCCGAGCATTCCGCCTGCCGCCTCGCGGTAAATATTGAGGTAGTGGGTGAGGTTTCTGTTCACTGCCGCCTTGTCGAGCTTGTCAACTTCGAGCCCTGTGCCCTGCGGTGAGGCGGGATGATTAACCTTGCCTGTGAGCGAAAAGCCGAAGCGGTATATCTGCCATTTTCCGGCTGGTGCGTTCCAGGCTATGTTGCCGAGCGAGTCGGCGCAGCCGGTTATGTCCACCACGTTTTCGGCAGGTATGGCATCGTCGCACTTTGTCATGGGATAGCTGTTGAGCCTTGAGTAGGCTGTGAAGCCGGCGCGTTCCTCGGCAAGGTTCACCCGTGAGGACGGAAACAGCGAAAATTCCGAGAGGTGCTTGAATGCGTCCTTGCCCGAGCCGTTGGGGCGGTCGCACACAAGGCGGAAATGTCTGGCGGTGGTTGTGGGTATGCTTATTGTCTGCCTGTAAGCCCCTCCTTGCGGTATGTCGCACACTTTCCTGTAGTCCGTGCCGTTGTCGGAGCATTCAAGGTGGTACAGGCTCTCCGACAGCGCGTTTGTCCATATATTCCTTGTGCTGCCGTCGCACAGCGTCAGCGCCCTTATTGTCTGCGGCTGCGGATAGGTGTATTCAATCCACAGTTTCCCATTGTTGTCGGGGGTGAGCTTCTCACCGTTTTTCAGTCTTCCGTCATTCAGTTGTTCCATTGTGAAGTTTCCGCCGCTGCACGACAGTTTTGCCTTTAGCGACATGGGGTCTCCGTCCCCGCTGTTCAGTTTCACGGCTATTACGGCTATGTCCTTGTAGAGTTTTATGTGGTTCGCCTCGCCGTTGTCCATGTCGCCAAAGCTGCCGCTGGCGTTGAACGGCTCGGGCAGTTTGCCCTTGAATGTGCGTCCGCCGTTTACGGTCATGGTGCGCCATGTAATCTTCTTCATCGCGTCCTCCGGCTTAACCCACGGTCCGCCTGTGCAACTCCAGCCCGGCGATGCGGGAATGGTAACGTTCATGTGGAGCGAGTCGGCAAGGCTTACGGCGTATTTTATGCACTCTTTCCATTCGGGGGATAGGTATGTTATGAGCCTTGGCACTATTTGCGGGCAGCCCATACCCGCATCGAACAAGTGAAACCCTGTTATGCCGGAGTTGTGCATCCACATAATGTCCTTGCGTATGCCGTCTTTCGACACGTTGCCGTTCATCCAGTGCCACCACACTTGGGGACGCGCCTCCGAGGGAGGGTTCTGGAAGTTCTTGTATATGTTGTCTGTTTGTGCGGTTGCGACAGCAGGTGCAAGCGCCAGCAGCGCGGAGATTATGGTTGCGCCGATTTTTGCGGGTTTCATGACATGATTCGTTTGTGAAGAAAACTAACATACAAATATAGGAATTTAATTACAAAACGCGACAAAGGCTGTGGGAATATTCAGGATTGCGCACGCTTTCCCAAACATCCCGAAAACTACATGGGACATGGGAAAAACTACATAGGACGTAGGAAAAAATATATCGGACATAATTAAAACTACATCAGACCTTTTTTCGCCGTATGCAACTTGTTTATAATCAGAAAGTAATGAAGAATGGTTGAAAACTGTGTAAAGTTCTGTGGATTAGTTGCTTGATATAAAAACGACAAAGGGCGGGGTGGGGAGGTTTGAGGGCGTGTTAAAACTTTTTGCTATATTTGCAACATTAATAATACTTTAATCGAAAATGAACAAGATACTTTTATACATAGGTCTGGCTTTGCTTGCGGTTTTAAGGGTTGCGGCGCAAACTTCAACGCCGGCAGCGGTCAAGAGCGGAATACAGAAGAATGTGGCGTTGCACGCCGACCATATTGTTACCGTGGCGGCGGCAAATTCGTCGGAACGCGACAAGATGCTTGCCGATTTCGTATGCACCGGGAGCAATGACGAGCAAACCATACAGAAGGCCGTAAACTCGCTCGGCGTGAGCGGCAGGGTGGAACTGTATTACGGCACATACATGATTGACGGCTTCACTGACAGTGGGGACGGGCAGACTTGCTGCGCCATAGGCGTGCCTGTCTATGACGGCGTGAAGGCCTCGATAGAGATTGTGGGGCAGAAGTGCGGGCGCAGGCCTGTTCTTGACACCAGTGAAAAGGTAACGGGTGTAACGCTTGCCGTGTCGAAGCGGTGCTATGAGGCGTTGGACGCCAAAAAGGAGTATGCCGTGGTGGCGTGCATGGGAAACCGCACAGGTCATGCGGCAATTAAGAACCTGTCGGTGAACCTGCCCGACAACCAGAAGAACATCGTGTGCATTGACGGCTCGCGCTTTGAGGGCATCTGGGTGGAGAACTGCGAGCTTCAGGCGACCGACAAGAACCAGTACGACCGCAAGCAGAAACCGCACGTAGGCGTCGAGGGCTGCGTGGGCGTGCGCGGAGTGCAGGGGTCGAACTACAGTTTCGAGTTTTATATGGCGCACATAGTGTGCGTGGGCTTCGGAGTGGGCTTTGCCGTTGGCGGCGAGCATTTCTACGGCGAATACCTCAGTTCCGTTTTCTGCACACGCGGGTTCACATTCAACGGCTACAGGCTGGCGAGCGGCGTGTGGACACACCCAATCACGCTTATAAACTGCTGCGACGAAGCTCCCTGCCATTATCCGCTCTTCGGGGAGAACCCTTACCGCCAGCCGATAGACATAATAAACTTCAACATGGAGCATTACCCCAATTACTTCGCGGCGGGCGGCTCGTATGCCACAGAGACCACCCCGGGACAGTGGTACGGCTTTATGGACTATTCGATAATGAATTTTGACGAGGGGACGGAAATGTGGTTGAAGAACGACCCTGCAAAACGTTTCTGGGCTGTCGGAAGCGGCGCGAACCTGAAATCCAAAAACAACGCGCAGAAGCAAATGTGCTCAACGGCGGAAAGGCTGGGATATGCGCCGAATTATATGCAGCAGGTTTGGGACACGGACAAGAACAAGCTTTGTGTGTGCATCGACCCGGGCAAGCCGCTCTGGGTTGACGCTATGGGCAAAAAGGTGGACCGCCGCAAGTAATACGTGGGTCAGTCGTTTTCCGTAAGGTCGTCAAGGTTGAAATCGAAAGCGTCGTCCTCGCTTTCAAACGTGCCGCCGCTGTATTCCTCGCCGCTGTATTCGGGCGTGAGCATATAGTCCTCGATTTCGCGGCGTTCCTTTTTGGTGGGTCTCCCTGTGCCGCGGTCGCGCACCGCGTTGCGCCCTATTCGTGCCATTTCGAGATACTCCAGTTGTTCCTTTGACGTAATGTTGCGCAGCACCTGCGGCACCTTTGCCGCGCCAACCCTTTGCGTTATCGGCATCAGAACTTCAAAGGTGAAAGTTATGGGAGGTTTGCGCACGCTTATTTTGTCTCCGGTGTTCACCACGTGCGATGCCTTTGCTAACGCGCCGTTTACAGTAACCTTGCCGTTGCGGCAGGCTTGCGCCGAAAGGGTGCGGGTCTTGAATATCCTTGCCGCCCAAAGCCATTTGTCAAGTCGCGAGCTTGCCATAACCTATTTGTTGTTGAAGTTTGTCATTGCGAAGTCAATCCCCATTAGGCAGAAACTTTTTATCGCCTCGCAGGCAACGGCGAGCCTTGCGTCCATTTCGGCAAGCTGTTCGGGCGGAAATTTTCCCAGCACCCAGTCAACTTGTCCCCCGCGTGGGTAATCGTTGCCTATTCCGAAGCGCAGGCGCGAGTAGTTTTGCGTTCCCAAAACCGATGTGATGTTTTTCAGTCCGTTGTGCCCCGCTTCGCTGCCCGACGGCTTCAGTCTCATTTTGCCGAACGGCAGCGACAGGTCGTCAACAGTCACGAGCAGGTTTTCCACCGCGATTTTCTTTTGCTGCAGCCAGTATCTCACGGCGTTTCCGCTAAGGTTCATGTATGTTGACGGCTTGAGCAGGTAAAGCTTGTTGCCCCTTAGCGGCACGGTTGCCACGAAGCCGTAGCGTTTGTCCTCAAACGCTGCCCCCGCCGATTTGGCAAGTGCATCTACAATCATGAAACCAATGTTGTGGCGCGTGCCTTCGTATTCCTGTCCTATGTTTCCGAGACCGGCGATTAAAAAGTTCTTGTTTGCCATAATGAGTGTGAGGTGTTGCGGTGTAAAAACAAAGCGGGCGCAGAAGCAAAGAATGTTCCGCGCCCGTCATGTGTATGCTGTTGCTTATTCTGCGCTGTCGCTTGCGGCTGCGGCGGCTGCGGCGGCTGCTGCGTTGCTCTGTGCGGCGCGGGTGGTCTTCACTGTGCAAACCACAACGTCCTTGGAAGTTACAAGCTCAAGGCCTTCGAAGCTGAGATCGCCAACCTTGATGCTCTTGCCGAGGTGGAGGTTAGTAACGTCGATGTAGAGCTTCTCGGGTATCTTGTCGAATGTTGCGCGAACCTTAATCTTGCGCACGGTTACGTTCAGGCGGCCGCCGGCCTTGACGCCTACTGCCAGGCCTTTGGTCTGGATGGGCACTGCCATAACGATGGGCTTCTCGGCGTGAACCTCGAAGAAGTCGATGTGGAGGATAGTGTCCTTCACGGGGTGGAACTGTGCGTCCTGGATTACTGCCGTGTGCTTCTTGCCGTCGATAACAGCGTCAACAAGGAAGATGTCGGGAGTGAAGAGCAGCTTGCGCGCCTCCTCATAGGGGATTGTGAACGATGCGGCAACAGGGGCGTTGTTTTCGTCCTTTGCCTCTCCGTAGATAACGCAGGGTACGAGACCTGCCTTGCGAGCCTCGCGGGTGGCTTTCTTGCCAACTTCGGCGCGGCTTGTTCCGTTGATTGTGATTTCTTTCATTTTGTTTTGTGTTACTCTAAATTAAGTTGTTAATTCCTTAATTCGCCATTGCACTGCTTTTGAACAAAGCTATTGTTCCGGCAAAATCGACTGCAAAATTACGAATAATATTCCGAATGGCAACGCCGTGGGAAATTATATCTGAAATAAAAAAAACTATGTCTGATGTAGTTTTTTCTACATGGGACGTAGGAAAAATTATATCAGACCTTTTTTCACCACTTTCAAATACATGAAAATCAAATCGTTATGCCGAAGATTGTTTATGAAGGCTTTCTTTTGTAAATCAGGCGGTTACGCCGTTTTTGCCAACATCGGCTGTTTCGTGGGAGATTTGGCTGTGGTGTAATGTGGGAAACAGGGTGTTTTGCATCGCGGTCAGTTTTCTTGAACAACAAGCCATTTGCGCAGACGAGATGTATGCACAACACAGAACGCCTCCGATATTTTCTGGCTTATGGTCCCGGACTGGGGCATAAAGGGTAACTTTGCAGCATGGCAGGAGACGGTTTGATTTCGGCAAGGGTCTGCGGAATTTTCAATGCGGGCCACGAGGAGGCTTTGGCTTCGGGTTTGGACAACTTCACGCCCTCAAAGGCTGCAATGGCGATAGGGCGCGACCTTGCGCTGCTTCCGTATTGGGGCATGGGGTGCGATGCGGTGGTTGTGCCTGACGTGGAGGAGTGTGCGAGGTTTCTTTCATCCTTGCCGCTTTCAGGGCGCGGCAAGACGCTTGTGGCTTCGCTTGGCGAGGCTCGCGGCGCGGCTGTTGAGCCTTGGGGCTGGGACAGGGCCGTGGCTTGTACGGCGCGGAAAGCCGGGCTTGCGGTCGGTGTGGAATTTGATGGGATAGATATGCTGTCGCGGCTGCAAAACCGCCGTTTCAGTTCCGCTTTCCTCAGCAGGCTGTTGCCGCACTTGCGCTCCTGCGAAAAACTTGCGGGCTTGCGCTTTGCCGGCGAGTCGCATTTCGCCAAGGACGAGCGGGAGGCGGAGGAGATAATCCGGAAACTCGGGAAATGTGTGCTGAAACGCCCCGTTTCGGGAAGCGGCAGGGGAATTTTGATTGCCGAAAACGGAATGGGGAAAAGGGAGCGGGACTGGTGCCGCGCCTCGTGCAACAGGGGCGGCGGCGTGGAAATACAACGCCATTGCGAAAAAATTGCCGATTTTGCGATGGAGTTCCGCAAGGAAAAGGGGAAACCGTATGAGTTTTTGGGATATTCCGAGTTTTCCACCGATGCCGGCGGCGGGTATGGCGGGAACTTTCTTTCGCAAGGCTCGCTGCGCGGAGGGGATATATGGCGCATCGCAGGGGCTTCGGCGGAGCAGGTGCGCAGTCTGGAACTTTGCATTATGGAAACGCTCAACAGCAGCGTGCCGGAGTATGCCGGATTTCTCGGGATTGACATGATGCTGTGCAAAACAGGGCAGGGGACGGCCGTATTCCCATGCGTGGAGATGAATTTCCGCCACACTATGGGAATGGTCGCAAACTCGCTCGGTATAGTCCCCGCCGGGGGATGCGCGGCATGGTTCAGGATATTGTCCAAAAGCCGCCGTGGCGAACTCCTTGCCGAAACGCGGAAACTTGCCGGCAGTATGCCGTTGGAGAAAGCCGCTTCAAACGGCGGTCGCGAATGTTTTGCTGCGGGCTACCTGCCGCTGACTCCGGTCAAGGCGGACACGCAGTTTCATGCCTGTATGTTTTTTGAGTGCGGGGGACGCTTTGCGGCTTTACTTTAACTTGTCGCGCAGAAATTTTGCAGTGTAACTTTCCTTGCACTCTGCCACCTGTTCGGGCGTGCCTTCGGCGATGATTTTCCCGCCGCCCCTGCCTCCTTCCGGGCCAAGGTCTATGATGTAGTCGGCACTCTTTATTATTTCCATATTGTGCTCTATCACGATAATCGAATGCCCCTTGTCGATAAGCGAGTTGAACGCGAGCAGAAGCTTCTTCGTGTCGTGGAAGTGGAGTCCTGTTGTTGGTTCGTCAAATATGAACAGCGTGGGCTTCGTCTTGCCCATTCCGAGATAGTACGCCAGCTTCACCCTTTGGTTTTCGCCGCCGGAAAGTGTTGACGACGACTGCCCGAGCTTTATGTAGCCAAGTCCCACGTCTTGCAGCGGTTTCAGGCTTTTCGCTATGTTGGGGCGGCTGTGCTCCATGAAGAAATCTATCGCCTGGTTCACCGTCATTTCAAGTATGTCGTATATGTTTTTCTCCCCGAACTTCACATCGAGAATGTCTTTCTTGAAGCGTTTGCCGTGGCATTCGTCGCAGGTAAGCACAAGGTCGGCCATAAACTGCATCTCAACTTTTATCACGCCCTCGCCCTTGCAGGTCTCGCAACGCCCGCCGTCAGCGTTGAACGAGAAGTGGGCTGGCGTATATCCCATCTGCACGGCAAGAGGCTGCGACGCCATAAGGCGGCGTATCTCATCGTAGGCCTTTATGTACGTTACGGGATTGGAGCGCGACGACTTGCCTATAGGCTCTTGGTTTACAAATTCCACCGCAGATATTTCGCCGATGTCCCCGCCAATGGAGGTAAATTCGCCGGGGCGGTCGCAAACTTCGTCGAAATGCCTCTTCAGCCCGCGATACAGTATGTCCCTCACCAGGGTTGACTTGCCCGAACCGCTTACTCCCGTAACGGCGCACAGGATGTTGAGGGGGAACTTCACGTTTATGTTCTTGAGGTTGTTTTCCCGCGCCCCGGTTATTTCTATGAAGTTGTTCCATGCGCGGCGCGAGAGCGGGACTTCCACTTTCTCCTCGCCGAGCAGGTAGCGCAGCGTGTGGCTGTTCGTGCCTCTTTTAAGGTCGCTCATGTCTCCCGCATAGACTATCTCGCCTCCGTTGCGCCCGGCCTCGGGCCCCACGTCGATTATGTAGTCTGCCTCGCGGATTATCTCCTCGTCGTGTTCGACCACAACCACCGTGTTGCCGAGCTTTTGCAGCTTGCGCAGGACTTTTATAAGCCGGTCGGTGTCGCGGCTGTGCAGCCCGATGCTCGGCTCGTCGAGTATGTAGAGCGCTCCAACAAGGCTGCTTCCCAAAGACGTTGCAAGGCTTATGCGCTGGCTTTCGCCTCCCGACAGCGTGTTGCTTGCGCGGTTCAGCGTAAGGTAGCCCAGCCCCACGTTCACAAGGTAGTCCAGGCGGCTGTTTATTTCGTTCAGCAGCCTTTTGGCTATGTTGCGGTCGGTTTCCGTCAGTTCGAGCCTTGCGAAGAACTTTTGCAGCTCGTCTATGGGCATGGCCACAAGCTCCGTGATGTCCCTGCCGGCAATTTTCACGTACCTGGCTTCGGGCTTGAGCCTTGTGCCGCCGCACACGGGGCATACGGTGCGCCCCCGGTAGCGCGCCGCCATTACGCGGTACTGTATCTTGTATTTGTTGGCTTCCACCATTCTGAAAAACGCGTCGATGCTCACCTGCCGGTCTTCGGGCAGTGCGCGTTCGGCCTCGCTTCCGTGCCAGAGTATGGCTTTCTCGTTTTGCGTAAGGTCAAGGTAGGGCTTGAAGATGGGGAACTTGTCTCGCTTTGCCCTGCGGCAGAACTCGTCTTTCCACATTCCCATCTTCTCTCCGCGCCAGCACACCACCGCGCCCTCGTAAACGCTTTTCGACTTGTCGGGGATTACAAGGTTCTCGTCTATCCCGATTGTCTTGCCTATGCCTCCGCAGGCGGGGCACGCGCCGAGTGGGGAATTGAACGAGAACATATTGTCGCTGGGTTCTTGGAATGTTATCCCGTCAGCCTCGAAGCGCGTGGAGAAGCGGCTTGTGATTCTTGAGGGATAGAAGCGCAGCAGGCATTCGCCGTCGCCCTCGAAAAATGCTGTCTCCACCGAGTCGGCAAGCCGCGACAGGGCTTCCTGGCTGCTGCTTACGCTAAGGCGGTCTATGACTACGGACAGGTCTTCGGCTTTAGCCTTTTCCACATCGGGGGAGTTTGCGAAATCTTCCGCCTTCACCACACTGCCGTCAGCGTCTATGCGCGTCAGTCCCTGCTGCGTGTTCACGAGCAGCTGCTCCTTCAGCGTGCGCCCTCCGCGCACCTTCAGCGGGGCGCAGACGGTGAATTTCGTGCCTTCGGGATAGGATAGCGAGCATTTCACCACGTCGGCGGGGGTGTCGTGGCGCACTTCCGTGCCGCTTACTGGCGAGATAGTCTTGCCTATGCGGGCGAACAGCAGCCGCAGGTAGTCGTATATCTCTGTCGTTGTCCCCACCGTGGAGCGCGGGTTGCGCTGCGCCACATGCTGCTGTATGGCTACGGCGGGCGGAAGTCCGCTTATGAAGTCGCAATCAGGCTTCGACATCCTGCCGAGAAACTGGCGCGCGTATGCCGACAGGCTCTCCACATACCGCCGCTGGCCTTCGGCGTAGAGCGTGTCGAAAGCCAGTGAGGACTTGCCCGACCCCGACAAGCCCGTGATTACGATAAGCTTGTTCCGGGGTATGTCAACCGTGATGTTCTTGAGGTTGTTTACTCTTACGCCGGCGGCGTGTATGAACTGCTCCATGATTGTCTGCCTTTCTGTTTGCGCCGGCTTGGAAGTCGCGGCGCGAAAATAGGAACTACAAAAATAGCTCTTTTTCCTGTTTCGGCGTTATGGGCGTGCCGATATTTGCTTTCCTGTCCGTGCCGCCCGGTTTTCTCTTGCAAAATATGCGCTGTGGTGTGGGAAAATAGCAAACCGGCTGAATTACAAAGTTTTATCGTGATTTTGAATGGCTTGTATAAGATTTTGTTTTTCAGATGCTTGCAAGTGCTGAAAAAAGGTCTGATGTA
>DKDC01000004.1:77130-94672 GCA_002451695.1 Prevotellaceae bacterium UBA6858 | reverse complement strand
AATTTTTCCTGCGTCCTATGTGGTTTTTCCCATGTCTGATGTAATTTTTGTGGGGTTGGGGAGAGGACGGGCGATTATGGTTCTGCGCCATTTGCAGGGGCGTATGGCATACGCCCCTGTACACCACCGCACGAACCGCACCGCAAAACACCGCCGCCACATTGCAATTCTCCCGAACTCACGTATAATATATAAATATGTTCGCTTGGCGGGCTGTGGCTGAAAAAATAAGCCAAAAAGTTTTGCATGAAACAGGATTTATATATCTTTGCGTAAGGACAGACAGGCGGTCGCGCCGTGTCCGGGACAATAAACAATACAAATTCAGTGTGATATATGACTGTTAAAGACGACTTCAGAAACTACGCCACCAAGCATCGGGGCATAAACAGCATGGTTTTGGACGATGTTATAAAGGCGCAGAACCAATATCTGAACCCGTACATCCTTGAGGAACGCCAACTGAACGTTACCCAGATGGACGTGTTCTCGCGCCTGATGATGGACCGCATCATTTTCCTCGGCACGCAAATTGACGACTATACCGCCAACACGCTCCAGGCGCAGATGCTGTATCTCGACTCGTGCGACCCCGGCAAGGACATATCCATATACATCAACTCGCCGGGCGGCTCGGTTAGTGCAGGTCTCGGAATTTACGACACTATGCAGTATATAGGCTGCGACGTGGCCACCATCTGCACGGGAATGGCTGCTTCGATGGCGGCGGTGCTGCTTGTGGCTGGAAAAGAGGGCAAGAGATCGGGGCTGAAACACAGCCGCGTGATGATACACCAGCCTATGGGCGGCGCACATGGGCAGGCTTCCGACATAGAAATCACGGCACGCGAAATACAGAAGCTGAAAAAGGAACTCTATACAATCATAGCCGAGCATTCACACACGGAATATGAAAAGGTGTGGCAGGATTCCGACCGCGATTACTGGATGACATCACAGGAAGCCCTCGACTATGGAATGATTGACAAGATACTCGTTCGCGGAAAATGACAAAGAAGCAAAACGAACCGGTTTGCGATTTTTGCGGGCGCAAGCAGAGCGAAACCGACCTTGGCGTGATTGTGCTCGGTCCTCACGGCGAGGCCGTGTGTGAGGATTGCGCCGAAAGGCTTGTGTCGTACTACAAGGAAATACGCGAGCAGATTGGCAAGGAGAAGAAAAAGGCCGCGCTTGATGCGGTGAAACTCGCCGACATACCCAAGCCAAAGGAGATAAAGGACTATCTTGACCAGTATGTGATAGGGCAGGAGGATGCCAAGCGCACCCTTTGCGTGGCTGTTTACAACCACTACAAACGTCTGTCGCAGAAGGTGGAGGACGACAAGGTGGAGATTGAGAAATCAAACATACTGATGCTCGGCCCCACGGGAACCGGCAAAACTTTGCTGGCACGCACCATATCGCGGCTGCTGAACGTTCCGTTCACAATAGTCGATGCGACTGTGTTCACCCAAGCCGGATATGTGGGCGAGGACGTGGAGAGCATCCTCTCGCGACTTTACCAGGCCGCGGGCAACGATGTGGCAAAAGCCGAGCGGGGCATTGTGTTCATTGACGAGATTGACAAGATTGCCCGCAAGGGCGACAATCCCTCAATCACACGCGACGTGAGCGGAGAAGGAGTGCAGCAGTCAATGCTCAAGCTCCTTGAGGGTACGGAGGTGAATGTGCCGCCCGCAGGGGGGCGCAAACACCCCGAACAGCAGTACGTGCATATAAACACGCGCAACATACTCTTTATATGTGGCGGGGCGTTCGAAGGTATAGAGGACCGCATCGCACAGCGTCTCAATACGCATACAATAGGTTACGGCTCTGTGCAGAACAATATGCAGATTGACCGCTCGAACCTGATGAAGTACGTTGCGCCGCAGGATTTGAAGGCGTATGGGCTTATTCCCGAAATAGTGGGAAGGCTTCCGATAATAACACATCTGAACCCGCTCGACAAGGACGCGTTGCGCCGCATTCTCACAGAGCCGAAAAACTCCATCATAAGGCAATACGAGAAACTGATGAGGATTGACGGGATAGAGCTTACGTTCGGCGAGGGGGTCCTCGACTACATAGTGAAGAAAACACTTGACTTCAAGCTCGGCGCGAGAGGACTCCGCGCAATCGTGGAGGCAATCATGAAGGACGCGATGTTCGAGCTTCCGTCGAAGAACCTGAAGTCATTCAAAGTGGAGCTTGACTACGCCAAAAGGCAGGTGGAGAAATCCGAAAGCCTCGCCGCGCCGTCGCTGAAGGCGGCTGGGTGAAAATATGCGGCGCGTATGCGCGGGAGTCGGAAACAAATGGCTATATTTGTCCTTGCGGCAGCAACGGGACAGCAGTCGTAAAGAAACATGGCAGACAAGGAGATGAACCTGACAGAGGGGCTGAAACGCTATTTCGGCTTCGACAAGTTCAAGGGCGATCAGGAGGCGATAATCCGGAACGTCCTTGCGGGGAATGACACGTTCGTGCTCATGCCCACGGGTGGGGGAAAGTCGCTCTGCTATCAGCTTCCCGCACTTCTCATGGAGGGTACGGCAATCGTGGTGTCGCCTTTGATAGCCTTGATGAAGAACCAGGTTGACATGGTGCGCCACATGAGCGAGCTTGACAACGTGGCGCACTTCCTCAACTCCATGCTCAACAAGCCCGCGATAGAACAGGTGAAGAGGGACATCGTGGAGGGAAACACCAAGCTCCTTTACGTTGCGCCCGAAACGCTGACGAAAGAGGAGAACGTGGAGTTCCTCAGAAAGGCGAGGGTGTCCTTTTACGCGATAGACGAAGCCCACTGCATTTCGGAGTGGGGGCATGACTTCCGCCCGGAATACCGCAACCTGCGCGACATAATAGAGCGCATCGGGCGTGCGCCTATTATCGCCCTCACGGCAACCGCCACCGACAAGGTGAGGGCTGACATAAAGCGCAACCTCGGCATTTCCGGCGCAAAGGACTTCAAAAGTTCCTTCAACAGGCCGAACCTTTATTACGAGGTGAGGCAGAAAACCAAGAACATCGACAAGGACATAATAAAGTTCATCAAGCAGAACTCGGGCAAGAGCGGCATAATTTACTGCCTGTCCCGCAAAAGGGTTGAGGAGCTTGCCGCCGTTTTGCAGGCAAACGACATATCCGCCGCGCCATACCACGCGGGAATGGACGCCGCCGCCCGCTCAAAGACGCAGGATGACTTCATTATGGAGAAAATCGATGTCATCGTGGCAACGATTGCTTTCGGAATGGGGATAGACAAGCCCGACGTTCGCTTCGTCATTCATTATGACATGCCCAAGAGCCTTGAGGGTTACTATCAGGAGACGGGGCGCGCCGGAAGGGACGGGCGCGAGGGCAAGTGCATTGCGTTTTACTCCCGGGAGGATGTGCGCAAGCTTGAAAAGCTCATGGAATGGAAGCCGCTTGCCGAACAGGACATAGGAAGGCAGCTTTTGCGTGCCACTTCAAACTACGCCGAAAGCACAGTGTGCCGGCGCAGGCTGCTGCTGCACTACTTCGGAGAGGAGTATGGCAAGGACAACTGCGAGAACTGCGACAACTGCCTGCATCCCCAGACAAGGGTGGACGCAAGCGAGGAACTTTTGAACGTGCTGCTCACGGTGCAGCTCACAAAGGAGAATTTTAAAGACGATTACATAAAAGACGTGCTTCATGGGCGCGAGACGGAGGAGACTCTCGCTCGGCATCATGACGGACTTGAAACTTTCGGGATCTGCGAGGACGAGGACGACAGGACACTCAACGCCGTGATAAGCCAGGCGGAGCTTTCGGGATACCTCGAAAAGAACGTGGAGGACTACGGTGTTCTGAAACTTACGGAGAAAGGACGCAGGTTCATTAAAAAACCAACAGAGTTTATGGTTACAAAAGACAACGAATTTAACGAAGAAGAAACAGACGCTGCTGTGCACGACGGCGGGGCGAATGCCGTTGACCCGGCACTCTACCAGATGCTGTGTGATTTGAGGAAGGAACTTTCGGCAAAGCTTGACATTCCGCCATACGTAATATTCCAGGACCAGTCGCTCGAGGCTATGGCCACGATTTACCCGGTAACCGCAGAGGAGCTGCAGAACATACCCGGAGTGGGGGCGGGCAAGGCACGCCGCTACGGCAAGGAGTTTTGCGAGCTAATCAAGCGGTGGTGCGAGGACAACGAGATAGAAAGGCCCGAGGACATGAGGGTTCGTATGGTGGCCAAGAAGTCGAAGGTGAAGGTGAACATCATCCAGGCCATAGACAGGCAGGTGGATCTTAACGACATTGCCATGGCAAACGGACTCGAGTTCACGGAACTTCTGGACGAAATGGAATCCATAGTCTATTCCGGCACACGCATTAACATTGACTACTTCCTTGTGGAGAACATGGACGACGACCGCATAGACGACATTTATTCCTATTTCAAGAGTTCGGAAACCGATTCCATTGACGAGGCGATGGACAACCTTGACGAGGATTACAGCGAGGAGGAGATAAGGCTTGTGAGAATCAAGTTCATCTCCGAAATGGCAAACTGACAGACATACAGCGGAAAGCCCTGCGTCCCGCCCGGTGCGGATGCAGGGCTTTTTGTGTCATTATTGTGCGTGTTTTTATCGGGGATTGTGCAAAAACGGCGCAATTGCCGCCATTTTTGGCGCAAAAACGCTATCTTTGCCGTTGCTTGCCGAATGTGCAGAGCCTTTGGTGTTTACGGCTCTGCCGGCATATGGCATTAGAACGGGAATGAACGGCAACAGGAACAACATATCGGTTTGGGGCGGACTAAGGCGCGCTGACACGGAGACGGCGTGCATGGTCTTGAACTTCGTCATCGTTGTGTGGTTTCTGCTCACGCGCTCTAAGGCGGTGATAGCGAACCTGCATTTTTTCGATATGCTGTCAATGGTTACGATCAACGTTTACGGCTCGCGCTATTCCGATTACCTGTTCTACAACCTTTCGAGCAAGCTCATCTGGCTTCCGCTGATATTGTCGATAGTATGCGTTGTGATGACTGGCTGCAAGAGCAAAGTCCGCGCGGTGGCGTTGATAGCCGCCAGCGTGGCGGTGGTCGCGCTCTGCGACCAGGTTTCGGGGGTGATAAAGCGCATCGTGGAACGTCCGCGGCCGTCCCACAACGACACAATAAGCTATTTGCTCCACTATGTGAACGAATACCGTGGCGGGCGTTTCGGCTTTGTGTCGAGCCATGCGGCAAACTGCTTCGGCGAGAGCGTTTGGCTGATGCTCCTTCTGCGCAACCGCCTGGTCTGCGCCTCCCTTTTCTGTTTTTCCATAATAGTTTGCTATTCGCGCATATATTTAGGTGTGCACTATCCTTTTGACGTTCTTGCCGGCGCGTGCCTCGGGAATGCCATTGGCGTGGCGGTGTATGTTGTGTGCGTCAGGGCAATGGGCAGGGAGCATTGCATTTTGCGCGACAGGCACAACCTTGTGCCGGCAGCCGCTGCATTCACGTTTGCGGCGATTGCGGTGATAAGTCTTTTCGAGACATTCCTTCCGAGGTGAGCGCAGGCGACAGTGCCGTTCAATCAATCAAAGAATTGCACCGCCGTAGGGGCGTATGCAATACGACCCTACAGTTGGCGCAAAACCAATACTGCCAAAACTACATCTGATGTGGGAAAAACTACATAGGACACAGGAAAAATTATGTCTGATATAATCCGAACTACATCAGACCTTTTTTAGGGATTTGCAAGCCTTTGAAAAACAAATCGTTATGAAACAACAGAAAGAAATGTGCAATTTGTTGGCATACTGCGCATTGCGCACTTTTTGCAAAATCCGCGCCCTGCGGTTTCCGGCTGGTTTGCGGGTTGGAGGTTTGCGGGTCTTCCGGCGTAATATGGCGTGCGGCCGGAAGTGGCTTTCCCGCGAGTTTTGATGTGCGGGATTTCCAAAAGGCACGGCTGTGCTCCGGGATATTTGGCGGTGTGGCGAAAAGTGGTGTTAGATTAGGTTAAAAACCCTGCGGCAGCCCGTGCGTCTTAAATATTTTGAGTAAATTTGTGCGCAATAAAAACAGATTTTTATGGCTTCATTTATTGCAGACAAAATTGTGATGGACGGACTTACTTTCGATGACGTCCTTTTGATTCCCGCTTATTCCAACGTGCTGCCGAGAGAAGTTTCGCTCGCCACGCGCTTTACGAGAAAAATAAACCTCAACATTCCTTTCGTAACCGCCGCGATGGACACCGTAACCGAGTCGAAAATGGCGATAGCCATTGCACGCGAGGGCGGCATCGGAGTGATACACAAGAATATGCCGATTGAGGACCAGGCAAGGGAGGTCGCAATAGTGAAACGCGCCGAGAACGGCATGATCTACGACCCCGTAACCATCCTGCACGGCTCCACGGTGCGCACTGCGCTGAGCCTGATGCACGAATACCACATAGGCGGCATACCTGTGGTGGACGAGGAAAAACACCTCGTGGGCATCGTAACCAACCGCGACTTGCGCTTCGAGCATGACCTTAACAGGAAAATCGACGAGGTGATGACGAGCAGGAACATCGTTACCACAACGCAGAAAACCGACCTTGACCAGGCTGCCGAGATATTGCAGCAGAACAAGATTGAGAAGCTGCCGGTTGTTGACAAGGACAACCATATCATCGGGCTTATAACATACAAGGACATAACAAAGGCGAAGGACAAGCCCATGGCGTGCAAGGACGAGAAAGGCCGTCTGCGCGTCGCTGCGGGCGTTGGCGTAACGGTTGACACGCTCGAGCGCATAGAGGCTTTGGTGAGGGCCGGGGCCGACGCGATTGTGATTGACACCGCCCACGGGCATTCGCAGGGCGTGATAGACAAGCTCCGCGCCGCGAAGGCCGCTTTCCCCGAACAGGAGTTCGTGGTTGGCAACGTGGCTACCGGCGAGGCTGCCAAGGCTCTTGTGGAGGCTGGCGCCGACGGCATAAAGGTCGGCATAGGGCCGGGCTCGATTTGCACAACGCGTGTCGTGGCGGGCGTGGGCGTTCCCCAGCTTTCGGCGGTTTACGACGTTTCGTGCGCCTTGGCCGGCACGGGCATACCCATGATAGCCGATGGCGGATTGAGGTATTCGGGCGACATTGTAAAGGCCCTTGCCGCCGGCGGAAACTCTGTGATGATCGGCTCGCTTGTGGCGGGAACGGAAGAGTCCCCGGGCGAGACGATAATATTCAACGGCAGGAAATTCAAGTCGTATCGCGGAATGGGCTCGCTCGAGGCCATGGAAAACGGCTCGAAGGACAGGTATTTCCAAAGCGGCGTTACCGACGCGAAGAAGCTCGTGCCCGAGGGCATCAGCGGGCGCGTGCCTTACAAGGGAACTGTGCAGGAGGTCATCTACCAGCTCGTGGGCGGCTTGCGCTCGGGCATGGGATATTGCGGCGCACACACCATTGACGGGCTGCACAACGCCAAGTTCACGCGCATAACCAACGCGGGCGTGCTCGAAAGCCATCCGCACGACATAACCATAACAAGCGAGGCGCCCAACTACAGCCCTGCCACAAAGGTCTGACTGTGGCGCAAACGCAGTAACACCCCTCTCAGAAAGATGAAACGCATGACAACTTTCCTGCTTTCGCTGCTGGCTTGCGCCGGGCTTTACGCCCAGAACGGCGGAGACCCGGTGGTGATGACTATTAACGGCGAGCAGGTGTTGCGCTCGGAGTTCGAGCGTGCCTATAACCGCAACAAGGAGTCCGGGACGAGCGTCAAGGACTATGTTGGCCTGTACATAAACTACCGCCTTAAAATCGCCGAGGCGTTGAGGCAGCAAATCGACACGGCGGCGGCGTTCCGACAGGAGTTCGGCACGTACCGCGACGACTTGCTCATGAAGTATGTGGGCGACGAGCAGTTCGAGGACTCCATAGTGCGCTCCGTTTACGACCGCATAAAGGAGCAGCTCAAGGACTCCGACATTATAAATGTGTCCCACATATTCATCTCCGTGCCGCAAAAGGCGGACGAGGCAAGGAAGAACGCCGCCAAGGCTAAGATAGACTCCATTTACGGACTGCTGAAAGCCGGGGCTGACTTTGCCGAAACTGCCAAGAAGTTCTCGCAGGACGTGATGTCGGCAAAGCGCGGCGGCGAACTGCCGGAGCTTGGCCCTGGGGCTACGCTTAAGGAGTTTGAGGAAAAATGCTATGCCCTGAAAGCCGGCGAAATGTCCGAGCCGTTCGCCTCCACGGCGGGGTATCATATAGTGCTTATGCGCTCACGCGGAAAGCTCGCGCCATACGAGGAGAAAAAGAAGGAGCTTGTGGAAGCCCTCAACAGGCAGGGACTTCAGCAGATGGTATTCAACCACGCCGTTGACAAAATGGTCAGGGCTTCGGGCGGACTGACACGCGAGCAGGTGCTCGACAAGGTGGAAAAGGAGCACGAGGACGAAGATGCCGGCATGAAGGACGTTGTGAGGGATTACCGCGAGGGCTTGCTCGCCTACAACATAACCAAGCAGGAAGTTTGGGACAAGGCTGAAAAGGACAAGGCAGGTCTTGAGGCGTTCTTCAAGAAGAACAAGAAGAATTACAAATGGGACTCCCCGCGATTCAAGGGCTTTGTGTTCCACACCTCCGAAGAGGCTCTTGTCAAGCCGGTGAGGGCTGTGCTGAAAAAACACGGGGGCAAAGATTGGCGCGGCGTGATAAAAAAGCAGTTCAACGAAGGCAAGGAAAAGGTTGTGGTTTCCCACGGCATTTGGAAAAAAGGCGAAAACCGCTTTGTGGACAAGGAAATCTTCAAGGACGACAGCGTGAAACCCCGCGAGAGCAAGACTTTCCCCTATCTCGGCATTGAGGGCAAGCTCCTGAAGAAAGGTCCGGAGGAACTTGCCGACGTTAAGGCGCAAGTGGTGAGCGATTACCAGGACTTCAAGGAAAAGGAGTGGGTCAGGCAGCTACGCGCAAAGAGCAAGATAGAAGTCAACGACGCTGCGGTGTCCACAATAAGCAACCACTGATTTCCCGCCAAAACAAAAGGATTATATGAAAAAGCTTAGAAACATTTTTATATTGATGTGCCTCCCGGCGTTTCTGATGCCGGCGGCGGCTTTCGCCCAGGACAACAACGTTATCGACGAGGTTATTTGGGTTGTTGGCGATGACCCGATACTGAAATCCGAAGTAGAGGAGCAGCGTCTTGCGTCCGAAGTGAACGGCGAGCAGGTGGAGGGAAACCCGCGCTGCGTGATACCCGAGCAGATGGCGATTCAGAAACTTTTCCTCCACCAGGCGTTGATAGACAGCATAGAGGTGAAGGACGGCGATGTGCTTCAGGAACTGGAGTACCGTCTGAACTATATGATACAAATGGCCGGCTCGAAGGAAAAGCTCGAGGAGTATATGCGCAAGCCCATGACACAAATCCGCCAGCAGACAATGGAGCAACTGAAAAGGATGATGGTCGTTGAGGACGTGAAACGCAAAATAGCGGCAGATGTCAAGGTTACACCGGCGGAGGTGAGAAACTATTTCAAGAATGTTCCGCAGGACAGCCTTCCCCTGATACCAACACGCTACGAGGTGCAGATAATAACGAACACGCCGGAAGTGAGCCGCGAGGAAGTTGACCATATAGAAAACGAGCTGCGCGACTATACGAAGAGGATTACTTCGGGCGAAAGCGATTTCTCAACGCTCGCCATGATGTACAGCGAGGACGAGGGCACGCGGCGCAACGGTGGGGAACTTCCTTATATGGGAAAAGGCGAACTTGTTCCCGAGTTCGCCAACGTGGCGTTCTCGCTCACCGACCCCAAAAAGGTTTCGAGAATAGTCAAGACGGAGTTCGGCTACCACATAATACAGCTCATAGACCGCAGGGGCGACAAGATACGTGTGCGCCACATATTGAAAAAGCCCAACATAAGCGATGAGGCAATCAAGGCGTGCCTTTCGAGGCTCGACTCCATTTCGGGCGACATAAAGAGCGGGAAAATTACGTTTGACGACGCAGTTGTGTATTCCGATGACAAGGACACGCGCAACAATCGCGGCATAATGGGGAAAAGCGTGTCGCCAAACAATCCGCGTGCCGGCATGACGCAGTGGTTCGAGCTTCGCGATCTTCCGCAGGACGTGGCAAAAGTTGTCAGCACCATGAATCCCGGCGAGATTTCCAAGCCGTTTTCCATGACTACCCCCAAAGGGCAGAAAGTTTGCGCGATAGTGAAGCTCAAAAGCCGCAACGAGGAACATTACGCTTCAATCACCGAGGATTTCCAGACACTTCAGGGCATCCTTGTCAACAAAGAGCAGGCCAAGGTTATTGACGACTGGATTCGCAGCAAGCAGAAAACCACCTACATCAGCATAAAACCCGAGTGGCGCGATTGTGATTTCCGCTATCCCGGCTGGATCAAGAAATGATGGGCGGTGCGGAAAACATACGCAAAAGGAAATCAGGGCACAGATCTCGTTTAGGCAGTTTGTGCCTCGTTTCTTTATTTCTAATTACCGTGCTGTGTTCCACGGCTGGCGCATCGGCCCTTGTGCCGGTAAAGAAAGGCGCGAAAAGGCAGAAAGGGGAACGCATTGTGCTTGACCACGCCGACCGGCTGCACTATGACATAATGAAGAACCCCAACGCCAATATTCTCAACGGCAATGTGCAGTTCACCCACGGCAATATAAAACTTTTCTGCGACAGTGCCTATTATTACAAGGCCTCCAACTCGTTCGAGGCTTTCAGCAACGTGAGAATGGTGCAGGGCGACACATTGTCGCTCACCGCCGACTACCTGAAATACGATGGCGACGCTCAAATAGCGCAGGCAAGGAAAAACGTGCACCTCAGACACCGTGGCACGCTGCTCATAACCGACAGCCTCAACTACGACAAACTTTACAATCTCGGCTATTTTTTCGATGGCGGCAAACTGCATGACGGCAAAAACGTGCTTGTGTCGGATTGGGGCGAGTATTCGCCACAAACGCGCGAGGCGGTGTTCAACTACCACGTAAAGCTAACGAACGAACGCTTCACGCTCACTTCCGACACGCTGCACTATAACACGCTCACCAAAGTAACCCACATCGTGGGCCCTTCCAATATCAACAGCGACGGAAACCGCATTTACACCGAGCGGGGCTATTACGACACCGCCAAGGACTATGCCGAACTTTTCGACCGCTCCGTGGTGATTAACGGCAAAAGCACCATGACCGGCGACAGTATGTTCTACGACAAGAAGAATGGCAATATGCACGCCTATGGCAATATTATATATAATGACAAAGGCAGCAAAAACCTGCTCACGGGCGACTACTGCGAATACAGCGACACAACCGGCTATGCCATGGCAACGAAAAACGCCGTGGTGCGCGACTATTCCTCCCCCGACACCTTGTATATGCACGCCGACACGTTCAAGATTTTCACCTACAACATACGCACCGACAGCGTTTACCGCCTTGTGCACGGCTACCACAAGGCGCGGGCCTTCCGCACCGACGTGCAAAGCGTCTGCGACTCGCTGAAATATGATTCCAAGAACAAGAAGATGACCATGTATGGCAACCCGATTGTCTGGAACAACAACCAGCAGCTTTTGGGTGAGGAGATACAGGTGTTTATGGACACAACGATAGACAGCGTGCACGTCATGAGGCAGGCGCTTCTTGCGCAACAGCTCGACAGCGCGTGCTACAACCAGGTTGCCGGGCGTGAAATGTTCGCCTATTTCAACGGCGGCAAACTTGCATGGAGCAAGGTTCTCGGCAATGTTGACGTGGCATATTTCCCTTACGACAGCGACAGCATAATGATAGGGCTTAACCGTATGCAGACCTCCGAACTGAGAATGTACATGAAGGACCGCAAGATGAGCCGCATTTGGAGTGCGCCCGCAAACGGCACAATGTACCCCTTGAAGCTCGCGCCCGAAGAGCAGTTGTTCCTCAAGAATTTTGCATGGTTCGACTACATCCGCCCAAAGAACAAGGACGACATATTTGTCTGGAAGGAAAAGGCCGCAGGCACTGAACTGCGCGAAACGGTGCGCCGCCAGGCCCCGCTGCAGACACTTTCGGAAATAGCCCGCAAGAAAATGGGCAGGCAAAGCGGCGGCGCGCGCTGAACGTGCGGCTGCCACAACCCCCGTGCCCGTATCTTTCCCGAAACATTAATTATATAGAACAGACAATGCCCGACATAATACACCTGCTTCCCGATTCCGTTGCCAACCAGATAGCGGCGGGCGAGGTAATCCAGCGTCCGGCTTCGGTGGTCAAGGAACTTGTGGAAAACTCCATAGACGCCGGAGCCACCAGGATAGACGTGCTTGTTACCGATGCGGGCAAAACGTGCATACAGATTGTTGACAACGGATGCGGCATGAGCGAGACCGATGCGCGCATGGCCTTTGAGCGTCATGCCACATCGAAGATAAGCAAGGCCGCCGACTTGTTCAGCCTCCATACAATGGGCTTCCGTGGCGAGGCGCTGCCGTCTGTCGTCGCCGTGTCACAGGTGGAGCTGCGCACTCGCACCGCCGACAGCAAGTTGGGCGTGAGCCTTTCCATCGAGGGCTCTAGGGTGGTTGACCAGCAGCCTGTGGCGTGCGACGCGGGTGCCAATTTCATGGTGAAGAACCTGTTTTTCAACATTCCGGCAAGGCGCAGGTTTTTGAAGTCAAACCAAACCGAGTTCAACAACATTGTGGCGGAGTTTGAGAAGATAGTGCTGGCACATCCCGAAGTCCGCTTTTCGCTGAGCAGCAACGACGCTGTGGTTTACGACCTGCCCTCCGGCTCGTGCCTCCAGCGCATAGCCGATGTGTTTGGCAAGCGCATGAACCAGCAGCTCCTGCACATCGACGTTGACACATCCATTGTGCGCATAAAGGGCTTTGTGGGCACGCCCGAAAGCTCACGCAAAAAAGGCGCGAAGCAGTTCTTTTTCGTCAACGGACGCTATATGCGCCACCCTTATTTCGGACGTGCAATTATGCTTGCCTACGAGCGGCTCGTGCCGCCCGATGAGCAAGTGCCCTATTTCGTATATTTCGACATCGACCCCTCGCGCATCGACGTAAACATACACCCCACGAAGGCTGAAATCAAGTTTGAGGACGAGCAGGCTGTGTTCCAAATCCTCATGGCGTCGGTCAAGGAGGCGGTGGGCAAGTTCAACGCCGTTCCGCAGCTCGACTTCGAATCTCCCGCAACCCCCGATGACATCCCGGTTTACGACCCACGTAAAAAAACGGCGGAGCCGCCGCGCATCGAGCTTGAGGGAGGCTATAACCCGTTCGACACCCCAGCGCAGCCGCGCAACACTGCGCCGCGAAACTGGCAGAAATTGTTTGAGGGAATAAGCCGCCGCAACGATGCGTCGCAGGAAAACCAGCCCGTTCCCGCTGCGCCTGAAGCCGGAGAGCCTTTGGAGGGGCGTTCGCTCGGGCATTTCCAGTACAAAGACCGTTACATAATGACCTCCGTGCATTCGGGACTTATGGTCATCGACCAGCGCAGGGCGCATATACGTATACTTTATGAGCGGTTTCTCAAAAACCTTTCCGGGCGCAAAGGTGCGGGCGAGCGGCTCATTTTCCCCGAGACAGTAAGCCTTACCCCGGCGGAGTGTGCCGCACTCGCCGCATCGGCTGACGAAATAGTGGCTGCCGGTTTTGACATTTCCGACCTCGGCGACGGCAATTTCACCGTCAACGGGCTTCCGGCAGGAACGGAGAAGCTTAACGCAACAGAGCTTTTGAAGGACGTGCTGGCTGAAACCGACGGAAAAACTGCCATAAAGGAGGAAATCGACAAACATATAGCCCTTGTGCTTGCAAGGCACGCCGCCATACCATACGGCTCGCAGCTCACCGACAAGGAAATGGGCGGAATGATAGACGACCTTTTTGCCACAGCCTCGCCCAAATACACGCCCGAGGGCAAGCTCATCGTGGCAATAATCCCGCAGGAAAAGATAGAAGGCCTGTTTGCATAGCGGCAGCCCCCATAGCCGTGGCGTTTCCCATGGATTTTACGGCGATTTGCGTAAGCGTTTGGAACTCAAAACGTTGCCTGATTTGCAATGGCCTTTGCAAGTTGTTGTTTTTCAAATGCTTGCAAGCGTTGAAAAAAGGTCTGATGTAGTTTGAATTATATCAGACGTAGAAAATTCTGCATCAGACATAGTTTTTCCTATATCCGATGTGTTTTTTGCGACATTGCCCGAAATGTTTCAAAACACTGCAATCGCCGTTTTAAGTGCTTGACTGCGGTGCGTTTTTTCAGGCCGGCGGGTGAGGCGGCAAGGCGTTCATACAATATATATTGTATAAGCAATGGCGTGAAAACACGGCGGTTTTGCAGTGCGGGCGTGACAAAAACGAAATTTTGCGCCGAAAAAAACGTCCCTCTGAAAAAAAATCGTCATGTTGATATTTTTTTACACGAAAGTTATCAAGATATAAAAGTATTTATTACTTTTGCAAATGATTATAAGGCGGCAAATGTGACCGAACGAATATATAAATGATAAATTGATACACTAAATTAGTAATTATGAAAAAGTTAATGTTTGCACTTGCACTCGTAGGCTTTACTACAAGTGCCATGGCGCAGGAAAACGAAATTCCTACGCAAAAGTACAGTGTTGCTACTAACTCGTTCTGGGCTAACTGGTTCGTACAGGTAGGCGGCCAGTTCAATGCAGCTTACACCAACGAGGAGCAGCTCGGCAACAAGAATCCTTTCAGCGTAGATCGCGGAACTTTCGGTTTCGAGGTTGCTGTAGGTAAGTGGTTCACACCGGTTATCGGTCTCCGCACCAAGTTCCAGGGCATCTGGTCAAAGGCTGTCGTTGATGCCGACAACCACCACGCTTACAAGTATTGGGGCATTCAGGAGGATGTAATGTTCAACCTTTCCAACGCTTTCTGCGGCTACAACGAGAAGCGCGTTTGGAACATCGCTCCTTACGTTGGTATCGGCTATATGCAGCGTATGAAGTCAACCGATGATGCAAATGCAAAGTCGCTCTATCGCGAGCCTTCCTACAACGTGGGTATCTACAACTCATTCCGCATCAACCGCCGCTTGGCTGCTTACCTCGATGTATGGGCGCTCGCAGCTGAAGGTTCTTTCGACGGCGTGAACGGTGAGGGCAAGACCGACTGGCGCACTCACGAAAAGACCCATTGCCGCTACTGGGACAAAATGGTCGGCGTTTCCGTTGGTTTGAACGTGAACCTCGGCAAGACCATCGGCTGGAACAAGGTTCCCGATGTTGATGCCCTCATGGCAATGAACAAGGAGCAGCTCGACGCCCTCAACGCTTCCCTCAAGGAGCAGCAGGACGAGAACGCACGCTTGCGTAACCTCCTCGCTAACCAGAAGCCCGCAGAGACCAAGACTATCAAGGAATTTGCAACTACTCCGGTATCTGTGTTCTTCAATATCAACAAGTCTAAGATTGCTTCGCGCAAGGATCTTGTTAACGTTAAGGAACTCGCACAGTATGCTAAGGACAACAACAAGAAGGTTGTCGTTACAGGTTATGCTGACAGCAAGACCGGTACTCCGGCCATCAACAACAAGCTCTCCGAGGCACGTGCTAACGCTGTTGCTAACGAACTCGTTAAGATGGGTCTCAGCCGCGACAACATCATCATCGAGCACAAGGGTGGCGTGAACGACATCAGTCCGTTCTCTTACAACCGCCGTGTAATTGTTAAGCTCCAGTAATCTGAGCGAAACATAACCAAATAAAGGATGCCGCGCAAATCTCGTGCGGCATCCTTTATTTATTAAGTTTCATATCATGTTTGCGAGAATAAAACGCAGGTTTGTGTTCCTGTGGGCGGCGTTTGTGCTTGTCACCGCGTTTTCCGTCTCGTGTGCCTCGCAGGGCATGGCGGAAAAAAACAAATACGTGGTAAGTCCGGCAACCGACACACTTACCATACTTCTTCCCGATTACGACGATGAGTTTTGCAGGGTGAAGGTTTATGGAGGCGGCGCGAATTTCATGGCGTCGGATTACGTGATGAACGGCTGCGTTAAGTTTTGCGTCTCCACGCTTCCCGCCGGCCGGCACCGCGTGCTTGTCCGTGCGGGCGGCATTGTGGCTGATGAGGTTTTCGTGAAAAGATAAACTTTCCGCTTCTTGGGGTGCGGACATACAAAATCCGCCCGATGTTTCTAAAAGAACGGCGGGCGGATTCTGTATGTATTTTGTACGCTTACTGTTTCGAGGCGAAATATTTTGCCTGTTCCTCTATCAGGGCCTTGTCATCGAAATAGTCAATCCTCATTGCCTTTCGCACATCGGCGAGTGTCTGTGCCGCCACTTCGCGTGCCGTTTCGCTTCCCTTTTTCAGGATGTCGTAAACGGCGGGAATGTCCTTTTCGAACTCTTTGCGGCGTTTGCGCATCGGTTCGAGCGTCTCCTCCATGACGGCCTGCAAAAGTTTCTTCACTTTCACGTCGCCCAAGCCCCCGCGCTTGTAATGCGCCTTCAGCTCGTCAAGGTTTGCGTATTCGGGCAGGTAACGCTCAAAATGCTCGTCCTTGCAGAATGCGTCGAGGTACGTGAAAACAGTATTGCCCTCCACTTTCCCCGGGTCGGAAACTTTCAAGTGGTCAGGGTCTGTGTACATGGAGCGTATCTTCTTGCTCACCTCGTCCGCACTGTCGGAAAGGTATATGCAGTTGCCGAGCGACTTGCTCATCTTGGCTTTGCCGTCAGTTCCCGGAAGGCGCATGCTCGCCTCGTTCTCGGGCAGCAAAATCTGCGGCTCGACAAGCGTGTCGCCGTAAACGTTGTTGAAACGCCTCACAATCTCCACAGCCTGTTCAATCATGGGCTTCTGGTCTTCGCCGGCGGGTACGGTTGTCGCCTTGAACGCCGTTATGTCTGCGGCCTGGCTTATGGGGTAGCAGAAAAAGCCCACAGGTATCGTGGTCTCGAAGTTGCGCATCTTGATTTCGGTTTTCACCGTCGGGTTGCGCTGCAGGCGCGAAACGCTCACAAGGTTCATGTAGTATTCCGTGAGTTCGCACAGCTCGGGAATTTGAGACTGTATGAACAGTGTGGACTTGGCGGGGTCGAGACCTGCCGAAAGCCAGTCGAGGGCTACCTCAATAATGTTCTGGCGTATTTTTTCGGGGTTCTCCATATTGTCCGTCAGAGCCTGTGCATCGGCTATGAAGATGAAAATCTTTTTGAAATCCCCCGAGTTCTGCAATTCCACGCGTCTGCGCAGCGAGCCTACAAAGTGCCCTATATGAAGGCGGCCGGTGGGACGGTCGCCGGTGAGAATAACCTTTTCTGTACTCATAGATATAAATTTTGCAGTTGCAAATTTACTCAAAATCGCGATAACCGCGAAGTTCGCCGCCATTGCATTTGAAAAACGCCCCCAGATACGGTGTGGCGTTGGTGATAAAAGCGTGTTTTTTGCGCAAAAAGCTTTGCGGATAAAAAAAAATGCCTATCTTTGCACCGCTTTTGCAGCGGGAACGGGCGTTTAGCTCAGCTGGTT
>DKDC01000004.1:69338-76994 GCA_002451695.1 Prevotellaceae bacterium UBA6858 | reverse complement strand
GAATCCGTCAACGCCCACAAAAACGGCAACCGATTTCGGTTGCCGTTTTTCTTTTCCCGAAAATATCCCCCGCGTTTTCATAAAAACAGAAATATTACAGAAAATGTATAACGCTTTAAGTGTCAGCAGAATACCTGTATAATAAGTATTCGGTATAACACCTTGTTTTCCAGGTGTTTGCAAGTGGAGAAAAAAGGTCTGATGTAGTTTGAATTATGTCTGATATAATTTTTTCTACATCGGACATAGTTTTTCTTACATCAAATGTAATTTTAGCGGTATTGGTTTTGCGCCATTTGTAGGGGCATATTGCATACGCCCTGTATGCCACCGCATAAACCGCATCGCAAACTATTGCCACTGCATCGCAAATCGGCGCAATTCAGGGCGTATGCAATACGCCCTTACAACAGTGGAATTTACTGACAAGTTGGATGTTGGGTGTTTGTGTGGCGTGTTGGACGCGCCTTGTGGTCATCGCGTGAAATGAATCTCTAAAAATCAGCAAACCATTGCCGTAGCATTGCAAAATCCGCGCAATTGGGGCGGGAATATGACAGACGGAAAGTTTTTTGGGTTTGGTGGGAAATGACTACCTTTGTATGTGATAAGACTTACAAGATGAAGAAATACATTCTCGACCTTAAAGTTGTTTCCAATGAGAGGTTCGCTTCGGGGCATTCGCTCCTCAGGCTCACGGACGAGGGCAAGGCTCTGCCCGAAATACTGCCGGGGCAGTTTGTGCAGGTGCGCGCTTGCGCCGAGGGCGGGCTGCCTTTGCTGCGCAGACCAATTTCCGTGAATTTTGTTGACCGCGGGAGGAACGAGCTGTGGCTTCTGGTTCACAATGTGGGCAGGGGCACGGCGTACATCTGTTCGCTCAACCCCGGCGACACAGCCAATGTGGTGCTGCCCTTGGGCAACGGCTTCACGCTTCCGCAGCGCGGCGGCAAGGTGGGGCGAGAGCTGCTTGTGGGCGGAGGTGTGGGCACTGCCCCGCTGCTTTATCTGGGAAAGGAACTGCTGAAGCGCGGCATTGAGCCTGTTTTCCTTCTTGGCGGACGCTCGGCAAAGGACATTTTGCAGCTTGGCGAGTTCGCGAAATACGGACGTGTGTTCATCACCACCGAGGATGCTTCGGCGGGCGAGCAGGGGTTTGTAACCCAGCACAGTTTGCTGCGGCGCGAAAAGTTCGACCTTATAGCCACTTGCGGGCCAAAGCCCATGATGGTGGCGGTGGCGAAGTATGCGGCGCAGAGCGGCACGGCGTGCGAGGCTTCGCTCGAAAACCTTATGGCGTGCGGCTTGGGCGCGTGCCTGTGCTGCGTGGAGCAGAATGCCGAAGGCCACAATGTGTGTGTGTGCAAGGAAGGTCCCATATTCAACATAAACAAATTGTCATGGCTCAACTGACTACCAACATAGCGGGCATTGAGTTCCGCAACCCGGTGCTTACCGCTTCGGGTACATTCGGCTACGGGCCGGAGTTCGCCGATTTTGTGGATTTCTCGAAACTCGGCGGAATTATAGTGAAAGGCACTACGCTCACTCCCCGCGAGGGCAACCCATATCCGCGCATGGCTGAAACGCCGGCGGGTATGCTCAACTGTGTGGGGCTTCAAAACAAAGGGGTTGACTATTTCGTGGAAAAGATATATCCGCGCATAAAAAAACTCGGCACAAACGTTATTGTGAACGTGGCGGGGTCGTCGCCGGAGAACTATGCCGAGTGTGCCTCGCGCCTTGCCGGGCTTGACAAAATCCCTTGCATAGAGCTTAACATATCATGCCCCAACGTGAAAAACGGCGGCATGGCGTTCGGGGTTACGCCCGAGGGCGCGGCAAGTGTGGTTTCGGCTGTGCGCAAGGCATACGCCAAGCCGGTTATCGTGAAGCTGTCGCCCAACGTAACCGACATTTCCGAAATAGCCCGGGCTGTCGAGGCTGCCGGGGCTGACGCGGTTTCACTCATAAACACCCTTATGGGAATGGCGATAGACATAGAACGCCGCAGGATGAGGCTCAGCATAAAGACCGGCGGACTTTCGGGACCTGCGGTGAAGCCTGTGGCGGTGAGAATGGTGTGGGAGGTTGCCCGGGCGGTGAAAATCCCCGTGATAGGTCTTGGCGGAATAAGCTCGCCCGAGGATGCCGTGGAGTTTCTCATGGCGGGGGCGAAAGCCGTCGAGATAGGCACGGCAAACTTCCTGAACCCGGCGATAGCCGGCGAAATGGCGGAGGGCATAAGCCGCTGGCTCGACAACCACGGCTGCAAGTCGGTTGACGAAATAATCGGGGCTGTGCGGTAAATTCGCAATAAATTCCTAACTTTGGAGCATTAAAGGAACAAGAAATGGACTTGACAGAACGCTTTTTAGACTACGTAGGCTACGACACCCAGTCGAGCGAAACGGCAGACACCACTCCCAGCACGCCGAAACAGCTTGTGTTTGCGGAGCATTTGAAGGAACAACTGGAGGAACTCGGGTTTGACGATGTGTATCTTGACAAGCACGGCTACATATACGCAACCTTGCCCGCCAACACCGACAAGAAAACTCCCACAATAGGCTTCATCTCCCACTACGACACAAGTCCCGATTGCAGCGGGGCGGGGATAAAGCCGCGCATAGTGAAAAATTATGACGGGGGCGACATTCTGCTTTCCGAAAGCAGCGGCCGTGTGCTTTCACCCAAGATGTTCCCCGAACTGCTGCCGCACAAGGGCGAGGATTTGATAGTTACGGACGGAAACACACTGCTCGGGGCTGACGACAAGGCCGGCATAGCCGAAATTGTGCAGGCAATGGTGTGGCTCAGGGAGCATCCCGAAGTGAAACACGGCAAAATACGCATGGGCTTCAACCCTGACGAGGAAATCGGCATGGGGGCGCACCTTTTCGATGTAGAGCGTTTCGGCTGCGATTGGGCTTACACTATGGACGGCGGCGAAGTGGGCGAGATTGAATACGAGAACTTCAACGCCGCTTCGGCAAAGGTGAAAATCACCGGCGTGAGCGTGCATCCCGGATATGCCAAGGGGAAAATGAAAAACGCGGGTCGCATTGCCGCCGAACTGATACAGTCCGTGCCGGATGCCGAAACTCCCGAAACAACCCAGGACTACGAAGGGTTTTATCATCTCACGGGTGTCGAGGGATGCGTTGAGAGCGCAGCGGTAAGCTACATAATACGCGACCACGACCGCAAAAAGTTTGAGGCGCGCAAGGAATTTTTCCGCGAACTTGTTGGGAAACTCAACGCAAAGTACGGCGAGGGGACGGCAACAGTGGAAATCTCCGATTCATACTATAATATGGTCGAGAAGATAGAGCCGGTAATCCACATAATCGACATCGTGATAAAGGCAATGCAGGAGGTCGGACTGTCGCCAAAGGTGCGTGCCATAAGGGGCGGCACCGACGGTGCGCAGTTGTCTTTCAAAGGACTTCCATGCCCCAACATTTTTGCGGGAGGCATCAATTTCCACGGACCGTATGAGTTCGTTCCCGTGCAGTCAATGGAAAAGGCGATGAAGACCATTGTGAAGATTTGCGAGCTCACCGCGCAATACAACGATTGATATAAGGAAAACGGTACAAAGCAAAGCGCGAGGGCGGTGAGGGGTTGCAGTTACCCGTGCCGCCTTCGCTTTTAATTTACAAGCATAATGGAACATCTGCCAAAGATTATTTACGACCTCGCACTCATCCTTGTGCTGGCGGGAGCGGTAACTTTAATTTTCAAACGCCTCAGGCAGCCGCTGGTGCTGGGCTATATCGTGGCGGGGTTTCTTGCCGGGCCGCATATGCCCTATATGCCCACGGTTAGCGACCTCGGTTCGGTTGAGACATGGGGAAACATCGGCGTGATATTCCTTATGTTCACTCTGGGAATAGAGTTCAGCTTCAAGAAGATTATGAAAATGGGCAGTTCGCCCATTATAGCGGCTGTAACGATAATCTCCGCCATGAGCATGCTTGGTTCGCTTTTGGGACACGCGTTTGGCTGGGGCAGGATGGACAGCCTTTTTCTTGGCGGAATGCTTGCCATGAGTTCCACGACAATCATATACAAGGCTTTTGACGACCTTGGGCTGCGCAGCCAGAAGTTTGCCTCGAATGTGTTGAGCGTGCTTGTTCTCGAAGACATTCTCGGCATTTTGCTGATGGTGATACTTTCCACGCTCGCCGTAAGTAAGGATTTCGACGGCATGACGGTGGTTGACAGCCTTATGAGACTTTTGTTTTACCTCGCCTTGCTTTTTCTCGTGGGTGTGTTTGTCGTGCCGCTCATATTGCGCAAAAACCGCAGGTGGATAGGCAAGGAAACCCTGCTTGTGGTTTCGGTGGGCTTTTGCTTTGCCATGGTTGTGCTGGCGGTGAAGTTGGGATACAGCGCGGCGTTTGGCGCGTTCATGATGGGCAGCATCTTTGCCGAGACAGTTGAAGCCGAAACCATAGAGAAGATTGTTAGCCCGGTTAAAGACCTTTTCGGGGCGGTGTTTTTCGTTTCCGTGGGAATGCTCGTTGACCCGGCAATCCTCACGCAGTATTGGCTGCCGATTCTGCTTATAACCCTCACCATACTTGCCGGGCAGGCGGTTTTCGGCTCTTTCGGCTTTATTCTTTCGGGGCAGTCGCTGAAGGGCGCGTTGCAAAGCGGTTTCAGCATGGCGCAAATCGGGGAGTTCGCCTTTATTATAGCCTCGCTCGGAATGTCCCTCCACGTGATAAGCGGCTTTATTTATCCGATAGTTGTCGCAGTTTCGGTGATTACAACATTCCTCACGCCCTACATGATTAAAAGCGCGCCGGCGGCATACGGTCTGGTGCGCAGGATAACCCCGGCAAGACTTATGGCAGTGCTTGACAAGCAGCCCTCGCAGCACAAGGCGGCGCAGGAGGGAAGCGCGTGGAAGCGGCTGATTGCGGCTTTGCTCAAGCAGATTGCCGCATATTCCATTTTGTGCGTGGCGATAACGGCGATAATGCTCAGCTTCTTCCTCCCGTTCTTCCGCCACACTATGAGCCATTGGGTGGGGAATGCCGTGTGTGCGCTCCTGACCATAGTGCTTCTTTCCCCGTTCCTGCGGGCCATTGTGATGCGCAAGAACCATTCCGAGGAATACCGGCAGATATGGCGAAGGAATTTGCCGGGAGGGCGTTTTCTGCTTTCCATGACCATACTCGTGAGGTTTCTGCTCGCCAGTGTGTACGTTTATTACATAATAAACTATGTGTCGCCCTTTGCAAGCTGGGTTCACTTTGCTTTGGCAATGGCGCTTGTTGCGCTCATGATGCGCTCAAAACGGATAAAGCTTTACAGCATAGCCATAGAGAGGGTGTTTTTCCAGAACCTGCGCTCACGCGACTTGCAGGCTGAGGTCCACGGCAAGGTGAAGCCGCTTTACGCAAACCATCTTCTTTCGCGTGAGATACACATTGCCGACCTTGACGTGCCGGAAAACACGGCGTGGGCGGGAAAGTCGCTCGCCGACCTTGATTTCAGCCGCAAATACGGCATAATGGTGTCGTCGATATTGCGCGGCGGGGTGCGCCACAACATACCCACGGCAAACGAGCAGGTTTACCCCGGCGACCGCCTTGAGGTAATTGGCAACGACGAGCAGTTGAAGGTTTTTGCGTCCAGAATGTCGGAGGCTGTGGTTCGTGCAGACATCGCCCCGGAACAGAGGCAGATGCAGTTGAAGTGCATTTCAGTCGGCGCGGCATCGCCGCTTTGCGGAAAGACTGTGCGTGAAAGCGGCTTGCGCGAGGACTACCGCTGCATGATTGTGGGCTTCGAGGAGGGCAGGGAGGCTCTCGGACTGCCCTCGCCCTCGCGTGTGTTCCGCGACGGAGACCTTGTGTGGCTTGTGGGCGAGAAAAATTCGCTCAAAAGGCTGATTGCCGAAAATGTAAGGATATAAAAATGAATGCCGTTCAATGAACAAGGCGGGACACTTCAAAAATGTCCCGCCTTGTTTGTGCTTGCTATGGAGCGCTTATTTCTTCTCCTGTTCTTCCTTCACGAGTTTGTCAAAGTCCTCGAGCGAAATTTTCTTGTGCCCGAGGGTGACTTTTTCCTTGTATGCAGCTATCAGCTTTTCGCTGAGAACCTCGTAGAAAATCTCCTCAATCTGGTTGTCCTCCTTGAGCGACTTTTCTGCGTACTTCTCAACAAGCTCGTCGGGGAGCTGCATTCCGTATGCGGCAAACTGGCGGCGTGTGCGTGTTTTTGCCATATCGCGCACGTCTGCGTCCTCAACCTTTATGCCGGCCGCTATGGCAAGGCGGTCGCGCACGAGCTGCCATTTCAGCTGCTCGGTTGCGCCGGCGTAGTTGTCGTCTATGTATTTGTCGTCCTTGTCAGGATTGTTCTCCTTCATGAGGCGTTTGAGCAGAGGCTCGGAAAATTCGAGCTTGCCTGCCTTTTTGAGCGAATACACGCGCAGATCCTCGAAGAACTTGTAGTCGGCGTTGCCGGCCTGTGCCTTGTTGTATTCCTCGCGCACTTTCTCGCGGAACTCCTTCTCGTCCTTCACGGCATCCTTGCCGAGGGCGTTGTCGAAGAACTCCTGGTTAAGCTCTGCGGGCTTGCGTCGGTTTATTTCCGTTATGGTGTAGGTGAAGTTCCCGTCGTGGTTCTTCAGCTCCTCCTTCTTTATCTTCAGCATTGACGCAGCCTGTGTCTCATCGCCATAGAGGGCGGCGGGCCTGAGCGTGAGCACGTCGTCTTTCTTCGCGCCGTCAAAGAGCTTTTTCTGCTCTTCGTCCTTCACGTATTCGGGTGAGATGAGCACACCTTCCACTTTCAGCGGTTCTGCACCCTCGGCAGCCCCAACCTCAACGAGGTCGCCCTTCATGTAGTCGCCTTTTTGGTATTCGCCCACCTGCTCGAATGTGCCGTGCGCCATGAGCATTTCGTTTATCCTCTCGTCAACAAACTTGTCGCTCACCTCGATGTCGTAGTATGGCAGCTTGTCTTTCTTGTCGAGCGAAATGTTGATTTCCGGCTCTATGGCAACGTCCATTATGTATTCGAAATCGTCGCGGTCCTTGTAGTCCTGCTCCTTCTGTTCGCTGTTGGGCAGCACATGGCCGAGCACATTGATATTGTTTTCTTTGAAATAGTCGGATATAGCCTTGTTGACAGCCTTTGAAACTTCCTCTGCCTTTGCTTCGGGGCCGTAGAGCTTCTTGACGAGGCCCATAGGCACGCATCCGGGGCGGAAGCCTTTCATGTTGGCTTTGCGGCGGAAATCTTTGAGAGACTTTTCAAGTCCTTCCTGATAGTCTTCGGGAGTAACTTTTACTGTGAGCTTGCCGCTCACCTTGTCAATATTCTCGAATTTGATGTCCATTTTATGTAATGTGTAATTAATTGTTGCTTTGTTGCTCGGGGAAACTTTCCCGCTGACTGTCGCGGCATCTCCTGCGTGTATTGTGCAGAGCCGCCAAATTGCTTGCAAAATTAGTGCTTTCCTTTCACTTATCAGTCATTTATGCGCGGAAAAATGGCTGCGGAGTACGCTATTTTTGCCGTAAAAGCCGTGAACGGCGACGTGTGCCGCGGCAATGTGTTTCCTGGATGTGGAAAAAACCACATAGGACTTGGGAAAAACCATGTCCTATGCAGGAAAAATTATGTCTG
>DKDC01000004.1:48311-69291 GCA_002451695.1 Prevotellaceae bacterium UBA6858 | reverse complement strand
AACTACATCAGACCTTTTTTGGGCGGTTGCAACATTCAGAAATCCAATAACTTATATGGGATGTCAGATTTTGGGTAAAGTTTTGGGTATCAGCGGTTTTGTGAAATTTGCGAAGTTCGCTCCCGCCGGTCTTTTCTGTGTGGTGCGGAAAGCGGGCGTAACAGTTGTTTTGTGATTATGAAAAATATTCTTAACTTTGACCGTCATTTCGTCTAGGCATAAGGCAATGGACTTTTACGAGGAACTGCAAGGCGTCATTTCCGAAATGCCCAAGATTGGGCTTGAGGAGACGGGAAAGGTGAGGCTCATGAACCGCACCGACCGCAAGTATCTTGCCAACAAGAGCCTGCTGCTGAAATTCCTGGAGCTGACAAAAAGCGAATACAGCGTGCTTGTGGCCTCCGACAGCCCCGTGTCGGTTTACTCAACCACCTACTGGGACACCGACGACCACCGCTTCTACACCCGCCATCACGACGGGCGGCGGCCGCGCACAAAGGTAAGGGTGAGGACATACATCGACACCGAGACCACGTTCCTTGAGGTGAAGAACAAGGACAACCACAACAAGACGCGCAAAAGCCGCGTGAGGCTTGCGTCGCCCGAGGAGATGAACTCTGACGACGAGGAGATGTTCCTTGAGGAAAAGGCGGCTGTTTCGCTCGGAGACATACATCCCTGCCTCAGAAACCGTTTCAGCCGCCTCACACTCGTGAACAGGGCATTCACCGAGAGGCTGACAATTGACTTTGACGTTAGTTTCAGCAATCTTGAAACGCGGCGGCAGACGGAACTCGGCGACATTGTGATAATGGAGCTGAAGCGTTCGGGCAAGAGTGATTCGCCCGCGTTCGACGCCTTGATAAAACTGCGCATAAAGCCGCAGGGGTTCAGCAAGTATTGCATAGGCACTTACCTCACCAACCCCGAAGTGAAGCGCAACAAGTTCAAGAAAAAGGAAGTGATGATGAAAAGGCTCGGATGAAAGGACGGAAGCAAAGGTTAAGAAATCAACAACAATAAAATCCATCAAAACATATCATGATAACTTTACTCAGCAGTCTTGCAGACATCACGCTCTTCGGCGTGCAGCTCATCAACGTGTCGGGGCTGGCGGAAATGCTCACGCGCTTCGCGCTCAACTCCGTGTTCGTTTTTGCGATAATCAACTTTTTCTACTATCCGCGCAGCAACCGGCGAGACTATTATTTCGCCTTCGTCATGCTGTCGGTGAGCATATTCATGATGATCTACCTCATGGACGGCTCGAAGATAAAGATAGGCGCCGCGCTCGGCTTGTTCGCCGTGTTCGGAATCATACGCTACCGCACGGAAAGCGTGCCTATTCGCGAGATGACCTATCTGTTCTTTGTCGTTGCCATATCGGTGATAAACGGAATGTCGGCAAAACTCAGCGTTGTGGAGCTTCTCGCCGCGAACCTGCTGTTTGTGCTTGTCGTGGCGGTGGCGGAGAGCAACCACTTCGTGAAAAGGGTGGGCTGCAAGTATGTGCGCTACGACAACATAAAGCTCATCACCCCCGAAAAGAACGCCGAGCTGATTGCCGACCTTAAGGAGCGCACCGGGCTTGACGTGCTGCGCGTGGAGGTGGGGTCCATCGACTTCATGAACGACACCGCGCTGATCAAGATGTACTACTCGACCCGCTCCACGGTGAACAACGATGCCGACACCATGCCCAAGATGCCCAAAAAATATGAGGAATCATAATTGTAACACAAATAAAATCCAATGAAAATGAAAGCTACTAAAACCCTGCTCGTCTCGGCGGCGGCAGCTTTGATGTGCGCGTCCGCGAATGCCTCTGACTTTGGTCTGTGGACTGGTCTCGGGGCGACAAAGAAACTCGGAATGTTCAGCGTGTCGGTTGACGGAGGTTTCCGAAGCCAGAACAACTTGAAAAGCGTTGACCGCTGGAATGTGGGCTTCGGCGTGGAATACAAGCCGTCGGCATATTTTTCGGTCGGCACGTCGTATGATTTCATCTACAACTACAAGTGCGAAAGCAAGGAGGCAAAGTATGAAACCTGGCTCGACAAGGATGACGACGGGAACGAGGTCGTGAAAAGCGAATACGAAGGTTATAATGTGAAGAAGCCGTATTGGCGTTGCAAGAACCGCTGGAATTTCGATGTAACGGGAAAGCTGCCGGTCGGCCGCCTCACTCTTTCGCTCCGCGAGCGTTACCAGTTCACCCGCGCCAATTCCGTGAGTTCGCTTGTTGACAAATACCGCATTGAAGAGGAGGGCGGTGTCCCCGAATACAAAAAGACCGATGTCAAGATCCGTTCCGCGAGCAACGTCTCGCGCCTGCGTTCGCGCCTCATGGCAGAATACAACATCCGCCGCTGTCCGCTTTCGCCGTATGCATATATTGAGATAACCAACAATATGTGCAGCGGGATGAGTCTCGATAAAACCCGCGTGGGTGTGGGGACAGAGGTAAAGCTCAACAAGCAAAACAAGATAGACATAGGGTATGTTTACCAGGATTCCAGGGACGATGATTTCGACGGCAGGGAACACGTTATCGACATATCCTACAAATACAAGTTCTGAAGCCATAAACAAATATTGATATGAAAAGAATTTTAGTGACATTTGCCGTTGCGGTGCTTGCAATGCTTGCGCCGCTTGCGGCATCGGCCGACGGCGTGGCGAAATACCTCACCGTAACAATGGCTGACGGTGCGGAGGTGAGCTATTCGCTCGAAAGTTTCCGCATAACCTATGATGGGGGCAATATGTACGTTGAAAGTGCGGGCGAGAAGTTCACTCTTCCCACGGCAAGCCTCACCAATATGTTTTTCTCCGAGACACCGACGGCTATTTCCGCACCCAAGGTGAACACTGCCGTGATTGTGGACAACGAAGGCGCGGTTTCGGTGAATTTGGTGCAAAGTGCGGTGCTGCGTGTATATTCCGTTGGAGGCGCCTTGCTGTATTCCGTAAAAATGTCTGCGGGGGAGAACAAGGCTGACCTGTCATCGCTTGCCAAAGGTGTTTATATTGTAACGGTGGGCGGCAAGTCCGTGAAATTGGAGAAGAAATGAAAAAGCTGGCTTTTGTTTCCGCCCTGCTTCTCTGCGTTGTTTCCGCAAAGGCGCAGACAATGTATTTTTGGAAAAGCAACGTGGCTCTTGCGGCAGACGCTGCGGCATTGGGCGTTATGGAATATTCGCAGAACGGCACGGCTCTCACGGTGGTTGACTCCGTAATGAATTTGCAGGACATCGACAGCATTACAGTGGGTACGCCAGTTGACACATCCACCGTCAAGGTTGTTTACGGTGCAAACGGAGCTTGGGCGGTGATTCCCTTTGCCCTTTCGCGCAAGGTTGCTGTGAGCATTGACGGTGCTTATGTTGATGCCGTCTCCACCGCAGTTGACGGCAACGACATAGTGTATTCGCTTTCCGGAGAGAGCAATGACGGAGCTTTCACCCAGACTGGGACTTACAAATGTTCCGTGAGCCTTGAGGGGCTCAGCCTTGGGTCGAAGCGCGGCGCGGCGATAAACATCGCAAACGGCAAGCGCATCAACTTCATTCTTGCGGAGGGTACGGTCAACACGCTTTCCGACCTCGCGGGAGGCACACAGAAAGCCTGCCTTTACGTAAAGGGGCATCCCGAGTTTGAGGGCGGCGGCACGCTGAACGTTACAGGGAACACTTCCCACGCCATAGGGACTGGGGAGTATATGTATGTCAAGTCGGGCAACATAAACATTCTCTCCGCAGCCAATGACGGGATACACGCCGGGCAGTATTTCAAGATCAAGGGCGGCTCTGTGGTTGTGCGCAATGCCAAGGGCGACGGAATACAGGCTGACATAACCAAGGACGTTACGGACGAGTTTAACGGGCAGATGATTATAAACGGCGGCAAGATTGACATAACCTCAACCGCCGCTGACGTGAAACTGCTGCGCTGCGACAGCCTTATGACCATAAGCGGCGGCACGATTGTCATCAACGGCACCGGCGACGGCATAAAGGGCATAGCGACTGACGGAAACCTTGTGGTGAACCAGGACATCGGCACTGTGAGCATCGACGTTACCGTTTCGGGCGGCGTATATACCGACCCGGTTACAAGCGCAACGAGCAAGACGCGCTGCATAAAGGTTGACGGCGACTTCACAATCACCGCCGGTACAATCAAGGCTAACGCCACGGGAAAGAAAAGCGCAACCATAAAGGTTGACGGTGTTTCCACAAAGGGCGGAGCCGCATCGGTTACGACAAACGACGGCTATGTGTTCGACAAAACGATATGATGAACGCTTAAAGCCAAATGGAAAATGATGCGGGCCGTATGCCGTAAGGCGTGCGGCCCGCATTGTATGTGTGCGGCTCTACGTGGTGTGCCGGTTTATGGCTGGAAATCATAAATGTTTAGGTTGCCCTTGTTCGGCATGGCATTCCGTGCGGCAGACTTGTTGCCGAATAAACCGTAGAAATGACATAGCTTGTGTAAAGCATTGGTTTACAGAATAATGCCAAAACAAAGAACATTCCGTGTAACGATTTGTTTTTCAGATGTTTGCAAGCGGCGAAAAAAGGTCTGATGTAGTTTGAATTATATCAGACATAATTTTTTCTACGTCCTATATAGTTTTTCCCACATCAAATGTAATTTTAGCGATACTGGTTTTGCGCCATTTAGGGACGTATTGCATACGCCCCTGCGGCGGTGCAAATTATTGATGATTTGATGTTTTGCATTCGTTAAAGCTCTATGTACGGCTCTATGCGCCTTATGTCTCGCGGAGTGAAAACGCTGTCGGCTTCAAGTGCCTTTATTGAGGTTATGCGTCCCCATTCGCGGCGCAACCTCATGATATGGTTTGTCTGGCGTTTGTTGAAATATGGGTGGCGTATTATCTGCGCATATCCCGCCGTGTTTATGTTTATCCGTTTGGGACTTGGCGTTTTGACGCAAAACCATTCCGTGGCGTTCCTGTCAAGCCCGAACACTTCCGCAGCCTGTGTGGGCGAAACATATCCGCCAAGCAGTTCGCCGTAGCTCACGATGCGCCGTGCCAGAACGCTTCCCACTCCCGGCACGCGCTTCAGCAGGGTTGTGTCGCCGCAGTTCAGGTCAACGGTCTCGCCGCTTTTGAGTTTGGTGTTGTGGTATTTGCGTTCTTCAACAGGTCTTGCCGTCTCTTTTTCACGTTGCGGAATGCTGATGTACGGCGCGAGCCTTGCGTAGTCGGCTTCCGTTATGGTGTATATGCGTTTCAAGTCCTCCTTCTTGCGGAAGCTGCCGCCCGCATTGCGGTAATGCACGATCGCCATTGCCTGTCCTGGGCGCAGGCCGAGCGTCACCAAGGCTGCGCTGTCCGCAGTGTTGGGGTTGAAGCGCGAAAGCCGTGCTGCGGTGGCGTTTTGCCTTGCCTGTGAATGCCGTATGCTTTTGCCGCCATGCCTTGAAACCTTGAAGTTTTGGTATTGCTCCAGTTGCTTCTCCGTTGGCGGCGGCAGGGTGTCCGCATTGCCGTTGCTAAGAAAGAGCACCGCCGCCGTTGCCGCGAGTGCCGATATTGCCAAAAGGGCTATTGCCGCCCCTTCGAGCCGGCTTATCCGCAGACGGGCCATTATGAGGGCTTAGAACAGGTTAAGTATTCCCAGTCCGTCAAGGAACACCAGTCCTATGCCCACAGGCACAACGTATCTGAGGGCGAAAACCAAAAGTCCGAGGCAGCGCAGTTTCAGTTCCCCGCCATTGGTGAGTTCTTGCTCTATGACTTTTTTGTCTATAATCCAGCCCGTGAATACGGATGTGAGGAAGCCCGCCAAGAGAAGCAGCACCTTGGCCGTAACAAAGTCGAAAAGGTCGAAAAGACCCATTCCCGCAATCTTGAAGTCGGCAAGCACGCCCATGGAGAGCGAACACAACGCCCCAAGTGCAAGGCAACCGCCGGTAACGAAGCACGCCGCCTTGCGCCGGCTTATTCTGCGGGTTTCCGAAAGGTATGCCGTTATCACCTCGTGCAGCGAGATTGTTGACGTGAGCGTTGCCACCACAAGCAGGGAGTAGAACGCAAGCGAGCAAATGTATGCCATTACGGGCATATCGCCGAGCGCGAGCTGGAACACGTTTGGCAGCGCGATGAAAACAAGCGACGGGCCTGCATCGGGGCTTAGTCCGGCCACGCTGAACACTGCGGGGAAAATCACAACCCCTGCCATCACCGCCACAAGCGTGTCGATTACGCTCACGGTTAGCGCGGTTTGCGTGATGTTTGTCTTTTTTGAGAAATATGAGGCGTATGTACACATACAGCCCATTCCCAGACTAAGCGAATAGAACGCCTGCGCCATTGCAGCCATTACAACTTCGGAATTTATCTTGGAAAAATCAGGCGCGAAGAGAAATTGCAGCCCTTTCGCCGCTCCGGCGGTTGACAGGGAGCATATCATAAGCACTATGAGCAGCACGAACAATACGGGCATAAGGAGTTTTGCCGATTTCTCAATTCCCCCCTTTACGCCTTTCACAATCACAAAATGCGTAACAAGCATGAAAATGGCGAGGCAAAGCAGCGGCTGCCACGGGTTGCTTACGAAGTTCGTGAAGTTCCCGGAGAAAACCTCCTTGCTGTCGCTTTGCCGCGCCATTACGTTGAAGCGGTTGAGCAGCGACTGGAATGTGTAGAAAAGCGTCCAGCCCGCAACCACCGAGTAGTACGACAGAATGAGGAACGGCGTGAAGATTTCTATCTTGCCTATGAACCCCCAACGCTTTTTGGGCGACAGAATGCCGTATGCAGAGCCTGTGTTGGCGCGGGAGTGCCGCCCTATCATGAATTCGGCAAGCAGCAGCGGAATGCAGATGACAAGTACGCACAGTATGTATATTATGAGGAACGCGCCACCGCCGTTGTTTCCCGCCTCGGTGGGGAAACGCCAGATGTTCCCCAGTCCAACGGCCGAACCTGCCGCAACGAGTATCGCCCCTACGCGGCTTCCGAAATTGCTTCTTGCTGTCATTTTTGTTTTAATATGCCTATTTGTGATTTGCTTGCAAATTTACAACTTTTCACGTCATAAACGTTTGTTTTTGTATGTTTTGAGACGAAACAGCCGGAATATGCCGGAAAATTCGGGCTTAAATGAATGCTTTGCGCGTTTGGTGTTGCAAAAAATTCGCAAAATCGTTATTTTCGCGGCGTAAAAATATGAAAATAATGCCTGTGATGAAATTCAGAGCCTTTCCTTTCACAACAGCCTTTGTTGTGATGATTTTTGTGGTGTGCATGATACCAATTCCGGAAACTCCGCTGAGCGGTGTGGGCTTTATAGACAAATGGACCCACACAGCCCTATACCTTGCGCTCGGCATCGTGTTCTGGACGGAATACTGCCGCTCGCGTATAAGTTTGAAACCGTTCGCGCTTTTTGCCGTCAGTGTTTTGCTACCGGTGGTTATGGGCGGGCTGATTGAGGTGATGCAGGAAAACCTCACCACTTGCCGCAGCGGAGAGTGGATGGACTTTGCCGCCGACGCTGTGGGCGTTGTGGCAGGTGCGCTGCTCGGGATGTGCGTCATTATGCCCCTGTTTGCGAAAGTCAGAAAGGGGAGGCGGTAGTGCCATTGCCGTTTTACGGAAACGGAATGCAGGACATCCGAAAACTATATGGGACGTGGGAGAAACTGCGTCCAATGCAGGAAAAATTATATCAGACATAATTCAAACTACATCAGACCTTTTTCTTCCACTTGCAAACGTCAGAAAAACAAGAACTTACAAGAGTGAGTTAAAAACTTGCAACTGATTGGAAACCAAAGGGATGTGAAATGCGGTAAAAAGTCCGAAATCTCCCTTGGTGGAGAAGGCAAAAAAAAAATCAGCCCCGCGAAAAAATGGCGGGGCTGATTTGCGCTTGCGTTTGCAAGCCTTTATTTTTTTCTTGTGGTTTTCTTTGTCGTGGCTGTCTTTTTCTTCGATGAGAAATGCACCGTCTTTGTTGCCGTGCCGCTTGCGGAGCTTGTGCCTGTACCGGCAAATTCTGCGAGCGGCTGGTAGTTTTTCATCACGCTCGGCAGTTCCTTTTCAATGTCGGCAATGCGGCGCGCGTCGCTCGGGTGGGTGCTTGCTATTTCAGGCACGCTCGCCGTGGACGATGAGGACATCTTTTTCCAGAAGTCAACCGCCACTTCTGGGTTGTAGCCGGCAAGGCGCATGAACACAAGCCCGATGTTGTCGGCTTCGCTTTCGTGCTTGCGCGAGAACGGCAGGATGACACCGTAGTTTGCGCCGAGACCGTAAACCTGCCCGGCTATCTGCTGTATCGCCGCGCTTTTTCCCGAAAGTGCCTGCCCCAGAATGCCCGCGCCGTATTGCGCGAGAACCTGCTGGCTCATGCGCTCGTTGCTGTGCTTTGCCACGGCGTGCGCAACTTCGTGCCCGAGCACCACGGCAAGCTCGTCGTCCGTGGAGATAATCTTCATAAGTCCTTCGTAAACCACGATTTTGCCGCCGGGCATACAGAAGGCGTTAAGGTCGCTGTTCTGCACAAGGTTGAACTCCCATGAGAAATTCTTTATCTCGCTTTCACCGCCGTGGGTTTTCAGGTATGCCTCCGTTGCGGCGGCTATGCGCTTGCCCACGCGCTCCACCTGTGCCGTCTGCGCGGCGTTTGTGCTTTTCTTAGCGGTCTTCATGTAGCTCTGGTACTCCGTGAGGCTGGAACTCAGAACTTCGCTGTCGTTTACGATGTTTAGCTGTCTGCGTCCTGTAACAGGCACGGAGGAGCAGCTTCCGAGCAGCAGGAGCGCAGACGCGATTAAAAAGAGATATTTCTTCATCTTCTTATGTTTTGGTTTGTATTGTTCCGTTTCTGCGTATATTGTTTACAGGTGCAAAATTGCTAATATTTTTTGAAACACGGCGGCGTTTGCCCGCGAAACTCAGAAATTGAACATGAGGTCAGCCCCGAAACGGCATGGGGCGGCGTGCTGCTCAAACCCGCGGTTCATGGATTCAAAGTAGAACACGTTGTATTTCGAGCCTGTTATGTTCTTCCCCCAAACGTTCAGCTTCGCGCCTTTCATCTCGGCGGTTATGTGCGCTCCCGCAGTGGCGTGGAAATTCTGCCATGAGTTGTTGTCCTCAGTCCAGTATATTCTCCCCGCACCGCTGACATCCGCGCCCACGGACAGGGCGTTGAGTAAACCGTTAAGCACAAGGCGGTAGTTTGCCGCCACGCTCATGTTGTGCATCGGCACGAAAGGCACGAGCTTGCCCTTATAGTCGTTTTTGCCGTCGTTGTATTTTCTAAATTCCGAGTGTGTGAAACCGTAGGATGCCGACACGCCCAATTTCCCGTCAAGCGTGGACGACCGCAGGCCGAGTTCCGCCCCGCAGCAGTTGCTTTTGCCCGCGTTTGCCATTTGCCTACCCAAACCGTTGGCGGAGAAGCGGGAGATTTGCTGGTTTCTGGTGGACATATAGAATAGGGCGGCGTCTATTTGCAGCGCGTTGCCGGCCAGGTTGAGATGCGTGCCGATTTCGTAGTTCAGGGAATACTCGGGCTTGTAGCGCAGGGTTTTCGCCCCGGGTGCGTTTATGTCGGGAATGCCTTTGTCAACTTTTTCCTTTATGCCTGTGAACATTTCGCGCAGCGCTTCGTTTCGGGCGTTGTCAATAAGCCCCCGGAAAAGGTTGTCGCAGTAGTTTTTCACGCCTCGCATCATGTCGCCCTGCATCTGGGTTTGCGCCAGCTCCGAGCACATTTGTATGTTGTATCCTCCCGAACGGTATCCTTTCGAGAACGAAACGTAGATGTTCCCGGTGCGGTTGCCGAGGTCGTATTGCAGGGCGGCTTTTGGCAGGAGCTGTATGTAGTCGTCCTTTCTTGCGCCTTTCACCACGGGGCGTGCGGTGAGGTTTGCCGGCTGGCTCATGGAAGTGGAAAAAGTGTAGTTTACGTCTGTGGAGTTCATGTTGTAGTCGAGGCTCTGATGCTCCATGTCGAGCCGCAGTCCCAGCACCAGCGAAAGGTTCTTGGTGAAAATGCCCTTTATTGTGCTTTGGTGGAAAACTGCATAGTTGCTCACGGGCGTTTTGTAGCGTCCGCCGAATGTCATGGAGGGGTCTGTGAGGGCCAGGCTCATGTCAACGCTCATCGGCTTGTGGGTGTAGGGGTTCTCATACGACACGGCGGGGATAGCCCTTGCGAGGTTGGCGTTGAGCATAGCCATGCCGTCATGATAGAACGAGACAGGCGATTTCGTGCGCAGGTTCTGGTGCATCACGAAAAGCCCGCTCACGCTTTGCCAGCGGCTTGCGCCCGTGGTTTTGTAGGTTATCTCCTCGCTTATGGCGTGGCTCCGCTGGCGTTGCGTCAGCGAGTAGATGTCGGCGGCGAGGAAATCCTGGTCCATAAACATACGGTCTTGCATGAATTGCCATGAAGTTATTGACGAGAGCGTGCCTTTTGCGAATTTGCAGCCGGCCTCAAGCCCTGTGGAAAGGGAGTTGCGGCGGTAGCTGCCCTCACGGTTTGCCGTCAGTTTGCCGGTGTATTGCGGGTAAGCCTCGGCGGAATTGGATGACGGCGACTTGCCGGTGTAGTAATAGGGGTACGCCCCTTGGTCGGTGTAGCTGTAGTTTAGTTGCAGGTCGAACGACAGGCGGCGCGTGGGCTGGCAAACAAGGCGTGCCTTTGCGCCAGCCTCGTGCGAGCCGTCGGCCTTGCGTCCTGTGGAGTCGTTGCGGAAGAAGCCGTTCTCGGCGGAATAATACCCCCCGATGGTGAACGCCGTCTTGTCGTTCACTTTCTGGCGTGTTATGGCGGAGACGCGCCTTCCCGAAGTCCTCCCCGTAGCCCCTATGCTGACGGTTGTGCCCTGCGTCCGCATGGGGTTTGTGGTGAATGCGCGTATCAGTCCGCCCATTGTGTTGCGCCCGTAGAGCGTTGCCTGCGGACCGTTGAGCACATCCACGCGGTCGATGTCGAGCATGAAAAAGTCGAAGGAGCTTTTGTCAATCACCGGCATGTTGTCAACGTAAAGCCCCACTGCGGGAGTGTTTATCCGCGAGCCTATGCCGCGTATGTATATCGCGCTCGTCATGCGGCTGCCGTAGTCGGGGATGAAAAGGTTGCGGGCGTGGCTTGTGAGGTTTTTGATTGATTTCACGCCGAGCCTTTCCATGTTTTCGCGTGAAAAGAGGGAAACAGACGAAGGTTGCTCGCGCAGTTTGAAGTTCTCTTTGGGCGATGCCACCACAACCACTTCCTCTATGTCCACAACCCGCGAAGTGTCGGCGGGGGCGGAGTCGTGAAAGTGCGGCGCGGCGGTTGCAAGCAGCGCGACGGCGCTTGCCGCCAAAGAAACCAGTATGTTTTTGACCATTTATATGTGCTGTTTTGATTTTCGGCTGCAAAATTATCGCGAATTTCCAAGGCACGCAATCCTCATTTATTATGAAATCACAGCGTTGCGCATTGCTGAAAAGGCACATTTGAAGTCTTGGTGAAGAAAAATGGAGAATTTTCCTCCGAAAATTTGTTTGTTTCAAAAAAACTCCATACTTTTGCACTCGCAATTCGGAAGTAAATCCGATATACATCGCGGAGTGGAGCAGTTGGTAGCTCGCCAGGCTCATAACCTGGAGGTCGCTCGTTCGAGTCGGGTCTCCGCCACTACGCAGAAGCGTTCAAAATTTTTGGTGTGTTAGTTCAGTTGGTTAGAATACATGCCTGTCACGCATGGGGTCACGAGTTCGAGTCTCGTACACACCGCATAACTCCGCAGTTCACGCTGTGGAGTTTTTGTTTTCCCCAAATCAAGTTTGTCATACGCCATGGAAACGTTGCGGTTTGCGGTGCGGTTCACGCGGTGGTGTACAGGGCGTATTCAATATGCCCCTGCAATTATTGTAAAACCATAATCGCTTGTACTTTCCCAAACACTCCAAAAACTAAATAGGATATGGAAAAAACTATGTCCGATGTAGGAAAAATTATATCAGACATAGTTCAGACTACATCAGACTTTTTTTTGCGACTTTGCAATGTGCTGAAAATCAAATGCTTGTTGGGATTGTGCAAGCCGTGTCCAACTGGTTAAACATCAAGGCTTTGCGTGATTTCGGGATTTGCCGGATGAGAAACTGTACGGACAAGGAAATCCCGCAACCTTGGCATATTTGCCAAAGTTGCGGGAAATTTTATTTTGTTGCGGGTGCTTGCGTTGTCAACGCCCTCCCGGTCTTTGCGTATGGGTTGCGGCTATTCCACAGTCCATGTGTTGTTCGTGTCCACGAGTTCCGCGAAATTGTGGTAGGGTTTCTTTGCCTTGATTTCCTCAATCTGGCGGTGCACTTCCTCATTGTATGTGGGTGCTTCCACATCGCGTATCACGCCGAGAGCCACAGGGAAGTCCGGCCCTTCCATGAGGGCGAGCTTCAGGTGGAGCGTGGGGTCGGCGGTGTGCGGGTCGTGAACCAGCAGGTCTTTTTCGGTAATTCCGTTTTCCCCGAGTCTTGCGACCTTAATGCCGAAGCCGTCCTGCATAAGCCCGAACTCGTTGTTTGCGCCGAACACCATTGGCTGCCCTTCGCGCAGGTATATCGCGTTTGCCTTGCGAGTTTCCTTCGAGTAAACGTCATCGTATGACTGGGGGTTGAATATCACGCAGTGCTGAAGCACCTCCACCACCGAAGCCCCTTTGTGGCGGGCGGCGGCAAGCAGCACGCCAACCGTTTCCTCTGTGTCTGACGCCACCGTGCGGGCAAAGAATCGTCCGCGTGCGCCGAAGCAGAGCTCTGCGGGGCGGAACGGGTCTTCCACAGTGCCGTAGGGCGACGACTTGCTCACGAATCCGCGAAGCGAGGTGGGGGAGTACTGCCCTTTGGTGAGACCGTAGATGCGGTTGTTGAGCAGCACCATGTTCAGGTCTATGTTGCGGCGCACGGCGTGGATGAAGTGGTTTCCGCCAATTGCCAGCCCGTCCCCGTCGCCGCTTATCTGCCACACCGTGGTGTCGGGCGACGCGATTTTCAGCCCTGTCGCCACGGCGGCGGCGCGTCCGTGGATTGTGTGCATGCCGTATGTGTTCACGTAATATGGCAGACGGCTCGAGCAGCCGATGCCCGAAATTACGGCTGTCTTGCATGGCGGCACGCCGAGTTTTGCCATGGCCTTGTGAAGCGAGGCGAGGAAAAAATGGTCGCCGCAGCCCGGACACCACCGTGGGCGTCCTTTCTTGAAATCGTTTACTGTATATTCGCTCATGATAGTTTTCTTTTTCTGGTTGATGTTTCCGCGTTGCGGGTTTTCAGGCGTGGAGCAGTTTTTCAAAAGCCTCCACGAGTTTGCCTACGTTGAATGGCTGGCCCGTTACTTGGTTGTATTGGTTAATGTGAACTCCCTCAACGTTCATCCGCAGATAAGCCGCAAGCTGTCCGCTGTTTTGCTCGGCAACCACCACCTTTTTGTGGCTGCGCAGCACCTCTGCGGTGTTCTTTGGCAGTGGGTTGAGGTAGGAAAGGTGGGCGAACGCCACTTTCTCGCCCTTGGCGGTAAGTTCGTCGAAAGCGGAGTGCAGGTGTCCGTATGTGCCGCCAAAGCCTACGATAAGCAGGTCGGCATCCCGCTGCACGCCCTCCGTTTTAAGGTCGGGGACCGGGATGCGTGCCACCTTTTCCGCCCTTAGGTCGGTCATCAGCTGGTGGTTTTCGGGGTCTCCGCTTATTTCTCCGGTATTGCTGCTTTTTTCCAAGCCGCCTATCACGTGCTCAAAGCCTTCCGTGCCGGGCGATGCAAGATAGCGTGCGCCTGTTTCGGGGTTTCTGGTGTACGGTGTCCAGCTTCCTTTCATTTCGGGGGTTACGTACGAAGGCTTGATGGCTTCCAGTGCGGCTATTTCGGGAACTTTGAACGCCCCTGTGCCGTTTGCGATGAACGCGTCGGTGAGCAAAATCACCGGCGTTGCGTGTTCGAGCGCGATTTTTGCGGCTTCGTATGCCTTGTAAAAGCAGTCGGTTGGCGAGGATGCGGCAATAACCGGCATGGGACTTTCGCCGTTGCGCCCGAAAAGGGCCTGCAGCAAATCGCTCTGCTCGCTTTTTGTCGGGAGTCCCGTTGACGGGCCGCCGCGCTGCACGTTAATAATCACAAGTGGAAGCTCTGTCATCACGGCAAGGTTCATGGCCTCGCTCTTGAGGCACACGCCCGGACCGGAAGTTGACGTAACCGCCAAAGCTCCGCCGAACGAAGCCCCCACGGCCGATGCGCATCCGGCTATCTCGTCCTCGCACTGCACGGTAACCACTCCGAGCGACTTGTGCTTTGCAAGTTCGTGCAGTATGTCGGTTGCCGGCGTTATGGGGTACGAGCCAAGGTAGAGCGTCTTGCCTGTCTTTTCGGCGGCGGCTATAAGCCCGTAGGCCGTAGCCTTGTTCCCGCTTATGTCCATATATTTGCCTTTCTCCTTCTGTGCGGCGGTTTCTATGCGGTATGTGTGATCAATGGAGCTGTGGGTGTTGTGGCCGTAGTCATATCCGGCTTCGAGCACCTTTACGTTGGCTTCCGCCACTTCGGGTTTGCGGGCGAATTTGTCGCGCAGCATCTGCTTTGCCGCTTCAAGGTTGCGGTTGAAAAGCCAGCAAACGAGGCCGAGCGCGAACATATTGCGGCTTTTCAGGATGGCTTTGTTGTCCATTCCGCTGTCGGCAAGGCAGTCTTTCACCATTGTTGTTATAGGCACGGAGACTATCTCGTTTTTTATGCCAAGCTCCTTTACGGGGTCGAGGGTTGAATAGCCGGCTTTTTTAAGGTCTGATTCCTTGAAGCTGTCGGAGTCGGTTATAATTGCGGCTGTCGGTTTGCAGAATTTGTGTTGCGTGGCGAGCGCGGCGGCGTTCATAGCCACAAGCACGTCGCACATATCCCCCGGCGTGTAAACCTTTCCGTTGCCTATATGCACCTGAAAGGCCGACACTCCGCTTCGTGTGCCTTGCGGGGCGCGTATGTCGGCGGGGTAGTTGGGGAATGTGCAGATGTCGTTCCCCACGATGGCTGAAACGGTTGAGAAGATGTTCCCCGCAAGCTGCATTCCGTCGCCGGAGTCGCCGCTGAAGCGGACGGTAACGTTGTCTTTTTCTATAACGCCTTTGCCCTGGGGAGCGGTGGAGTTGTTTTTGCTGTCCATGATTTCTGTAAATGTTCTTATGATATATGCGTGCGCCGCGTTGTGCGCAGGCATACGCAAGTTACTTTACCTGCAAATTTAGCTTTTTTATGGATATTCGCTTTCAAAAGCCGCGCCTATTTGCCGTGAAAAGCACTTTTGTCTTGCCGGCAAGGGCTGTCGGTTTACAAATTGCCTGTTTTGTGCGGCGGAAAATGCAAAATTGCAACCGGTCTCCCCGTTTGTGCGCGAAAAAGCGCGTTGTGCCGGTTTTTCTCACCATCTTGCGCCGGCGAGCCTCGCCATCATTTCGGCAGCCCCGCATTCGCCGAGCAGCCAGAAGGCGCGGTCTTTGCCCGAGGTGCGCGAAAAGTCAATAAGCCCGGCACTGTTCCGCGACTTTTCCCACAGTTCCTCGAGCGTGTTTCGGTAAACTTCCATGTAGCCGCCGCCCGGGCGCAATTTTGAGTATTCCAGAAATCCCCGCAGCATAACTGCGTCAAACCACACGTCGTGCATCCTCACCCGCAGTTCTCCGTTTTCGTTTTTCGTGAAAAACCTTTCGGCGCAGGCCTTGGCAAGGGTGTCGGCCTCGAGTTTGTATCTGTTGTTGAGCGTTAGCCGGTACAGCAGGGAGGCTGCCTGGAGCATCTGCCCCGAATTGTAGGAGAATTTTGCGCGGCCAATTTTGCCGTCAAGCCTTATGTTGTCGGAATACACCCTTTCTTCGCAGTCATAGAGGTTTTTCCGCGTCCATTCATACAGTTCCTTTCCGGCGGAGAGGTATTTCTTGTTCTGCGTGGCGGTGTAGAGTTTCAGCGCAAACACGGCGGAGGGGGCGTTGGAGCAGGTGTTTTTCGACTCCTTGCGCTGCTCACACCAGTAAATGCCGTCCCCAAGTATGCTGTCGCGCCCGGAAACCACGAAATTCCAGACCATTTCCGCCCGCTTGAGGAACTCCCTGTCTTTCGAGGCGGTGTAGAGGTCGGCAAAGTCAATCCCAATCCAAACGTTGTCGTCATAGAAGCGGTCGGGTGCGGGATTGTATTTTGTGTATGAGGCATAGCCCGCAGGTTTCCTCACAGTGTCGAGATACATATCAAGCCCCTGCGCCACAAGCCGCTTTATGGCTTTGAGCCTTTTGCGCGAGGGATAAACCTCATACTTGGCGGCTTCCGCCGACAGTGCACCGCTGTATGGCCACAGGAAGGCGTGGGTGCGTGCGCTTTGGGATTCTGCAAGATAGTCAGCCTTGAAATCTTCGGCAGGGTTGAAATTCTCCCTAAGAAGCAAGGTGCCGCCCTCGCGGTAGTGCTTCCACACCGAGTCGCAAAGTTCCGCGCTGCGGTTGAGCCATTCGGGATGCCACACCTTTTGCGCAAGGCATTGCACAAGCATTCCCATCATGACGACAATGACTGCCAAAATTCTCGCCTTAGTGTTCATGCTGCAAATCTAACGAAATAAAGAGTGTTTGCCAAGCTGCGGAATATTTTTCTGAAGCACCCCGAAAACTACATGGGACATAAGAAAAACTATGTCCTATGCAGGAAAAATTATGTCTGATATAATAAATTCTACATCAGACCTTTTTTCACCGCTTCCAAACACTTGAAAAACAAACCGTTATAGCAGGCAATCTTTGTGTGGTTATCGCTTTGGGAACCAACGTCTTACACGATGCGGAGGCTTTGCCGGACAGGGCGGAAAGAATAAAAGCCCGCGCCCTTCGCATGAAAGGCACGGGCTTTAGTTTTGGAATTATTTTTGAAAAGCTAAAGAACCGACTTTATGCGCTGCATGGCCTCCTTCGCGTCGTCGTGGCTTCCGAAAGCCGTGAGGCGTATGAAGCCCTCGCCGCTCGGCCCGAACCCGACGCCGGGGGTTGTTACCAGTGCTGCATTGTTGAGCAGTTTGTCGAAGAACGACCACGAAGTCTCCCCCTGCGGGATTTTCACCCACAGGTATGGCGAGCAAACGCCGCCGTAAACTGTGAGCCCCAAGGCTTCGAGCGACAGTTTCATGAGCGAGGCGTTTTTGTGGTAGTAGCTTATGTTCTCCTCAATCTCCGCCATGCCCTGCGGCGTGTAGATTGCCTCCGCACCGCGCTGCGATATGTATGACGCGCCGTTGAACTTCGTCGTCTGTCTGCGCCGCCACATCTGGTTCAGCACGAGTTCCCCCGCGCCGCCGCCTTTTACGGTTATTCCCTTGGGCACTACCGTATATCCGAGGCGCACACCTGTGAAGCCCGCTGTCTTGGAATAGCTGCGGAACTCTATGGCGCATTTTTCCGCACCCTCTATCTCGTAAATGGAATGCGGCGTGCCGTCGGTGATGAACGCCTCGTATGCCGCGTCGAAAAGTATGAGCGAGCCGTTTGCAAGGGCATAGTTCACCCACGCCGTGAGCTGCATTTTCGTTAAAGTAGTACCTGTGGGGTTGTTTGGGTAGCAGAGGTAAATCAGGTCGAGCGTGCGGTCGGGTATCTCGGGCGAAAAACCGTTAGCCTCCGTGCACGGAAGTGTTACAATGTTCTCGTGCGAGCCGCCGAAAAGTCTCCCCGCGTGTCCGCTCATCACGTTGCTGTCCATATACACGGGATAAACCGGGTCGGTAAGCCCGATTACGTTGTCAACGCCGAAAAGGTCAACGATGTTCCCCGTGTCGCTTTTTGCGCCGTCGCTCACGAAAATCTCATCGGGCTCAACGTTGATGCCGTGCCGCTTGTAGTCGAATTCTGAAATCTTGTCGCGCAGGAAGCCATACCCCTGCTCCGGGCCGTAGCCGTGAAATGTGGCGGCATCAGCCTCATCGTCCACCGCCTTGTGCATGGCCTTCACCACCTCCGGCACAAGCGGCCGCGTAACGTCGCCTATGCCGAGGCTTATCACGCGCTTTTCAGGATTGCCGGCTTTGCATTGCGCCACCCTGCGGGCTATTTCCGCGAAAAGATAGTTTTGCGAAAGCTGCTTGAAGTTATGGTTTGCCTTTATCATTTCTGTGTCGTTTTTTGTTTCAGATTTCTATCCGCCCCTCATACACCGTCTCGGCAGGGCCTGTCATTATAACGTTTCCGCTTGCGGGCGAGTTTTCTATTTGCAGTTCCCCGCCGTCGAGAACCAATGTGGTCTTCCCGTCAACCAGCCCGCACTCTTTGGCGGCGGCGAACGTGGCGCACGCTCCTGTTCCGCACGCCATTGTAATGCCCGAACCGCGTTCCCAGACGCGCATTCTTATTCTTGACGGCGACAGCACTTGCGCGAACTCCACATTTGTGCGGTTTTCAAACCAAGGGTGACGCTCGAAAAGCGGTCCTGTTGCGGCTACGTCAAACCTTTCGGCGTTTTCAACGAAAAACACGAGATGGGGGTTGCCCATCGACACCGCCGTGCCGTTCATCGTTATGCCGCCGGCTGTTATGGGGCGGTTCACAAAGGGCGTTGGGTCGCCGCCGGGCGCGAGGATTTCCGGTTTTCCCATGTCCACGCTCACACTTTCCACCTTGCCGTTTTCCACGTGCAGGTCGAGCGTCTTTATTCCCGAAAGGGTTTCGAGCGTAATAACGGTTTTGTCGGTCATTCCCTTGTCGTAAACAAATTTCCCTACGCACCGGCTTCCGTTGCCGCACATCATGGCCTCGCTTCCGTCGGAGTTGAAAATGCGCATACGGAAATCAGCCTTTTCGGAACGGCTTATAAGAATTAGCCCGTCGCTTCCGATGCCAGTGTGAAAGCGGCTCCATTCCACGGCGAGCCTCTCAGGATTTTCTATTGGAAACCTGTCGGTGTCAACATATATATAATCGTTGCCGGCACCGTGCATTTTTGTAAATCCAACCAATCTTCCCATATTTTGTTCAGGCATCAATGTGTACGTCTTTCACGGCGCGTCCCGAAGGCTCGTTCCGGTTTTTGAACGAAGCGTCCCACGCCAACGCCTCCGCCGTGGAGCACGCCACGCTCGGCACGCTCGGCACACTCTTGGCTGCGCTCTCGCTCGGGAAATGGCTCTCGAATATGGTGCGATAGTAATATTCCTCCTTGTTGCGCGGCGGGTTTATGGGGAAACGCTCTGCGGCGTGCGCCATCTCCTCGTCCGACACCGCCTTTGAGGTAATGTCCCTCAAGGTGTCTATCCAGTTGTAGCCCACTCCGTCGCTGAACTGCTCCTTCTGCCTCCACGCCACCTGTTCGGGCAGCATATCCGAAAAGGCCTCGCGCACAATTTTCTTCTCTATGGTGTTTCCCGGGCACATCTTGGCTTCGGGGTTAATGCGCATTGCCACGTCGAGGAAATCCTTGTCGAGGAACGGCACACGCCCCTCAACTCCCCACGCCGAAAGGCTCTTGTTTGCGCGGAGACAGTCGTAGAGGTGGAGTTTTCCGAGCTTGCGCACGGTCTCTTCGTGAAAGGCCTTTGCATCGGGGGCTTTGTGGAAATACAGATAGCCCCCGAACACTTCGTCAGCCCCTTCGCCGCTAAGAACCATTTTAATGCCCATGCTCTTTATGACCCTCGCGAGAAGATACATGGGGGTTGAGGCGCGGACAGTGGTAACGTCGTAGGTCTCTATGTGGTAAATCACGTCGGAAACCGCGTCAAGCCCCTCCTGTATGGTGTAGTTTATCTCATGGTGCACAGTGCCGATATAGTCCGCCACCAGTTTTGCCTTGGCAAGGTCGGGCGCGCCTTTCAGTCCTATCGCAAACGAATGGAGCTGCGGCCACCAGGCGTCGGCCTTCCCGCTTTCCTCCACGCGCTTCGATGCGTATTTCTTTGCCACCGCCGAAATCACCGAGCTGTCAAGGCCTCCGCTAAGCAGCACGCCATACGGCACGTCGCTCATCAGTTGCCGCTTCACCGCCGCTTCGAGCGAGTTGCGCAGATCCAGCACCGACGCGCCGTTGTTTTTGACGTTTTCGTAGTCGGCCCAGTCTCTTTTGTACCATTTGTGGAACTTTCCGTCGCGGCTGTCGTAATAATGCCCCGGCGGGAAGGTCTTGTATTCATCGCAAAAGCCTTCAAGGGCTTTCAGCTCCGAGCCGAAATAAACGCGCCCCTGTTTGTCGCTGCCTATATATAACGGTATTATCCCAATATGGTCGCGCCCAATCATGAAGCAGTCTTTCTCCTCGTCATACAGCACAAAGGCGAATATCCCGTTTATATCCTCGAGAAAGTTCATGCCCTTGTCGCGATAGAGCGGCAGTATAACCTCGCAGTCAGAACCTGTCTGGAAATCGTACTTCCCCTTGTATTTCTCGCGGATTTCCTGATGGTTGTATATTTCGCCGTTCACCGCCAGAACCTGTTTGCCGTCGGGGGCGAACAGCGGCTGCTTGCCCGACTGCGGGTCAACTATCGACAATCGTTCATGGGCAAGTATGGCTGTCTTTCCGCAATATATGCCCGACCAGTCGGGCCCGCGATGGCGCAGGCGCGATGACATTTTCAAAACTTTCGAGCGAAGCGACTTGTCATGCCCCTCGCAATTCAGAATACCTGAAATTCCACACATAGTGCTTTGTTTTTTGCTCACACCACCCGCTGTTGCACAGGGGCGGTTTGTAACTTTATGACGCAAAAATACAAAGAAGCAATGCAAGTTTCCACATTTTTGCTCGAAAAAATATGATTTTTCTTCAAAAACCTTTGTTTTGCTGTTTAAGGTTGTGCTTTTGGGGCAAAAGCAAGTGGTTTTGGCATATTCGTGGCTGTTTTCCAAGAAGCGGCTCGCGGTTCTTGAGGGTTCGCAATTCAGACGGCAAAAACAATGCGTGATGTAGGGAAAACTATGTCCTATGCAGGA
>DKDC01000004.1:28327-48274 GCA_002451695.1 Prevotellaceae bacterium UBA6858 | reverse complement strand
ATAATTCAAACTACATCAGACTTTTTTTTGCCACTTGCAAGTTTTTGAGTAACAAATAGTTATATGTTTATTGTAAAAATAGAGTAATTGTTTGTGTTTCAGGTGGTTTGCCCGAGATTGCGGTTTGGCGGCTTTTGCGGTGTTTGACTAAAACCGCAACGGCGCGGTTTCAGGGCGGCGGATTATCGGGCTTGCCCGCAGAATTGGATAAAATTCACTATCTTTGCGTGCAAAACGTTTTCATATGAGAAAGTTATACCTTGTTTTAATCCTTGCCCTTATAAGCGCGGCGGCTTGGGCTTCTCCCGCCCTGCGCCTGCGCACGGCGGTTGTGCAGCCCGACGGAACCGAACTCACCATAATAAAATGCGGGGACGAGCATCTGTCGTTCCTCTCCACAACCGACGGGTATATTGTGGCAAAAGGCGAAAACGGCTATTGCTACGTCTCCCGCTTCGGCGGCGGCATATCTAAAGCGTCGGGGGTGTGCGCCCACAACGAGGGCGGGCGCGGCGTTGCCGAACAGCTTTGGCTCAACGCCAACGGAATGACGCCCGGGGCGGCTATGGCGCAGCCGGCAGGAAGCAGGGCGCGGATTTCCACACGCTCGATAGGCAAAAGCGAGAACCCGCAGGGCGAGCACACATATCCCGTTTTGCTGGTGAATTTCAGCGATGTGGCTTTCTCGATAACCAACCCGGTTGACACCTTCAAAAGACATTTCAACGAAAAAGGGTATTCCGGCGGCGGCGCGGCAGGAAGCGTGAGCGACTACTTCAAGGCGCAAAGCAACGGCATATACTCCCCGGCGTTCGACGTGGCTTGCGTGGTTACGCTGTCCAAGCCCCGCGCATATTACGGCGCACGCACTGGCGGCTCGAACGACTCCCACGTAAGCGAAATGGTGAAGGAGGCGGTCTCGCTCGCCGAGACGCAGGGCGTGAACTTCACGAAATACAAAAGCTCCACGGGCAACGTGCCGCTGGTTGGGGTGGTTTTCGCCGGGGTCGGCGAAAACTCCTCGTGGGAAGACGATGCCGTGTGGTCGAGCTTCTACACCACGCCGACGGCTTTCACCGGCGGGCGCATAAGCTCCTTTCTCGTGGTGAACGAGCTTATTCCGAGCATACGGCGGAACGGCACGCAAAACGACACAATATATAATATAGAGGGAATAGGCACTTTCTGCCACGAGTTCTCGCATTTCCTCGGTCTTCCTGACTTTTACAACACCTACGACTCCTCAAGCCTCGTGGGAATGTCGTGGTGGTCGATAATGGACTACGGACAGTATTGGAAAAACGGGGCAGCTCCCATGGGCTATTCGGCATACGAGAAGAATTTCATGGGCTGGCTGAAGATTGACACCCTGAAAACCGAAAAGCAGGTCGTGAGGATAAACGCGCTCGGCTCGGGCAACGAGAACGCATATTATATATTGAACGACAACGATGCTTCGGGCAGCGAATACTACATACTCGAAAACCGGCAGCCGTCAGTCTGGTATCCCGAAAGGCTCGGTTCGGGAATGTTTGTAACCCATGTGGACTACAATGCGGCCGTATGGGCGAACAACACTGTGAACACCGTGAAAGACCACAGGCGGATGTCGTTTGTCCCTGCCGACAACAGCATAAAATCCGAAAGCCAGTCAACGCCGGCAGACTATCAGGGCGACCTTTTCCCCGGACTTGCGGAGAACCGCGAGCTGAGGGACAACGCCTCACCCGGCTTCCAGCAATACAAGGGCGACAGCATGGGCAAATACCTCACCTGCATTTCCGACACCAATGGGACAGTTTCGTTTGTGTATATGGCAGAAGGCATTCTTGAAACGCCGCAAAACATAAGCGTAACGCCAAACGAAACTGTTACTTCGCTCAAGGCGGGCTGGGATGCCGTTGAAAACGCCACGGCATACAATGTAGAGGTGCTGGACGGCGGCAAGGTGATTTTCTCGCAGCATACAGACAAGAACGAACTGGATATAGGCGGATTTGAAAGCGTGAAGAACCTTACGGTGGCTGTTTCGGCGACGGCGGACAACTATATGGATTCGGGCGTGTCGAGCCTCGCCTTAGCCAATCCCGTTGGCGTGGAAAGCATAAATGGCGGCAATTCCGTGGAATCGTACAGCGTGTTCACCACATCAGGAGTGAAGGTTGCGGAAAACGCCACCACGAAAGAAATGCACAACATACTGCCAAAAGGGGTGTATGTCCTGAAAGGCAGGGACGGAGCGAGAAAAATTTTCATAAGATAAGTTTTGTTTGTACATTTGGAGTCCTCCAATGCGGCTGCGGCAGAAGCAAGCCTGCGTGGCACGTTGGCGGACTTTTTTTCATGGCACGGCAAGCTATGTGTCTCTAAAAACTGTGAAACTGACGCGGAATTTATGCCATAGTCTGTTAAGCCGCACGCGCATACGGTTAAAAGTTAGTAATGAAACGTCTTTTTTTCCGCTTTTTCGGTTTCCGCTGTCGCTTTCGGCATTACATTTGCCTTAGATAAGACATTGAACATAACAACAAAAATATAATTGAAATGAAAGCAAACAGATTACTAAGCTACTCGCTCGTGTTTTCGGCAGCCCTTGCCGCAACGGCTGTGTTTGCCGCAAGCAACAAAGGATGCTCAAACGCAGAAACAACCGTAAACGGCGTAACGCCCGACCTTACCGTGGCCGCAGAAAAAGCTGTGAACTCCGTAGTTTACATCAAGGTTACGCAAAACGCGAAAACCCAGACATACGACTACTACGACCCGTTTGAGGATTTCTTCGGCGACATATTCGGGCGCGGCAACGGAGGCGGGATGCAGAAAAGGCAGTATCAGACCCCGCAGCGCAAGGCTTCCGGCTCCGGAGTGATAATCTCGGCAGACGGGTACATAGTTACCAACAACCATGTGGTTGACGGAGCGGACGAGATAAACGTTAAGCTCAACGACAACCGCGAGTTCAAGGCCCGCATAATAGGCACAGACAAAACCACCGACCTCGCGCTCGTGAAGATAGAGGGCAGCAATTTTCCGGCAATAACCATAGGCTCGAGCGAGAACCTCAAGCTCGGCGAATGGGTGCTTGCCGTGGGAAACCCGTTTAATCTGACATCTACGGTTACTGCCGGAATCGTGAGCGCAAAGGCACGCACCGTGGGGGCTAACGGCATTGAGTCGTTCATCCAGACAGACGCGGCAATCAACCCGGGAAACTCCGGCGGCGCACTCGTAAACACAAAAGGCGAGCTTGTGGGAATAAACGACATGATCATATCGCAGACAGGCTCGTATGCCGGCTACGGTTTCGCCATCCCCACGTCGATAATGAACAAGGTTGTTGACGACATAAAGAAATTCGGCACCGTGCAGCGCGCAATCATCGGCATTCGCGGCACTGACGTTTCGAACTACATAGACAGCGAGAAGGACAAGGGCAACTCCCCCGACCTCGGCACAGTGAACGGCGTTTACGTTGACGAAGTTGAGGACGGAAGCGCGGCGTCGGCCGCCGGTTTGCAGAAAGGCGACGTGATAACTGCCATAAACGGCAAAAAAGTGCAGAAAATGGCAGAACTGCAGGAGAACATCTCGCTCCACAAACCGGGCGACAAGGTTCAGATTACATATCTGCGCGACAAGAAGAGCTACACCAAGAGCGTAACCTTGAAGAACGCGCAGGGCACAACCTCGGTGGTTAAAGAGATTGACATTGACGAGATGGGAGTGAGCCTCACGCCGCTTTCGGACGAATTGAAGCAGCAGTTGGATTTGGGCTACGGACTCGAAGTTACCGCAATACGCAGCGGCGCGATGCAGAAAGCCGGCATAACGAAAGGTCTGATAATATTGCAGGTAAACGACAAGCAAATGCGCACCCGCTCCGACTTTGACGAGGCGATGAAAGAGGCGAATATGTCGAGCGACCGCACATTGTGGATACGCGCCATGACAAAGAGCGGCATAAAGAAGAGCTTCACCGTTGACCTTGGCAGCAAGGACGAGAAAAACAAGGACAACAGGAAATAATAAAAGGTTTTCATGGCGAGGCCGTGGCGTGCGGACATACAGTCTGCTGCCACGGCCTTTTTTGTTTGCGCCGGGCGTTGCCGCCAAAAGTTCCGCGAAGCTCCTAATGCCGCTGAAATTGTGTAACACTTTGGGTTTCAGCAAAATGACTGCATAGAGGTTGCCTTTTATAACAAATTGTTTTTCAGGTGTTTGCCGTGGCGGAAATTATGTCCGATGTAGTTTGGATTATGTCTGAAATAATTTTTCCTACATCGGACATGGTTTTTCCTGCATCAAATGTAATTTTCGCGGTGTTTTGGAAAAGCAACCGTTTTCAATTTTGCGCCAACCGCATGGGCTTTACCGCCGGGCCCGCGCCGCGCAAAATAAGCAGCAAGCCAACAGGTAATTGACAAAAATATCTTACCTTTGCAACGAAAAATTACAGCTTATGAACAAAACAGGAAAAACTTTTCTCACAATCATATTCGCCTTGTTCGCCGCCTTGGGTTTTGCGCAGAACAAAAGCCTCGCGACAAAAGGTGCGGTTTATGTTTTCGGCGTAGGCGATTCCATGAGGGATTCCACGGTTTACATTACGCCGGTGCAGAGGATAGAGGACGCCAACTTCCAGAAGCGCACAAAATTCCTGCTCGACCGCCCGTTTTTCTCCCTCCAGCTTAAGGCACACTTTGCAAAGACACTCAACGATCCCAACCGCCTTTGCATAATATACTATTCCAAAAGCGAGAAGAAAGCCAACAAAAAGTTCCTGAAAGTACGCAAGAACTATCTTGACGAAGGGGCCTTGCTCAAGCAGCTTTCGCCGGAAGATTTCAAGTTCAATTCGGTTTCGAATGCGGTGCACCAGAAAAGCAACGAGGAGATAGACGAGGCTTTCGGGGTGGATTACCAGGAATAAAAGGATGACGGAAACGCAGACATACAACATTGCCGGACACACCGTAAGGGCGGACTATGCTTGCGTTCCGCGAAAGGCGGCGGAGATTGTCCCGTCGTTCCAGCCGTTCCTTGCCGAAAATGCGGTGGGCGATGCCGTGCTTCACATCACCGTTGACGACAGATACCGTCCCGACATGGAAGAGCTGCACTTGATAAAACAGTTCCCGTCGGGCGATTCCGAGTACAAGCTGTTCGGGCGCGAAGACAAAAGCCTTGTGGTGGCGTTCTGCGATTCCTGCCACAAGCCAATGGCTGTCATTGACATGGCTCCCGACTTCAGAAATTCGCGCATCGCGGTGCTGCCGCAGGACTGGCGGTACGCAAGTGCGCTGTCGAACGCCATAATGATTTCCTACACATTCGCCACAAGCCACCTCGCCACCGTAGCGGTGCATTCCTCAACGGTACTCTACAAAGGCAAGGGCTATATGTTCCTCGGAAAGAGCGGCACGGGGAAGAGCACACACTCGCAGTCGTGGCTCAGAAACTTCGGGGGATGTGAGCTTATGAACGACGACAACCCCATTATGCGCGTCATCGGCGGCAGGGTGATGGTTTACGGTTCGCCCTGGAGCGGAAAGACTTCCTGCTACAAGCAGCTTTGCGCCCCTGTGGGTGCTATGGTGGCCCTCGTACAGGCGAAATGCAACAAAATAGCCCGGCTTGGCAACGTGAGGGCTTTTGTAAACGTTTTTTCCGCAGCAAGCACCCTTTTGTGCCACGAAGATTCATACGAGGCCATTCTTGGAACAATGCTGCACATCGCCGAGACCGTGCCGGTTTACGAGCTTGAAAACCTGCCCGACGACGATGCCGCCAAACTTTGCAACTCCACAATAGTATGCAAGTGAACTCCCCGGACATTTACAGGCAGTGCTATCCTTACATAAAACAGCTCCTGGAAAACAGGGATGACGTTGAAAACGTTACCATCACCGCTTTGGGAAGGAGCATGGAGCCTTTCTTTGAAAGCCTGCGCGACACGCTGAAATTGGAAAAGTGCGAAAAGGCAAAGGTAAACGACTTCGTGCTTGCGCTCACGGAAGACGGAAGGTTTATCGCCCACCGCGTGGTTGCCGCAGACGGCGAGAAATTCACCATGCGCGGGGACGGCAACGTTTACGGCACGGAACAGGCTCTGCACAAAAACATAATAGGCAGGATAACGGCTTACCGCCGGAGGGGGAAAAAGAAATTCCACAGCATGAACTCGTGGAAGTGGAGGCTCTACACAAAGCTGTGGCCCGCCAACCCTTGGGCGCGGCGCATACTGCTCGCATTCCACCACCATGTGTACCTTAAACTGCTTTGGCTTGCATTCAGGCCCGAATGGATGATAATGGAAAAAAATATAAACCGGAAATGAGATTAGACAAAAGTTTTGAGATGCACACGCTTGCAGGGCAGAACATCGTTGTGCCCCACAAGGTGAAAAACATCGACTTCACCAACGTGCTGACGCTTAACGAGACGGCTACCGTTATATGGGGGCGCATGAACGAGGGGGATTTCGAGGTGGCGGATTTGGTCAAGAGCCTCACCGACGCTTATGATGTTGACGAGGAGCAGGCAAACAAAGACGTTTCCTCGATACTCGGAACAATGCGCAAGCTCGGAATGATAATAGACTAAGGCGAAAACCGCATAACACCTTGATTTGCAAAAGAATGTTCCTGTAAAGAGATTTTCTTTCAATGTTTTGTTTTTCAGGCGTTTGGAAGTGGCGAAAAAAGGTCTGATGTAGAATTTTTTATGTCTGATATAATTTTTCCTATGTCCTATGTAGTTTTTCCTGCATCAAATGTGGTTTTCCCGGCTCGGGCTTTGTGGAAATTGTAGGGGCGTATTGCATACGCCCTTTACGCCACCGCATGAACCGCACCGGCAAACATTGCCACTACATTGTAAATCGGCGCAATTCAGGGCGTATGCCATACGCCCCTACGGCGGTGCAAAATAATGAGAATGTATGTTGCGCATTTGCCAGTGTAATCCTGTACGGGTTTTATATGTCCTTTGTCCCCAACTCACGCACGTATTCGTAAAGTTTGCGGTAGAAAGGGTGTTTCCTTAGGGTTTCGGCGTTTCCGAGTATGAACAGTTTCATTCTCGCCCGCGTTATCGCCACGTTCATTCTGCGTATGTCTGAAAGGAAGCCTATGCTTCCGTCCTCATTCGCCCTCACGAGACTTATTATAATAATGTCACGCTCCTGTCCCTGAAAGCCGTCAACCGTGTTCACGGTTATGCTGTTCCTGAACGGGCGCAGGAAAGCGTCGCGCCCGAACATACGCCGCAGCAGTTGCACTTGTGCCTTGTACGGCGATATGACCCCGATGTCTGTGTTCTCGTCGAGCAGTCTCTCCTTTCCTATACCGGCGATGTATTTCTTCAGTGTGTCGAGCGTGAGCGCCGCCTCGGCGCGGTTTATCCTGCCGTAGGTGTCGCCAACGAACTCCTCCTTGCTGTCAACCGCCGAAGAATCTATCCAGCTCACAGGGGTGTCGTAGTCAAGTATGCCCCGGCTTTTCACTCCGGGCGCACTCTCAAGCCGCCCGCCGTAGAACATTTCGCTCGAAAAGCGGGCTATGGCCTCGTTCATGCGGTACTGCACGTTGAGAAGCGACACGCATTCCGGCTTTTCCTGCGCAAGGGTCTCCATGAGCGTCTTGCCCAGCCCGCCCTTTGCGGCCGCGCCGCTTTTGATTGTCGGCGGAAGCTGGCGGTGGTCGCCGGCGAGAACAAGGCGTTGGCACTTTTGCAGGGGAATCCACACCGCCGCCTCCAAGGCCTGCGCCGCCTCGTCAACAACAAGGGTGTGGAACTTCATGCCGTCGAGTGTGCGGTTTGCAGCCCCTGCCAGCGTGCACGCAACAACCCTTGCCGCGTCCATCAGTGAGGAGTGTATTGCAAGTTCCAGTTCCGTTGCCCTGTCGCGAAGGCGCGAAATCTTCTGGTGTCTGCGCTTCGTGTCGCCTTTCTGCGAATAAAGCTGCCTTATAGCCCGCCTCACCGCCCAAAGCTGCGGATATTCGGGATGCGCCTCAAACCGCCGCTCGTATGTGAACGAAAGCATTTTGTCGTTCACCCGCGTGGGATTTCCTATGCGCAATACGTTCACGCCCCTGTCGGAAAGTTTCTCGCTTATCCAGTCAACCGCCATGTTGCTTTGCGCACACACCATCACCTGGCTCTCACGCCGCAAAATCTCATATACGGCCTCGACGAGCGTGGTGGTCTTGCCGGTTCCCGGAGGCCCGTGCACCACCGCCACGTCCTTGGCGCGCAACACCTCGTTAACCGCCTGGCGTTGCGAAGGGTTGAGCCACGGTATCGGGGTGGGGAAGGGCGTTGACTTTGCCGGCTTCTGCGTTCCGTGGAATATCTCGCGCAGCTCGGCAAGGCGGTTGTCCTTTGCGGCAATGGCGTTGTCGAGCGCACGGAACATGAGGCGGTATGTGGTTTCGTCGAAAAAAAGCTGCACGCCCAGCCGTTCGGCGTTCTCAACAGCCACCACGGCGTCCGTCCCCGGCACGACAACCACCATGCGGTCGCCTTCGGCGTAACTCACCGTGGCGTTGAATTTCATGAAGTGCGGGGTGTCGTTCGCGTCGAGCGTGAAAAAGCACACAGGCCGCCCGTACTCGAAATTGTGGTCGATGCCGGTGTCGGCGGTGCGGTAAATCTCTATCGAAAGCTGGTTGAGGGAATTGTAGTAACTGCGTCCCACCCTTAGCGGAAACCAGCAAATGCCGCGCTTAATCTTTCTGCCAAGGGGCATTACGGTTGTCTCGCGCCTGAAGGTCTCCTGCTCGTATTTGTATTCCGCCTCGAGCAGACGGCGGTTCTGCATAAGGAAGTCCGTGGATTTTGCCATGGCTCTTGGCTGGCTAATAGTCCATCCGGCTTTGCGAAACGCCGAATTGCACAAACACGTGGTCGCCCAGTTTGAAGTCCACAGCCCCGCCCCAGCGGTTCTCGCCGAAGCCGGTACAGTTGCGGAACCTCTGCCTGCCTGGCACAAGGCTTTTCTCGCCGAAGGCGTAAACATTCATTCGTTCGTTGAGTCTGTAGGCCGCCACGCCAAACACCGAGGCGTTGCGCATTTTCCAGCCGCCCCAGTCGAGCGTCTGCATATTCACGCCGCCGGCAAAAGCAAGTCTTTCGCCAAACGGCATGGCGTAAACAAAGGCGGCGCTGCTGCCGAAGCCCACGCCCCGGGGCGAGTGTTTGCCGAAGCCGGCAGTAACGCTCATGCCCAACTGTGCGTTGAAACCCTCGTGAAGCTGCCAAGGGCTCATATAGAAAGGCTCGGGCATCCAAAGGCGCGGCATAAGGGCGGCAACCCTCCCCGTGTCCTCTGCCGGGGATGCGCTTTCGCCCGCCGCCACAGGCAGCCGCCTGTACCCGTATTCCTGCGCATTTGCCACGGCGTAAATTGCAAGCGCGAAAATTACAAATACAATCCGTTTCATATCCGTGTGCGAAAATACAAATAATCGCACAAAAACTGTTTTCCCCGACACCGCAAAAACTACATTTGATGCAGGAAAAGCTACATAGGACACAGGAAAAATTATATCAGACATAATTCAAATTACATCAGACCTTTTTTCGCCACTGTGCAACCTGCTGAAAAACAAATGCATATGGGATTTTCTTGTAAATGTGTAATTGTTTGGCAATCAGTGCGTTACCCCCCCTGGAAAACCTGTGAAATTTTTCCCCCAAACGCAGTCTGTCTTGTTTATTATTTTGTATATTTGCATCCGATTAATGAAAGGTGAAAATCATACGAAACTCAAGTATTATCAAGCATATGTAAAATGATTATGAGGAAGATTCAACTACTCTTTTCAACGGCTGCCGTTATGCTGGTTACGGCGTTAACCACAACGGCTTCCGCGCAGACAACCCCATGGAAGGGGGCTTCGCCTGAAAGCCTGGCAGGCAGCGGCGAACAGTTCTTCCTGTACAACGTGGGTACGGGAAAGTTTGTTACAGCCGGGAACGGCTGGGGAACGGAAGCCGCGCTGAAGTACAGCGACTACGGCTCTCCGATGACAATCAAGGAAACCGGGGGCGGTTATCTGGTTCTTTCGGGATTTCAAAACAGTAAATTTGCTGCCGGCAAATATCTTGGCATAAACTACCCCGAGTACACCACAGACGATGAATGGGGCGGCAACGGCTCGATAGCGCCAATTATGGAGGCACAGGACGCGGGAGAGTTCAACAAAATTTATGGCAATTACAAAAACAGCTATTCGCGTTCTTGGACTGTGGCACAGGCTTCGGCTTCCGGCAATAACATCTACAGCTTTACCGAAAATATAAAGAGGAAGAAGATTTCGTCCTTTACGGGAACGGGCTATGGTGAAGGTGAAATTTCCCTGAAGCTCGGAGCTGTTTACGGCATGAACTCGGAAACCGTTGCCATGAACTTTATAGGCAACGACCAGACGGCGTTCACCTCCGGCGATGTTGATGCGCAGTATGCGGATTACTACAAATGGCAGCTTGTGCCGGTGTCGGAGTTCGAGAAGATGCGCGGCGAGGAAGCCGCCGCAGCCGACGGAATGGGGCAGAACGAAAACATGACATATTTGCTGAAAGACCCGTTCTTCGACCGCAACAACGGCAATTTCGGCAGTTGGGACGTGTTTTCTACAGCCACGGGAAGCGACTACCGCTACGACTGGCAAGCCAGCGGCGACAACAGGTACACAGAGGATCAGCCTTGGAACACGGCCAACTTCAGAAGAATACAGGTGGACACCAAGGCTGAGGGCAAATACGCTTTCGGCTCGTTTGAGGGCGCGGGCAGCGCGTCGCAGACTTTCAACGTTCCTGCAGCCGGAGTTTACAGGATTTCATGCCGCGGCTTCTATAATGGGGCGAACGCAGCCAGACTGTTCGTAAAGGTGGGCAATGACACAAAGACCGCGCCGCTTGTGAACGAAACTTCGTTCAGCAAGACAAACGACGACGCGGAACTCGTGAAAGCCGGCAAGGCCTTGTATGAGAATGCCGGCGGCAAATACACTGTAAACATAACGGTGAAAGCCACCGAGGACAACCAGGAAATAACAATAGGCGTGATGAAGGACGGCGCGGCACAGTCTGACAGTCATAGCCCATTTCTTAGTTCAAAAAAATACTACTACGACACCGACTACACGGGCGTTGACAATTTCCAGATAGTTTATTTGGGCAAAGCTCCGTTTGTGCTTGACGACACCAAGGCGGACGGCGACAGCTACATTGAGGACAAATACACAGAGGGGAACGACAACGTGGGCGTGGTTTTGAGCCGCAAGTTCACCACAGGCAAGTGGAACACCATGACGCTCCCCGTAACGCTCACCGCAGCGCAGTTGAAGAACGCGTTCGGCGACGACGTGAAGATAGCAAAGCTCGAGGGCATCGGCGCAAGAGGCAGCATAGACTTCAAGACTGTATCTTTGGAAAACAATGCCGCAACGGCAATCGAGGCGGGCAAGATGTATCTCATAAAGCCGTTGCAAGCTCCCTTGGACAAATATGTTGACGAAAACGGCAACGAGCAGACGGGTTCGTTCTACGCCCTCGGACGCTGCGACTTCTCGAAACCCTATGCCGAAGCCGCAACAGAGACATCGGGCGGCGTGAAGGCCATAGGTAACTACGGCACGACAACCTGCCCGGCAGAAGCGTACGCTTTCAGTGGCGGAAATATGTACCACCTTACAAGCCCGAAGGAAATAAAAGGTTTCCGTGGCTGGTTTGAAAACACTTCAGGCGGCTCAATCAAGTTCAATGTCAACGGCGAGGTTACAGCAATAGAAAACGTAAGCGCGGACAAAAACTCTGAAAGCGGCGCGGTTTACACCGTTGACGGCATAAAGGTTCGCGACAACGCCTCCTCGCTCGAAGGACTGCCCGCAGGGCTTTACATCTTCAAGGGCAAAACGCATCTGGTTAAGTAACACTGCTAAAGAAACGGAACAATGAACAAGAGGAAATATATAAAACCCGAAATAGAGGTGATTGCGATGCCTTTGCAAACCACCCTGATTTGCAGCAGCTGGACTGTGGACGGCAAGAAAGACGGAACAGACGGCGGCGATGTGATAGAAGGCAACCCGGACGGCGGGCTCGACTCGCGCAAGAACGACTCCGGCTGGGACTTTGAATGGTAACGGACTTCTGCGACAAAAACAGAATTAAATATTAAAAACCCTCCGTGCGCAACAGGCGTGCGGAGGGTTTTTCTTTGCCTTCCGCCTTGGAATGCGGCTTGTATGGCATTTTTTCTTAACTTTGCCGAAACCTATGCCGCTGAAAGCAAAAAACATATTATTCGCCCTGTGTGCCGCATTCGCAATTCCGCTTGCCGCACAAAACGCCGTTGCGCAAAACGATGCGAACCGCTACACCATGCGCTCCAACATGATTGGCATTGGCGGCGTGAACAGGCTTGAGACATACCTTTCGCCGTTTGAATACACGGGGACGGAGCTGCGGTTTCTTCACGAGTCGATGCGCCTCACGAAGAAAATGGACGGCAGGGTGAGCACGCAGCAGTTCTTCGAGGGAAACTTCAGTGTTTCGCGCAGTCCGAGCCACGATGCAAGCTATCTTGCCGGCGACTTCGACTGGCGCATAGCGTGGCATTACAACTGGAAACCGCTGCAAAACCTGCGCATGCTTGCCGGCGTGCAGACCGGGGCAAGCATAGGTGCGGTTTACAACACGCGCAACGGCAACAACCCCGCCCAGGCCAAGCTTTCGGCCGACATCGCCGCCTCGGCAATGGCAATATACCGCTTCACACTACTAAAACGCACCTTCTCGGCGCGCTGCCAGCTCGACGCGCCGCTGCTGGGACTTATGTTCTCCCCCGCGTTCGGGCAGTCGTACTACGAAATGTTCTCGCTCGGACACTACGACCATAACATTTGCGCCACATGGCTTGGCAACGCGCCCACGTTCCGCAACCTGCTCACGCTCGACGCCCCCCTCGGGGCGGGCATACTGCGTCTCGGCTGGCGTTTCGACATAAGGCAAAGCCATGTGAACCACCTGAAAAGCCACACATGGAGCAACGTATTCATGATTGGCTATGTGAAACACTTCCGCCTTGTGAAGCAGAAAGACGGCGAGGCGCACAAATACATATTGTAGCAACATGAAACGCCTCACGATATACTTGGCGGCTTTCTGCCTTGCACTCGCCTCCTGCATAACCGAAGACACGCCATCCAACACGCCCGACGGCAACTTTGACTACCTGTGGAAAATCCTCGACAGCCACTATTGCTTCTTCAACGAGAAAAAGGAGCAGTACGGCGTGGACTGGAGCGAGGTTTACTCACGCTACAAGCCGCAGGTGAGGCGGAACATGACAAGCGAGCAGCTTTTCAAATTGTGCGCACAGATGCTCGCCGAACTCCGCGACGGACACGTGAACCTCACCGCCTCGCACGATATGGCGCGCTACTGGAAATGGTTTGAGGACTACCCTACAAATTTCAGCGACTCCATACTGCGCATATACATGGGTACTGACTACCGCATTGCCGCAGGGGTGAAATACCGCATACTCGGCAAGGACATAGGCTACATGAGGGTGGCGACGTTTGAGAACGGAATAGGAAGCGGCAATGTGAGCGAGATGCTGCGCCACTTCGCCCTGTGCAAGGCGTTGGTCATAGATGTGAGGAACAACGGCGGAGGCATGATAACGTCCGCCGAGAAACTCGCCTCGCACTTCGTGAACGCAAAGACCCTCGCAGGGTACATCTGCCACAAGGACGGCAAGGGACACAGCGACTTCTCGTCCCCCAAGGCCGTTTACCTGACCCCCGCAACGGGAATACGATGGCTGAAGCCGGTAATCATACTCACCAACCGCCAGACGTACAGTGCGGCTAATACCTTCGTGATGTACATGAAGCAACTCGCCCACGTTAAAACCGTAGGCGACAAAACCGGCGGCGGCGCGGGGATGCCGTTCAACTCCGAACTGCCCAACGGCTGGAGCGTGAGGTTCTCGGCCTGCCCCATGTTTGACGCGGAAATGCAAGCAACCGAAGAGGGGATAGAGCCGGATGTAAAGGTGAACATCACGACCGAAGACTATCAGCGCGGAACGGACACCATAATAGAAACCGCCATAAAGGCGGCAAACGCCAAATAACCTCCGCCCCATTTTGCCATTTGCCGCCGTATTGCTAACTTTGCAACTACAAACGCAATGCACCTGTGGCGGAATTGGCAGACGCGCCAGACTTAGGATCTGGTGTTTTAGGACGTGTAGGTTCGAGTCCTATCAGGTGTACACAAAGAAAATCCCGGCGCAGTTTGAGCGTGTGCGGGATTTTTTCGTTTTCAACGGCAAAAGCTGCCATCCTTGGGATTTTTAATCGCACGCGTGAGTCCGGGACAAGGTTTCCATAGAGGCTGCGCTGCTTGCAGGTGTTGCGCTTTGGGCGGGCGGTCATGCGCCTGTGTATGCCCCGAAAATTATATCTGATGTAAGAAAAACTATGTCCTATGTGGAAAAAACTACATCAGACGTAGGAAAAATTATATCAGACCTTTTTTTGCTGCAATGCAACGCGCTGAAAAACAAATCGTTATAACGAACTGGTGCTAGGGGACTTAGCTCTGTAAATCAGTGTGTTATGCAAGTTTGACAGCATCGGAGATTTCGCGAAGAGTTTGGCAACGGCTGGTGTGGGGTGTCCTGCATTTCGGCCTGCGGTCTCTCCGGCAACATTCTCTTGTCCCAGATGAAATGCCGCACGCTCTTTCTGCGAAACCGGCGCGGTTTTATGCCGGCGCATATGTGCCAACAGTTATTTTTGTGTTAAAAGAGCCTGGCGTATGTGTCCGCGTGGCGGTATTTTCTTATTTTTACAGCGGAATTAAGTTCACATTTACAATAAAAGAAACAGGTTTATGAAAATCAGACATCTTAAAGTGGCTGCCTTGTTTATGGCGGCAAGCGTGATAACATCTTCGTGCGTTGGCAGCTTCGGTCTGTTCAACAAGCTGGCGCATTGGAACAAGGACGCGACCAACTCAAAGTTCCTCAACGAGATAATCTTCATTCTCATATCCCCCGCCTACGCTGTTTGCGCAGTGGTTGACGTGCTGGTGCTGAACACGATCGAGTTCTGGAGCGGCAACAACCCCATGGCATACAAGGCCGGGCAGACCGAGAGCGTTATGGGCAAGGACGGCAAGTATTACGCCGTTACGTACCTTAAGGACGGCTATCGCATAACCGCTCCCGACGGAGAGGTAACAGAACTCATCCACAGCGAAAAGGACGATTCGTGGACGCAGGTTAAGGACGGCGAGAGCAGGGAACTGTTCCGTTTCAACGGCGACGGCAGCATAAAGGCAAAGGTAAAGGGCAACGTAATGGACTTCGCGCTTAACGACGAGGGCGTTTACCAGGCTCGCCTTGCAACACAGGACGGCTATTTCTTCGCTGTAAGATAAAACGGTCACGCCTTTTGGGGGCGTAAACAGAAAACAGTCCCGCTTGTCCGCCTGTCGGTGAGACAAGGCGGGGCTGTTGCGTTTTTCATGCAGGGCGGCGATGAAGGATAATGGAGAATATGGCTGCGATTTGTTTTCCTCGTTTTGGGAAGCCGAAGCGGAGGAGAACAATGCCGCGCGTGAGTTTGAAAGTGTGGGCAACGCCCTTGAGAGGCTTGCAAAGTCGCGCTTCCGCAGCCGCTTTGCGCTTGACGGCGGCGAGAAGGCCTATGTCCGCACCAAAGGCATTGCGCTGATAAGGCTTCATGCCGCAGAGATTGTGGCAAGGCGGCTTGCGCCGGCGGCGATACCCAATGACGGCAGACAGACTCCGATGCGCCACGGCCTGCATCCCGTTTTCATCGCGCAGCACGCCACGGCCTGTTGTTGCCGCGGGTGTTTTGAAAAGTGGCACGGCATTCCGAAAGGGCGCAGACTTTCGGCGGCGGAGCAGGAGTTTGCCGTGGATTTGATAGTGGAATGGATAAAAAGACAGGCGGAATGAGGCTTGCTGTGCTGTGTGCGGCGGTGCTTGCCGTATGCCTTGCGGGCGCAAAGGCTCGCGGGCGGGACAGCGTGCCGCGTATCGGCGCAGGTGTCTCGTTTATGCCGGCGCGTGCCCTTGCCATCGACCGCTACGAGCGTATGTGGCTCAAGGGCAAGGACGCATTTTCGGTAAGTGCCGAGGTGCTTTATTCCCCGTTGCCCTCTGACAGTTGCGGGTATGCCGAGGACTATAATTTCCCCCAGTTTGCCGTGGGGCTGCAATATGATTTCGACCACGGAGTGACCATGCGCCGTTCGCCCGACCCGGCGTGGGGATTGGCGCAGGCTGTGGACTACACGTCGCGCATGGGCAACATTCTCACGCTCTACTCCACGTTTTTGCGCCCGGTGGTGCGTTCCGCAAAATGGGACGCGGGCTATGCGCTCGGAATGGGCGTTGGCTACAGCCGCACCAAATACAACCCTCACGACAATGCCGACAACGAGCTTATAGGTTCGAGGTGGCTCGTTTACTTCAACGCCTCGCTTTATGCCACATGGCACTTTGCCCGCAACTGGGGCGTGCGCGGCGGGTTGAGGTTCTTCCACCACAGCAACGGTGCGCTCAACCGCCCGAACAAGGGGGCTAACATGGCGGGGCCGTTCCTTGGCGTGGTTTACGAGCCTTACCATGAAACCCTTGCACGGCGCACAAAGGTTGCGCACAGGGACTTCCGCAAATATTTGTACATGAACTTCACCGGCGGTGTCGGGGCTAAAACTCTCAACGAGGATTGGATGAAGACGCAGTACTACACCCCGCCCGGCGAACCCCGCTACCGCACCGGGCGTTTCCGTATGTATGCCGCATGGTCTTTCCAGGCGGATTTGATGTGCCGCTATGCCCGGCGGTGGGCAACGGGTGTGGGCTTCGACCTGTTTTGCGCAACCTATGCCAGCCGCGTTGCGGAAATCGACAAGGCTGACGGTCTGGACTTGAGGCACGACAACGTTTCGTACGGAATAGCCTTGAAGCACGAGGTGTTCTACCGCCGCATTTCCGCGTCAATGGAAATAGGTCGTTATCTTTACCGTCATTTGGGCAGGGATGACGATGTGGTGAGAAAGGAGTTCCCTTTTTATGAGCGCATAGGCGTGCGCTACGCCTTTCCACGCCTTGCTGGAATGCAGGTGGGGCTTAACGTGAAAGCCCACAAGTTCAAGGCCGATTTCACGGAGTTTACATTGGGTGTTCCGCTGGTTTTGGCGAGGTTCAAGTGAAAATTGGTAATTGCGAATAAATAAAGTGTGATTAGTCAATGATTTGTGCCGCCGTAGGGGCGTATTGCATATGCCCTGATTGCGCCGATTTTGTGAAGATGCAGCAATGATTTGCGGTGTTTGCGGCGTGGCTCATACGGTTGCGTACAGGGCGTATGCAATACGCCCCTACAATTTCCGCAAAACCAATACCGCCAAAACTACATCGGATGTAGGAAAAACTACATAGGACATAGTAAAAATTATATCAGACATAAAAAATTCTACATCAGACCTTTTTTGCCCGATTGCAACATATTGAAAAACAAAAACATACAAGGAATTGTTGGAAGAGGACAAAGTGCTGCAAATCAGCGTCTTGTGAAAAACAGGTGGGCTTGCGTCGTAATACATCCAAAAGGCAAAAACGCGGAGTCTGTTCTGCGGTTCATCCCGTGTATAGAGATACCGGCATTTGTGGAGGAGGAAGGTGGAATACACAATGAAGCCCTATAATTATAAATAACCATAAAATCCTTTCCGGAAAGCTGGATTTTTGCTTTATTTGTGTAGTTTTGTATCGAAAACCTTTAATGGAGTTGTTGCCCATATAACGCTACAATGATTAGATTCATAGATTTGTTTGCTGGAATAGGAGGAATCCGAAAAGGATTGGAGCGGGCCATTATAGCTAATGGTGATACCCCGCAGTGCGTTTTTACTTCGGAAATAAAGCCTTATGCAATATCCGTACTAAAACAGAATCATCCTGGAGAGGAAATATTCGGAGATATTACTAAGGTGGACGAAAAGAACATACCTGACTTTGACATATTATGTGCCGGTTTTCCGTGTCAAGCCTTTTCTGCTGCCGGTAAGCGGGAAGGTTTTGCAGATACCAGAGGAACATTGTTCTTTGATGTAGAGCGTATTCTTAAAGAAAAAAAACCAAAGGGTTTCATTCTTGAAAATGTAGAAGGGCTGGCAAACCACGATAAAGGGAAAACACTTAAAACTATCTTGGAGCATTTAGATGCACTAGGGTATAGGGTTAGTTATAGGGTTTTGAACTCTAAAAACTTTGGTGTCCCACAAGAAAGAAAGCGCATTTACATAGTTGGAACTTTTACTGAAGCGCCAAACTTAGACGGGTTTCCGATAGAGGAAAAGACTTTGGGAGATATTCTGGAGGTTGGCAAACCCACTTTAGACACAAAACTTACAAAATTACTTCTTTCTAAATATCCTATAGCTGACTTGTACGGCAAATCTATAAAGGACAAGAGAGGAGGCGCTAACAATATCCATAGTTGGGATTTGGGTATCAAAGGGGAAACGACACAGAAGGAAAAGAAACTGCTTAACCTCATTCTTACAGAAAGAAGGAAAAAGAAGTGGGCGGAAGAATATAAAATAGATTGGATGGATGGCATGCCCCTTACCAGGGATATGATAGCCACTTTCTATTCTGACAAAGACTTAGACCGTTTGCTGGATGGTTTGGTAATTAAGGGATATTTGGTCTATGAGCATCCAAAGAAGAAAATTGTAACGGTGAATGAAGCTGGTGTGGCATCCTCACATAGAGAACAGGATGAAACACTGCCTAAAGGGTATAATATAGTTACAGGCAAACTTAGCTTTGAGATAAACAAGGTTCTGGACCCGGCTCGGATAGCGCCTACTTTAGTGGCTATGGATATGGTTAAATTAGTGGTGCCGGACGGAAACGGTGTAAGGAGGCTGACTTTAAGAGAAGGGCTAAGAATGTTTGGCTATCCGGAAGACTACCTGTTTGATGTCAGAGAGAAAGAAGGTTTTGATTTGCTTGGTAATACAGTAGTAGTTCCGGTAATAGAAGCTGTTTGTAAGCGTCTTCTAACTGCAATATATGGATAAGGCACAAGAAATCTATAATAAGCTGATTGTGGGCTTTGGCTTTAAGAATTCCACTGGTGAAATTACCTTCACATTAAAGGATATTGCTATAGTGGTAAACCAGAATAATGTAGTAGGTAATATCCTGGAAGAATGGCTGGATAAGTGGATGACAGAAAATGGCATACCACACAAGCATAATGAAGGACAATCCAGCCCGGACTTCTGGCTAAATATAGAAGACAAAAATAGTGACTGGCTGGAAATCAAGTCCTTTACTGGCAGCCCCAACTTCGATATAGCAGCCTATAACAGTTTCATTAACCTTATCCTGCAGAAGCCCTATAAGTTACAATCATCATATATGCTAATAAAGTATAAGATGGATGGCGGCAAGGTAATAATAGAAAATTGCTGGTTAAAGAAGATTTGGGAGATTAGCAGCCCTTCTGAAAAATGGAGCGTCAAAGTACAAGACAAGAAAGGTATAATCTTTAACATTAGACCTTCTGTTTGGTATTCTGAAAGGACAGACTATCCGACTTTTGAAAGTTTGGAAGATTTCTTGTCTGCTTTAGAGGAAGTTATCTATACTTATCCCGACACTCATTCTAAGGGTGCCACATGGAAGAAAGACCTTATAAAGAGCTATAAAGATTTCTATGGCGTTGAATTAAATATACCCAGATGGATGGATATAGCGGATAAGTATAGGAAGAAAGAGAAAGAAGACAAGAAAAGTAAATAGCCAGTCAACAATATGGCATTTTTCGCAAACACCCCGAAAACTACATTTGATGTAGGAAAAACTACATAGGA
>DKDC01000004.1:0-28292 GCA_002451695.1 Prevotellaceae bacterium UBA6858 | reverse complement strand
TATGTCTGATATAATTCAAACTACGTCAGACCTTTTTTTGCCACTTTGCAACATTCTGAAAAACAAAAGCTTACAAGGGTTTTCCAATAAAAGGTCAAGCTTCTGTAAATAAATGTTTTATGTAAACAGTCGCGTTTGCGCTGGAAAACTCTCAAAAACAAGAAACCGCAGCCTTGGCAAAAATGCCCAAGCTGCGGTTATGCTCTTTTTGTTCGGCGCGTTTGTCATACAAGGTGCGCCACCAAATCTTCGCGCTCCCCATGCAGGAGGTCGATCACCGGGACTTCTATAAGCGTGTAGCATCCCGGTTGCTGGCGCATTGCGGCGCGGGCGGTGCATACGAGTATCTGCCCCGTAAGGGCGGGGTTGTTTATGTGCATATTGAACTCGAACAGCTGGTTTTGCGTCTTTCCGCTCACGCCTTTGCGGGTGAGGTTCACGCCGTGTCCCATGTCTATCACGTCGTCCACGCACGCCACCTGCTGCACGTGGGTTTCGTCGTTCACAAAATAGGGGTCGGTCTTTATGGCGTTTTCAACGGTTTTGAAATCCGCGCCGTTTTCCAGCTCCACATACACCATGCGGCGGTGCAGTCCTGTGCCTATGGGAATTGTCATCGACAGGGCGGCTTTCACTCCGTCTATGGCTTTCACGGCAACAGTGTGCCCCATGCTCATTCCCGGTCCGAAATTGGTGTAGGTCAGACCTTTGGGGGCGATTGCCTGTAGCATGGCGCGCACTATGCTGTCTGTGCCCGGATCCCAGCCCGCCGAAATTATGCTGACCGAATTGTTGGCCTTCGCCACTTCATCGAGTGTGCGGCGCAGTGCCGGCACTTGCGTGTGTATGTCGAAGCTGTCAACCGTGCGTATGCCCATGGCAAGATACTTCTTCGCGTTCTCCTTCACCTTGCGCGAAGGCGTGGCGAGGATTGCCACATCCACGTTGCCGAGTTCCTTTATGTCTTTCACCACCTTGTAGTTCGCGAGGCTTGCGGGCTTGTTCTCCCCTCCGTTGCGGCGCACTACGCCGGCAATCTCGAAGTCGGGTGCGGCTTCGAGAGCCTCCAGAACATAATGCCCTATGTTTCCGTAACCCACTACGGCTGCTCTGATTTTTTCCATTGTTATAGCGTTGTTTGGTTTAAGTTTCAAGATACGAAAATACTTTTTCCAAAACACATAGGCACTATGCAGGGGCTTAAATATGCGCCGCCGCCCGCAAAATACCCATTTTTGAGGAAAATGATTGCCAAAAAAATCGTACTTTTGTGGGAATATTAAATTAGGAACAGTATGCGCGTTGCGCAAGGTGCTGCCCATGGACAATGCGGTGCGCAATGTGCGGAACAGTATAAAGACGTATGAATGTAAGCGACCTGTTAAAGAACAGCGCCTCCACGGCTTTTTCGTTCGAGGTGCTGCCCCCCCTGAAGGGCAAGGGGCTTGACACCATAAACAAGACGATAGAGACGCTGCGGGAGTTCGCCCCGAAATACATAAACATCACCACCCACCACAGCGAAGTGTATTTCCGCGACGCGGGAAACGGTCTTTACCAGGCGGAACGCCTGCGCCGCCGCCCGGGAACGGTGGCAGTGGCTGCGGCGATACAGAACAAATACGGCATTCCTGTTGTGCCGCATATTTTGTGCAGCGGGTTTACTAAAGAGGAGACTGAGTATGTGCTGATAGACCTGCAGTTTTTGGGGATAACAAACCTTTTGCTCCTGCGCGGCGACAAGGCCAAGGAAGACAAGCGTTTCCGCCCCACGGAGGGCGGACACGCGCACACCACGGAGCTTGAACAGCAGGTGAACGACTATAACGCCGGAAAGTTCCTCAACGGCGAGGAGATAGAGTTTATAGGCGAGAAGTTCACGTACGGAGTGGCGTGCTATCCGGAGAAGCACGAGGAAGCGTCAAACATGAAGAGCGACATGGAGTTCTTCAAACGCAAGGTGGAACTGGGAGCGGAATATGGCGTAACCCAGATGTTTTTTGACAACTCCAAATATTTCACCTTTGTTGACGAGGCACGTAAGGCGGGAATTGAAGTGCCGGTGATTCCGGGCATAAAGCCTTTCACCAAACTATCACAGCTGACGGTCATCCCCAAGACGTTCCGCTGCGATCTTCCAGAAGAACTCGTGAAAGAGGCGGCCAAGTGCAAAACCGACAGCGACATGAAGGAACTTGGCGTGGAGTGGGGCGTGGCGCAATGCAGGGAGCTTATTGCCCACGGCGTGCCGAGCATACATTTTTACACAATGGGTGCGGCCGACAGCATACGCCGCATAGCAGAAAAGATATATTGAAAACAAACGCGGTACGATGAGGTTCAGTGATGTGGTAGGGCAGCGCGACACGTGCAGGAGGCTTCTGATGCAGGTGAAGGAAAACCGTGTGGCCCATGCGCAGCTGTTTTGCGGTGCGGAGGGGAGCGGAAAGTTTGCCCTTGCCCTTGCCTACGCCTCCTATCTGCTTTGCGACAATCCGTCAGACCATGACGTTTGCGGTGTATGCCCCTCGTGCGTCAAGACACGCATTCTCGAACATCCCGATCTCCACTTCATTTTCCCGACGGTGAACCGGGAATCTTGCAGCAGCCTTTTCAAACTGTGGAAGGGCATGATAGGGGAAACGCCGTATTTCACACTCGACACCTGGCTTGGCGAAATGGGCGCGGAAAACCAGCAGCCCGTAATCTATTCCAAGGAGAGCGAGGCCATACAGCAGGCGTTGATGCTGCATTCGAGCGAGGGCGGCAGAAAGGTTGTGATTATCTGGCTGCCCGAGCGCATGAACGACGCCACGTCCAACAAGATGCTGAAGCTGTTTGAGGAGCCTCCCCAAGGCACGGTGTTCCTGCTTGTGAGCGACGCGCCGGAAATGCTCCTGCCGACAGTCGTCAGCCGTATGCAGCGTTTTGAAGTTCCCCCGATAAGCAATTCCGACATGACGGACGCGCTCGTGAAGCTTCACGGAGTGGACGGACAGGAGGCGGCGAGAATTGCGCGGCAGACGCGCGGCAGCTATGCCGAAGCCCTTTCCGTGCTTAAGGCTGACAACAGCGAGCTGTTGTTTTTTGACGAGTTCGTTCTGTTGATGCGCAAGGCGTATTCGCGTGACATAAAGGGACTTTTGGAATGGAGCGCGGAGATTGCCGGCTGGGGCAGGGAGCGGCAGAAAAGTTTCCTGGCATATGCCCTGAGGTTGGTGAGGGAGAATTTCATGTATAACTTCCGCATTCCGCAGCTTAACTACATGAACGATGCGGAGGGCAATTTTGCCACGCGCTTTGCCCGCTTCATAAACGAGCGAAACGTCATTGGCATAATGGACGAGCTTGAAAGGGCTTGCAGGGACATAGGACAGAACGCAAACCCGGGTATCGTCCTGTTCGACTTCGCGATGAAAATCATCATACTGATACGAAAATAGGAACTAATTACGACTACATATTATGCACGAAAATACAGAAACATCAAACTTCCTTCCATGCGGAAGGCTTCGGGGGCTTTGTACCGCAGGAGTCGGACCGCAGGACAAGCAGCTCAACACATACGACTACCTTGCAGATGTCTCCGGAAACAACGACACCACCGACTTGGTTGAGGTGCAGTTCAAGAACACCCGCAAGGCCTATTTCCACAACAGCAACAAGCTGCCTCTTGTCAAAGGCGACATGGTCGCGGTGGAGGCTTCGCCGGGGCATGACGTGGGTACGGTTACGCTAACCGGGCAGCTCGTGCCGCTGCAAATGAAGAAGGCGGGGCTGAAAGCCGGAACGGAGATAAAACGCATATACCGCAAGGTGCGTGAAGTGGACATGGAGAAATTTCACGAGGCAAAGGCTCTCGAACACGAGACCATGATACGCTCGCGCCAAATAGCCAAGGAACTCGGGCTGCAAATGAAGATTGGCGACGTGGAATATCAGGGCGACGGCAACAAGGCAATATTTTATTATATCGCCGACCAGAGGGTGGACTTCCGCCAGCTGATAAAAGTTTTCGCCGAGGAGTTTCGCATTAGGATAGAGATGCGACAGATTGGGGCGCGTCAGGAAGCGGGGCGGATAGGAGGTATCGGACCTTGCGGCAGGGAGCTTTGCTGCGCCACGTGGATGAAAAATTTCGCATCGGTGTCAACCGGCGCGGCAAGGGTGCAGAACATTTCCCTGAACCCGCAGAAACTCGCAGGTCAGTGCGCAAAACTGAAATGCTGCATGAACTATGAGGCCGGCACATACGTTGAGGCGTTGAAGAAGCTCCCCGGCAGGGACATTACGCTTGACACAATAACCGGAACGTTCCATTTGTTCAAAAGCGACCCGCTTGCCGGACTTCTCACATATACAACCGACAAAAATACGGCTTCGAACCTTGTTACGATAACGGCGAAACGCGCTTTTGAGGTGCTGGCAATGAACCGCCGTGGGGAGAAGCCGGACAAACTTGAGGACGGAAATTCCGCCGTAATGTCTGCGCCGGCCGATTTGGCGGAACAGGACAGCCTCACGCGCTTTGACAGGGCAAAATCGCGCAAGAAGAAACGCCGCAAAAGCCGTCCGCAAAATCCGAGAAACAACCGTGCGCAGCAGGGCGGCGGACAGGCGGAAAAGAAAAATGAGGGCGAAAAATCTTGAAATATTGTTGTTGCTGGCGGCTTGCATGACGGTTTTCTCATGCACCCGCTCCACGGTAATGCACTCCTACCACAATGTTCCTGTTGAGGGATGGGATCAGAGCGATGCGCTTTCGTTTTCGCTGGACACGGTCAGGGAGGGCGGTGTCTTTAATGTGGATGTGGGGGTGCGCACCACCAACGATTATCCTTACCAAAAGCTTTGGCTTGCAGTCGTTGCCGAGTTCTCAAATCCCGACACGGTGTTCGCAGATACCGTGGCTTGCGTTTTTGCCGACAAGAGCGGGGTGCGGAGTGGGAACGGCACGAATATGTACCAGTATGATTTCAATCTCGGCAGCGTGAAGCTGGAAAAAGGTCAGACGGGAAAATTCGTGGTGCATCACATAATGCGCCGCGAAATCATCTCGGGTGTGTCGAACGTAGGTTTGCGCCTTTCAAAATAGTCCTGCCTTTTGCCATGAAGAACTTGGGGCTGTGTGTTTGCCGCGTGTTCATGTTGCTTGCCTTTGCGGGTTGCAACAAGTTTGAGTGCCACCCTTATGATGGGCGAATACACGGGAATACAAACCTCAACAAAAAGAACATAACCAAGATAGAAGAACTGTGCGCAGACCACGACACGATTTGCTTTGCGGTAATCAGCGACACTCAGCGACGCTACGACGACACACGCAAACTTGTGCAGGACATTAATTCACGCAAGGATGTGGATTTTACAATAAATCTCGGCGACCTCACGGATTTTGGCGAGACTAAGGAGTTTGTCTGGATGCGCGACGTACTAGGCAAACTTGACAAGCCGTGCGTGTGCCTCATTGGCAATCATGACTGCCTCGGGACGGGGGAAAAAGTTTACAAGGCCATTTACGGTGAGGAGAACTTTGGCTTTACTGCGGGCTTTGTGCGTTTTGTGTGCATTAACACAAACAGCCGCGAGTACGACTACACCACTGCCGTGCCTGATTTCGGGTTCATAAAAAACGAGACGGACTCCTTTCCCCAAGAGACTGAATGCACGGTGGTCGCCATGCACGCCCCGCCGGGTTCGGAGCAGTTTGACAATAATGTAAGCCGGCTTTTCGAGAGCGAGATCAAAAAGTTTCCTGATTTGCTTTTCTGTCTTCACGGCCACACCCACCACACTACCGCCAGCGACATATTCGGCGATGGCACGGTTTATTACGGTTGTGGCAACGCCATGAAGCGCACTTATCTTGTTTTCAAAATATATAGGGGAGGGTATTCGCGCAATGTGGTTGAACTGTAGAAAAATCGCGTTGTCGCTTGTGCTTCCCGCAGCATTAAATGCCGGGGCGGTTTTGCCGCAGAAAGGCTTGGGGACAGGCTTGGCGGGGGACACCGCAAAGCCTGTGCGCTATGAAAGGCGTGCCGAGAAATTCATGTCCTTTTGGCATTCCCTTACGCCAAGGCGTGTCGTCGCTCAGTATGCAGGAGGCATAGGCCTGTTCTCGGCCGGTTTGGGCTGGATGTATGGGAAAAACAATTCGTGGGAGACTGATTTCATGATCGGCTATGTGCCTCCTTATTCCACAGGCAGGGGAAAACTCACGATTACAGCCCGCGAAGCATATGTTCCTTTTGATTTTCGGGTTTATGGCGACATAAACTGCCAGCCCCTTGCTGTGGCGATATACATAAACACCATTACGGGACACGAATTTTGGGTGAGCGAGCCTGTGAGATACCCCCGCAAATACTACGGCTTCTCATCGGGGGTGCGTGCCGGGCTGTCCTTGGGGCAGCGTGTAAGGCTGCAAATCCCGGCTGCAAGGCGCAAAAGGTTTCGCGAAGTGCTTTTTTATTACGACTTCAACACGTGCGACCTCGACATAGCCTCGTTTTCCACAAACAGGCACATATCCCTTTGGGACATAGTGAACATTTCGCTCGGACTGAAATGCACCGTTTTCTGACACTCCGTTTTCCGTCCGGGAAAAACAACACAGGGGCGGGCTTTGAGTCCGTCCTGAATATGCGCGTATTCCGACTGTTATAAAAGGTGGTGGCTTATTTTACTTCCCCGCCGTCTTTGTCGTTGTGGCTGTCTGAGGAGATTTTGTCGTTTGTGTTTTCGTCATCCTCGTTCATGCCTTTCTTGAAGCTGCGTATTCCCTTGCCCACGCCTTTCATGAGTTCGGGTATCTTCCTGCCGCCGAAAAGCAGCAGCACAACAAGGGCTATTATAAGAATTTCGGGCGTTCCGAGACCGCCGATAAGCATTGACTGTATCATTCCGTTTCGTTATATTCTTGATTTCAGATACAAACTTAGCCAAAATAAACCACACATCGCGGTTTTTGCGCCTTAAAAAACATTTGCGGGGTTTAAAAGTCCCAATCGTCCTTTTCCGTGCGCTGGTTTTGCGGCCAGTTTATGAGATATAGTTTTTCCGTGGTGCGCGTGAAAGCCGTGTAGAGCCAGCGCAGGTAGTTTGAGGAAAGCATATCGGGCGGCGTGAACCCTTGGTCGAGGAACACGCGGCTCCATTGCCCGCCCTGCGCCTTGTGGCAGGTTACGGCGTAGGCGTATTTAATTTGCATGGCGTTGTAGTGCGGGTCTTCGCGCAGGTGCTTCAGTTTTGTGCGCTTCGTGCGGTAGTTTGCGTATTTGCCGAGCACGGCGTTGTAGAGCCTCAGCGATTCCTCGCGCGTCAGCGCGGGCGATTCGCTTGTCAGGGTGTCGAGCAACAGGCGTGCGTCCAGCTCCATGCCGTTGTAGTCGGGAAAGCGCAGCGTGGCGTTGGCGAAGTGAAAGCCCCCCATTTCGTGAAAGTTCGACAGGCTTTCCACCTCGGCAATGTCGCCGTTGGCTATGAAATCGACTTCGGCGGCTTCCCGCGAACTGTTGAAAACGGCTGCCTTCTCGGCCCAGTAATAATTGTTCTTCGCCACCATTATGCGGTCGCCCACGGTTATCTGCTCATCGCGTTCGTAGAGCCGCGCCCTTATGCCCATGTTGTATTCGTTTGCGCGTTTGTTCGAGCGCGTAACCACAATTGTCTCGTCGCTCCCCACATCGCCGTAGCAGCTTTCGAGTTCTTCGACAAATTCCCCGCCTGGCATATAGCGCAGGTCGTCAAAGCCTCGTTGTGTTATGACGGGGAAATCCGAGGGCTCGCCCTGCAATATCATGTTGCGCAGCATTGTGGCGTTGGTGAGCACGCCTGTGTCCTTTCCCTGTCGCATCACCTGCCGCAGTTCCACCATCGCCGCCCGGAGTCCGTAGCCGGTCAGCCGCTCCACCGACAGCGCGGGGCTTTCCGGCTCGCCTACCGGCGGGAGCTGCGCCGTGTCGCCAACGAGAAGCAGCTTGCAGTCCGTGCCGCTGTAAACGTATTTCACAAGGTCGTCGAGCAGGCATCCCGAACCGAAGAGGCTGTTGCCGCATTCGTTGGAAATCATCGAAGCCTCGTCAACTATGAATATGGCGCTCTTCCTTTTGTTGAAGTTGAGGGTGAATTTCGTGTCTTCCCCCTCGAACGCCTTTTGGCGGTATATCACTTTGTGTATGGTGTAGGCTTTCTCGCCGGAATATTTGGCGAAAACCTTTGCGGCGCGTCCTGTGGGGGCGAGCAGCACTGGCTCTGTGCCTGTCTGCTTCAGGCTTTTCACCAGCGCGCTTACGAGCGATGTCTTGCCGGTGCCGGCATAGCCGCGCATTATCAGGGCGGCGCGGCTCACCCGTGTTCCAACAAAGCGCACCAGTACGGCGAGAACGTGGTTCTGCTCCTCGTTGGGGGTGAAAGGCAGGTTGTTGGATAGAAGTGTAAGTATATCGTTCATGCGGAAAGGCGTGCTGTGCCGCGTGTCTGTGGCATTGCGGAAGTCAAAATTAACACTTTATTCCGTAATGCCGGCATCGGAATGCGTTTTTGTGAAAAAAACATTGCGGCTGTGCCGGCGTTTGGACGGAATGCGCTAACTTTACACTCACAATGCCAAAAGTTTTTTTGAATAGATGGACGGAAAGACGATAAACATCTGCCATTACCAGTCCCCTTGCGGCGAGTTGCTGCTGGGGGAGAAGGACGGAAGGCTGTGCCTTTGCGACTGGAAGGACATAAAGCATCGCCGGCGCAACGACAAGCGCATCATGCGTTTCCTGCGGGCGGAGTATGCCGAGGGGAAATCCGAGGTTTTGCTTTTGGCGTGCAAGGAGCTTGACGAGTATTTCGCAGGCACGCGCACGGAGTTCGGCATTCCGCTGCTTTTTGCCGGGACGGAGTTTCAGCGCAGCGTGTGGAAAGCCCTGTCCGGCATTCCGTATGGCGAAACGCGCAGCTATATGGAAATCGCGCGGCAAGTTGGAAACCCGAAAGGCGTGAGGGCTGTGGCACAGGCGGTGGGCGCAAACGGAATATGCATCATGGTGCCGTGCCACCGCGTGATAGGCTCTGACCGTTCCCTGACGGGCTTTGCAGGAGGATTGGAAGCAAAACGCCTTTTGCTGAAGTTGGAGAAAGGTCTGCCGTAAAATGACGGCTTGGCGGATGCGCCAAACTTTCAAATGTAACGAAAATGTTTGTGTGTCTCCAGGAAAAGAGCGGAAGGCGGGCTGTTCTCGGCATTTGTCCCAAAGTGAGATAACGAGTTGTTTTCCAATAGTTTGTATGAAAGTTGCGCTGATGATATAAGCATTTGTTTTATAGTGCGTTATAAAGGCGAAAAATTATGTCTGATGTAGTTTTTTCTACATCAGACATAATTTTTCCTGCATAGGACTTAGTTTTTCCTATGTCCTGCGTAGTTTTTGCAGGTTGCTGAAAACCGGTGTTACCAAGGCACAGCCTCGCCGAAAACAATGCAGGCGGGATGGCTCAGCTTGATGTCGTTCCCCGTGTTTGTGAGTCCGCCGGTTTCAGCGTTGCGTTCGTAAACCTGGATTACATTGTCGTCCTTGCAGGCCACAAGCAGGAATTTGCCGTTGGGCGAAATCTTGAACATACGCGGGTGCTTGCCGGTTTTCTGATAGCCGGTTTTCTTCAGCGTTCCGTCGGGGTTGATTTGGAATATGGCCACGCCGTCGTTTTTCAGCCTCACGCTTGCGTAAAGGAACTTGCCGTCGGGGCTTATCTCTATTTCCGCGCCTCCGCGCGCGCCTGCATCGCTTGCCTTTACGGCTTGTTTCTGCACCAGGTTGCCGCTTTCTGCATCGTAGTCAAAGGCTATCACCTCGTCGCTCAGCTCCGTGATGACGTAGGCGTGCTTGCTGTCGGGCGAGAAGGTAATGTGGCGCGGCCCGCAGCCTTGCGGCAGGTCGGTCTTGAAAGGCTCGCCCTCCTTGAACTTGGGGCGCAGCTCGTATTTGTAGATGCAGTCGCCGCCAAGGTCAACGGCGAACAGGAATTTGCCGTTGGGCGATTTCTGAACCTGGTGTATGTGCGAGCCGCTCTGCCTTGCGGAGTCTGCGTTCGTGCCGTTGTCGAACTTGATTGTCCTTTCGTTGTCAAACAGTGTGGCGTCCCTCTCTATCCCAACCACGCTGATGCTGCCCGATGAGTAGTTGGCCACGTAAAGGTTGCGTGCGTATGTGGCAAGGTGGCATGGGTCGTCTCCGTGGGCAAGCACGCGGTTGAGCAGTGCCATGCGCCCGCTGGTCATTCCCACGCGGTATGCGTTTATAATGGCCTCGTCGCCCTTGTTTTCGCTCACGCAATACATGAACGAGTCGTTGGGGGCTATCACAAGGTAGCTCGGGTTTGAGGCTTTCGCGCTGTGCTGCGCCTTTGCCTTGCCGCTTTCCTGATCGAACGAGAAGGAATAAATTCCGTCTGAACCGCTGTCGGTGTAAGTGCCGACAAACATTGGAATTGGGTCGCTCTTGCCGCAGCTTGCGAGCAGTGCGCCGAGAAAGATTGCCGGGATGATTTTCTTGATTTTCATGTCAGCTATGTTTTTTAGTTGGTGTTCTGTTTAGTTGTGCACAAGCGTGCCTACCGGGTCGCCTTTCAGCACTTTGGCGAGGTTTCCGCTTACGTCCATGTTGAACACGTACACCGGCAGGTTGTTTTCCTTGCAAAGGGCGGTGGCTGTTAGGTCCATGATTCTCAGGCCGCGTGTGTAAACTTCGTCAAATGATATTTTGTCGAACTTGGTGGCGGTTTTGTCCTTTTCGGGGTCGGCGGTGTAAACTCCGTCAACGCGTGTGCCTTTCAGCATCACGTCGGCCTCGATCTCTATCCCGCGCAGCGCGGAGCCGGTGTCGGTGGTGAAGTATGGGTTGCCGGTTCCGGCAGACATTATCACCACCTTGCCCTGCCTCATGTATTCTATTGCCTTCCATTTATTGTAGAACTCGCCTATGGGCTCCATTCTTATGGCGGTAAGCACACGTGCGTCAACACCTGTTGCGCCGAGCGCGCTGCTTAGCGCCAAGGAGTTGATAACCGTTGCGCACATTCCCATCTGGTCGCCCTTAACGCGGTCGAAGCCTTTGCCCGCCCCGCTAAGCCCACGGAAAATGTTGCCGCCGCCAATCACGATGCCTATTTCCACACCGCTTTCGAGCGCGCTCTTGATTTGCTGCGCATACTCGTTTAGGTGGTTCACGTCAATTCCGTAGTGCTGTTGCCCCATGAGGCTTTCGCCGCTGAGCTTTAGTAGTATTCTTTTGAATTTTGCCATAGTCGCGATAGTTTATTATGGTGCTAAATTACGGAAAATCCGTGGAAACGGCGGAAAAAGACAAACAAAAACCGCCGTGTTAGCGTGCGGCGGTTTTGTTTTGCATTAGGCAGGCGGTTGTGCGGGTCATTCTTTTCCGGCAAGCGGGTTCCAGCCCTGCGCTTTAAGCTCGAACTCCGCCCCGTCGCGCGTTACGAGGGTTTTGCCTGTCCCCGCAGCCGTGATGTTGCCTATGATGTGCACGTCTTCAACCTCCGCAATCTTTTCGTGGCACGAAAGCGGCACGGTGAACAGCAGCTCGTAGTCCTCGCCGCCGTTGAGGGCGGCAGTTGTGGGGTTAATGCGGAATTCCTCCGCGAGCGAGGACGTTTGGTAGTCGATGGGTATTCTTTCCTCATACACGCGGCAGCCGGTGTTGCTCTGCTCGCAGATGTGCATTAGTTCTGATGAAAGCCCGTCCGAGATGTCAATCATGGCGGTGGGTTTTATTCCCGCTTTTTTCAGACTGTCGGTGATGTCTTTGCGTGCTTCGGGCTTCAGTTGGCGTTCGAGCAGGTATTCGTGTCCCGAAAAGTCGGGCTGCTGCACGGCCATTTTCTTTTCTGTCGTGTCTGCCTTTGCGCTTTGTTCCTCGAAAATCGCCTTTTCGCGCTCAAGAAGTTGCAAACCCATGTATGCCGCGCCGAGATTTCCGCTTACGCATATAAGATCGTTCTCTTTTGCTCCGCCGCGATACACAATCTCGTCGCGCTTGCCGCTTCCTATGCAGGTTATTGCGATGCAGAGGCCTGTGTATGACGATGTGGTGTCGCCGCCAACGATGTCAACGCCGTAACGCTCGCACGCCAGGCGGATTCCGCTGTACAGCTCGTCAACGTTCTCAATGCAGAACCTGCGCCCGATGCCTATGTCAACAATCATCTGCTGCGGTGTGCCGTTCATGGCGCAGATATCGGAGATGTTTTCAACCGCAGCCTTGTAGCCAAGGTGCTTCAGCGGCATATAAGTAAGGTCGAAATGCACTCCCTCCAAAAGCATGTCGGAAGTTACCAGCACTTGGCTGTCGGGATAGTGCAGCACGGCGCAGTCGTCGCCGATGCCCTTTTCGGTTGTTGCGTTTTTGGGGGTTATGTCTTTGGAGAGCCGCTTTATAAGTCCGAACTCGCCGAGCGTGGATATTTCAGTTCTTGCCATTAATATATAAGTGTTTCTTGCGCTTGCGCCTTTTGCGCCGCGTGTTGGGTTGTCAATCGTTAATCATCTGTTTCAGGAGTTCCGACATCTTGGGTTCCGCGCCCGCCGCCACTTGCTGCACATCCTTGTGCGAGGTTTCAGAGGCGGAGTTTGAGGGGACGTTTGTTATGACGCTGATGCCGAACACGCGCATTCCCTGATGCCGCGCCACAATCACCTCGGGAACGGTGCTCATTCCCACTGCGTCCGCGCCGAACAGGCGGTACATTTTGTATTCTGCCGGAGTTTCGTAAGTAGGTCCCGAGTTGGCGAGATAAACACCGTGTTGCAGTCTGAAACCGAGCCTTTCGGCAATCCTGTCAGCCTTTTCGCCAAGTTTTTTGTCGTATGCCTCGCTCATGTCGGGGAAGCGCGGGCCGCAGGGAAGGTTTTTGCCGCGCAGCGGATGCTCTGGCATGAAATTTATGTGGTCGGTGATTACCATCAAGTCGCCGGCGCGGAAACTTGGGTTTGTACCTCCGGCGGCGTTGCTCACATACAGGGTGGAAATTCCCAAAGCCCCGAAAACCCTTATGGGGAATGTTACCTCCCTCATCGAATACCCCTCATAATAATGAAACCTTCCGTCCATTGCCACCACAGGAGTTTTGCCGAGCGTGCCGAGTATAAGTTTCCCGGCGTGGCCCTCGACGGTGGATATGGGGAAGTTGGGGATTTCCTTGTAGTCCCATTCTTTCTCAGCCTTGATTTCGACGGCGAGCTTTCCCAGCCCGGAGCCGAGGATTATGGCCGTTGTCGCTTTTCCTTTGATTTGCGGGGCGAGAAATTCCGCAGTTTCATTTATTTTGTCCAACATAGTCTGAAATTATCTTGTTAAAGTTGTTTTCCTCTCCGAAAAGAAATTCCACGTTTATGGGCAGCGCAAAAATCCGTGCCTTCTGCTCCTCGCTCCAATGTATGTCTGCCGACAGCAGCCGCGCCGCGTCTTTTTCGGTCGTTATAATAGCCGCGTCGGAGGCGGAGACGAATTTTCTGAAACCTGCCAATTCCCCGCGTGAAAAGTCGTGGTGGTCGGCAAAAGGCATATTGTAAATGTTGCTGCCGTATTTTGTTTCGTGTATGCCGTATTTCGCGATTTCCTTGAAGAACGGCTGCGGGCGGGCAATGCCTGCAAGCGCGAGAATGCGGCGGCAGTTTCCGGCTATGACTTTTAGCGGCGCGGCTTTTTGCGTGAACACGTTATATGGCGTGCCGTATGCCATTGTCGTGAAGAACAACTTTTGGCGCGGCTGCAAGGCGAGTTTTTCCGCTATGCCGTCCCTTTTTTCGCAGGAAAGACCTGCGGGGCATTTGCTTACGATTACGATGTCGGCACGCCGCCGCTGGCTGAAACTTTCGCGCAGCATTCCCGCCGGCAGTTGCCTGTCGCTGTAAATTGGACGGCTGTAGTCGGTGAGCATTATGTTCATTCCCGCGCTTACGTGCCTGTGCTGGAAAGCGTCGTCAAGCACAACCGCCTTTACGGCAGGACTTATGTTGTCCTGCATCAAATGTCCGATGGCTTCGGTGCGGTTTGCGTCCGCCACGAGGCGTATTCCTGGAAAATGTGTCTTTATCTGGAACGGTTCGTCTCCTATCTCCACGGCGGTGGATGCGGCTGTGGCAACAACCATGCCTTTTGTCTTTCTTCGGTATCCCCGGCTGATGACTGCGATGTCGGGCTTGTTTCCGAGCAGCCGCAGCAGATATTCCACGTGGGGCGTTTTGCCTGTGCCGCCAACGGTGAGGTTTCCCACACATATAATAGGAATGCCGAATTTGCGCGACTTTATTATTCCGTGGTCAAACAGAAAATTGCGCACGCCTGTCGCCGCGCCGTAAATCCACGACACGGGGACCAGCAGCCTGCGCATTCTCTTTCCGGGAAACTTCACCAAAGCCTTTACCTAATAACGGGGGTGAACGGAATCAGGGCCTGCACCCTGTCGCGCTTGTCAATGTTCTTCAGCAGTGAGAGGGCGGGGTACAGTTCGCCGAGATAGCTGCGGAGCTGTGCGTCGGTGTAGTCCTGCATCTTGGAGTCGAGAATCTTCTCCCACCATTCTTTTGAGGCCGGATAGTGTATGGAGTGGTATTCCTTAAGCCCTGCGCGTTTTGCTGCAACCGCCACAGCGTCGTCAAGGTTTCCGAGCTTGTCAACCAGCTTTATTTTCAGTGCGTCCTCGCCTGTCCACACTCTCCCTTGGGCTATTTCGTCAACCTGCCGCTTTGTCATTTTCCTGCCCTCTGCCACGCGTGATGTGAAAAGGTCATAGCCACGGTCAACATAGCTTTGCAGCATCGCCCTCTCTTCGGCGTTGAACGGGCGCGAGGTTGAGAAAAAGTCGGAGTGTGCGTTGGTTTTCACGCCGTCAAACTTAATCCCGAGCTTGTCCTTCATCAGCCCGCTCACATCGGGTATCATACCGAAGATGCCTATGCTGCCCGTAAGGGTTGTGGGTTCGGCAACAATGTATTGCGCCGCGCTGCTCATGTAGTATGCTCCTGAAGCCGCCATGTCGCCCATCGACACCACCACCGGCTTCTTTGCGGCGAGTTTCTTTATTGAATGCCATATCTGTTCGGAGGCATACGCGCTGCCGCCGCCCGAGTTTATGCGCAGAACCACGGCTTTCACGTCTTCGTCCTTCGCAAGGTCGTCGAGGTCGGGCATTATCTTGTCGGCAACGATTGCCTGGTCGAAAAGCCCGCCTTCAGTTTCGCCGCTCACAATGTTTCCGCAAGCGTAATATACCGCAATCTCGCCGCCGTCGGTTTTGCTTTCGGCTATCGGGGCTATGCTCGCGGGCTGCACGAACTTCAAATCGTCAATGTCTTTCTTTCCCGAAAGTTTCGCCACTTCGGCAAGGGCTTCGTCCTCGTATGCCAGTTTGTCTATCAGTTTCGAGGCGAGCACTTCCTTTGGGCTTTTCATCGCCATATACATGTCGGCAAGGGCGTTGAGCTTTTCAACGGGGATTTTTCTCGAAGCCGACACCTCTTTCTTCATGTTGCCCCAGATGCTCGTTATATATTGCGTAACCTGTTCGCGGTTGGCGGGGGACATTTCGGTGGCGGTGTAAGGCTCCACCGCACTTTTGTACGTGCCTACCTTCACAACCTGCATTTCCACGCCTATTTTTTTCAGCAGGTCCTTGTAGAACATCATTTCCCCGCCAAGTCCGCGCCATTCAAGCTCGCCGATGGGGTTGAGCATAACCTTGGATGCCGCCGAGCACACGTAGTATGCGCCTTGCGTGTATGTGCCGCCGTAGCTTACCACGAATTTGCCCGACTTGCGGAAGCCGTCAATGGCGCGGCGCATTTCCTGCAAACTTGCCGGGCTTGCCGACACGGCACCTGCATTTATATATATGCCGTCGATGTTATTGTTGCTTTCCGCCACGTCTATGGCGCGAAGTATGTCCTCAAGGCTCGCGGCGGGTGTGCCGCTCATCCCGAGCGCGGCAAGCGGCGTGCTTTGCGAACGCTCCGAAAGTATGCCTTTCAGGTCGATGCGCAATACGGAGTGCGGCTCCACGTTGGCGGAGGGCTGTCCGCCCATGCTCATGCTTGCCGACACAATCATCACTATAAAGAGTATGACAATTATGGAGGTGGCGAGAAAAACGCCTGCCGCCGAACTTAATACGTTCAATAAAAACTTTTTCATTATGATTTACAATTTAATGACAGTGCAAATTTAAGATTTTTGCGTAATGCGGACGCTGCTTTGTCGGGGTTTAATTTCAGGACACAAAAAAAGGACTGATATACCCAAGTCTATCATTCTCTGACCAACTTCAATACTCAGTCCACAAGTACTAAATAAAACAAAAAAATTTATCTCTTGCCTGGAACTCTCGAAGGGAACCATGAAAGCATTCATAATTGCGGTTTGGAAAGCCTGTTGTTAGCAGGTGCACCGGCATTGTTTGGAACACTCCTTGCCCCTTGGCCGTATGCGTTGTATCCCTTAACCGATTGCGAAGATACGAACAAAAAATTAAACACCAAACAAAAATCAAAGAAAAATTCGTGAAAAGGCGAAATTTTTTCGCAATGCCTATGTGCCGTGCCGGCGAAAACAAGGAAAATACGATGTTAATTTTCTGTTAAGCAGCAACTTGCCGTGAAAGTGCGATATGTTGGCAAAAAAGTGGTTTGCCGGATTTTTTTTTGCGAATATTAGGTAGGGCGTTTCGGACGGTATCGTACCATTACATAATGGTACGATACCGGTTTCCCATGTCACGAAAACTATATGGGACATGGAAAAAACTATGTCCTATGTGGGAAAAATTATATCAGACATAATTAAAACTACGTCAGACCTTTTTTCGTCAATTGCAAGCCTTTGAGTTACAATATCTTACATAAAGCAATAAAAGGCGGGGTAATTTTCTGTGTGCCAAAAGATTGCGCATCTTTCGACCAATGGGCGTTTTTTTTGTAAGTTTGCAAACTGTTTGTGGCAAAATGCCAAAGCCGTACCAAGAAAACGTAATTTCAAAGAGATATAAAAGCAATGAAGAAAATCATCATCACGGCGTTCCTTGCCGGCACGTTTGTGTTTGCAGGCGCACAAAAGGACGGATCTTCGTGGATCAGCAATGTGAAATTCAGCGGATACGCGCTCACGCAGTATCAGGCGAGTTTCCAAAAGGGCAACGAGTCGAACTCCTTTAATATACGTATGCTGCGCCTTGCGCTCGACGGACGCATAGCGGGGGACTTTTACTGGAAGGCGCAGTTGCAGTTCAACGGCAACACGGGCAACCTCGGAAGCAGTCCGAGAATGGTTGACCTGTTTGCCGAATGGCAGAAATACGACTACTTCCGCGTCAAGGCGGGACAGTTCAAGCGTCCGTTCACTTTTGAGAACCCCATGAACCCGATAGACCAGGGTTTCATGAGCTATGCACAGAACGTTACCAAGCTGGCGGGCTTTAACGACCGCAACGGCTCGCACGCAAGCAACGGCAGGGACATCGGCGTGCAGTTTCAGGGCGATTTCCTGAAAAACGCGTCGGGGAGAAACCTTTTGCACTATCAGGTGGGCGTTTACAACGGACAGGGCATAAACGTAAAGGACGCTGACCGGCAGAAGGACGTAATCGGAGGCCTGTGGGTGATGCCGGTGAAGGGCATGAGGATAGGCGCGTTTGGCTGGACGGGCTCGTATGCCCGCAAGGGAAACATTGATGCCAACGACCCGGAGAACAAAGTTACAAGGACGCGCCGCCTGCAACAGAGGCGGTATGCCTTTTCGGCGGAATACAAGGTGAGCGGCTGGACAATGCGCACCGAATACATCCATTCCACAGGCTACGGCTTCTCAACCACTTACCAAAAGGAGAGCGACGCGAAGGACATCACCGTGAACCTTGCCAACGGCAACAAGGCCGACGGTTACTACGCCCTTGTCATAGCCCCGATTGTCAAGGAGAAACTCCACGCCAAGGCGCGCTATGACCTTTACCGCCCGGCGGCAGACTGGGGCAAGGCAAAGGCAATGTATGAGGCCGGACTCAACTACAATTTCTCCAAGAACATACAGGTGAACGCCGAGTATGCCTTTGTGAACGACCGCTCGCTGAGCAAGCACAATTATTCAATGGCGGACGTGGAGCTTGACTTCAGATTTTGAGAACCGCTTTGCAACGGCATAAAAAGGGACTGTGTGGAAAATCCCGGTGCGGAAAACCTTTCCCTCGTGTTGGATGCCCAGGGAATTTAAAGGGAAAGGCAGTCCCGCGACTTGGTAAGAATGAGGGTGTGCAAGCGGCGTTTTGCGTTTTTGCCTGCACACCCTTGTTTAATGTTTGCGTTTTGAGTTGTTGTTGTAACGGCTTGCGTTTAAGTGTGCACCAAATGGCAAAAATTATGTCTGATGTAATTTGAATTATATCAGACATAATTTTTCCTACATCCTATGTAGTTTTTTCTGTGTCCCATGCAGTTTTCACGCCTTTGGTTTTGCGCCGTTTGCAGGGGCGTATTGCATACGTCCCTACGGCGTGCAAACTATAGATTAATTGAATGTTGATGTTTTTTGTGGCATCCGCCTTATTCCTCTTTGTCTGTGTCGCCGTCTTTGGGCTGCGGTGTGTGGCGCACAAGCAGCGTGTCGATTCGCGTGCCGTCCATTTTCATTATGCGGAAATCGAAAGTTTTCCATCCGAGCGTCTCGCCCGCCGATGGAATGCGCTCCAAAAGGTCGAGTATAAGCCCGCCCACGGTGTTGTAGTCGGGTGTGTAGAGGTCTTCTTCATCGAAAAACGCGAGAAAGTCGTAAAATTGGCATTGGCCGCTGACTGACCATGAATTGTGGTCGGCGTTTTCCACGATGTCAAGCGTCTCGTCCTCATCGGGTATCTGCCCCACAAGCCCTTCCATGATGTCGCGCAAAACTATTATGCCCTGCACAATGCCGAACTCGTCAACGACGAGGGCGCGGTTGAACTTGTTGCGCTTCAGTTCCTCAAGAGCCTTGTAAACGGTCATGTTTTCCGGGAAATACAGCGGCTTGTGCAAAATCCTCCGCAGTGAGAAGTCTTTCTGCCAGAGCTGTGACACAAGGTCTTTCAGAGTAACCACGCCGATAACCTCGTCGGGGTCGTCGCCTGCCACGGGGTATGCGGCGTAGGTGTCTTCGGTTACTATGTCCTGCACTTCCTTTGATGTCATGTCCGCTTCAAGGAAAACCATGTCGCTTCTGTGGGTCATCACCTGCTCCACGGTCTGGTCGCCGAGCGCGAGCGCACGTTCCATGATGTCCTGCTCCACTTGCTGAACCTCGCCCGAGTCGGTGCCTTCCTGTATGATGGACTTTATCTCCTCTTCGGTAACGCTGTGGTCTTCGGGGTTGAGGTTGAAGCAGCGGGCGAAAAACTCGGTGTTCTTCGACAGCAGCCACACTATGGGCATTGAAAGGCGTGAAAAGAACGTCATCAGCGGCGCGGTGAGCTTCGCCATGCTTTCGGCGCGGTCTATGCCGATTTTCTTCGGGAACAGTTCGCCGAGTTCGCACGACAGATATGTTACCACAACGAGAATCAGTATCTGCGCCACGGGTTTTGCGTAAACCTCGCTCATCCCGAGCGAGGAGAGGAGTGTCCCGAAGCGTCCGGCAAACTCTTCGCCGGAGAAGAGACCCGTGAGAATCGCCACAATCGTTATCCCCACCTGTGCGGTCGAGAGAAAACGGTCGGGGTCGTTCATGAGCCTGAGCGCGGAAGCCGCCTGGCGGCTTCCGGCTTTTGCCATTGCCTCAATGCGGTTCTTACGGGCGGAAATAAGTGCCACTTCGGCCAGCGAGAAAAACCCGTTGAGAAAAATCAGGAGGAGTATTATCAGTATGTCCGTCATCTAAGTTTGTTGTTATTTCACCACCACAACGAGGTATTTGCTCACGCTCCAAAAAGTTGTGGGGTTGGTGATGCGCAGCGTGTACATTCCGCTGGCGTCCTTGTCGAGCGAGTATGAGCCTGCGGGGTGGTTGGTGAGCAGTTTCGCGCTTTTTGAGTAGAGTTTTATAACCTTGTCAACCCTTATGTCGATTTTCGTGAAGTAGTCTTTGTTGAAGTTGTTCCCTTTGAGCACTTTGCTCGAGCCTTCGAGTATGCGCTGTTCGCGCAGCTCCTTTTTTGTGCCGAACACGTACCACGCGGTGTTGAGCTGCCTGTCCTGGCGCTCCACGGCGCGTGCCTTTGCGGCGTTGTCGGCGGTGAGCGAGTTGACGTTTGTGTTTAGCTCTGAAATCTGTTTGTCCTGGTGCGCTATGTGGGCGTTTTTGTTGTCAAGCTCCGCCTGCAGTTCCTCTATGCGCGCTGTTTTCGCCTCAAGCTCCTTGTTCAGGTTCTCTATGGTGGACTGCAGTTTCGACGTGTTGAAGCTGCTTTCCTTCAACTGCTCCTTCAGTTTGGCTATGCGCTCCTTGTTGAGCTGCATGGTGCGCTTTATGAACGAGATGTTCTCCATGATGTCGGCCTTGGCGTTGGTCTCGCCGTTGTTGCGGGCGATGTTCACGCGCCCCTCTGCCTCGTTTATCTCGCGGAAACCCTCCTGAATGTCGTTGAATGTGCTCATAATGTCGTTCAGCTCGTTGTTTTTCTGGTTTACAACGTCGGTGAGCGAGTCAATGGTGTTTTGTGAAGCCAGGTTTTTCTCTTCTTTCTTGTTGTTGCAAGCCGCCAGCAAAGCCACGGCGAGCAGTGAAATTACAATTTTTTTCATGAGATTTTATTTTTTGGTTTCGTTGTTCTTGATTTTGCGGTTCAGCCCTTCCACGACAATCACAAATTCGCCTTTCGGCTCGTTTTCGGCAAAATGCCGCGCCAGCTCCCCGAGCGTGCCGCGCACGGTCTCCTCGTGCAGCTTTGATATTTCGCGCGTGGCAGATGCCCGCCGCTCCGTCCCGAACGTCTCGGCGAACTGTTGCAGGGTTTTTGCCACGCGGTGGGGCGATTCGTAGAACACCATTGTCCTTTCCTCCCCTGCAAGCGAGGCCATGCGCGTGACCCTGCCTTTCTTCTGCGGCAGGAAGCCCTCGAACGTGAACCTTTCGCACGGCAGCCCGCTGTCAACGAGTGCGGGGACGAAAGCCGTTGCCCCGGGCAGACACTGCACCTCAACCCCTTTGTCGGCGCAGGCCCTTACGAGCATATAGCCGGGGTCGCTTATTCCCGGTGTGCCGGCATCGGTTACGAGGGCCATGTTCTCTCCCGCCGCCATGCGCGAGGCGAAAGCCCCGGCCGTCTGGTGTTCGTTGAACTTGTGGTGGGCGCAGAGTTTCGCGCTTATGCCGTAGTGCTTCAGAAGCACCCCGGATGTGCGGGTGTCCTCGGCAAGCACCAGGTCAACGCCTTTCAGCACTTTCAGTGCGCGTTCGGTGATGTCTTCAAGGTTGCCCACGGGGGTGGGCACTACATAGAGCATTCCCATACTGCAAAGATATGGAAATTTCGATAAATGTGCGTATTGTTGCTTTTTTATTGCTGCATCACAGTGTGAAAACGGCAAATAATGCGCGTCCCAAACGCCATAAGTGGCGGTGAGGATTATGCGGTTGCGTACAGGGCGTATGCCATACGCCCTTACAGTTATTGCTAAGCCCAAACTAATTTCTGTTTTTCAAACACCCCGAAAACTACATCGGATGTAGGAAAAACTATGTCCTATGCAGGAAAAATTATATCAGACATAGTTGAAACTACGTCAGACCTAATTTTCCTTATGTGCAAAATAAAGAAAACCAGACAGTTATAAAATCATTGAATGTTTAATGTATGTTACTGTCTGTCAACACATTAGGCGAAAAAGAGGAATTCCCGCACCACGGCGTGCGGGTTCAGTTTATTCTAACGGCTTTCACGATGCCCTTTATGCCGAGCAGCGAACTGCATATCTGTTTCACGTCGGCGGTGTCGTGGAGGTTTATGGTTATCTCGCTCTCGAATATTCCGGCATCGGTTGTTACGGTGAGCTTCTTGATGTCGAGGTTGAGCTGCTTGTAGATTACCTCGCTGATTGCCATGAGTATTCCCTGCACGTCTATTCCCTTTACGTAGATTGTGGCGGGGTAGAGGTTTATGTGGTGCATCTGCCAGTCAACCGCCACAACGCGGTTGCCGTAGTTGCTTTTGAGCTTTTCCGCCACCGGGCAGTCGCGGCGGTGGATTACAAATTCGTTCGACGGGTCTATGTACCCCAGTGAGTCGTCACCGGGTATGGGGTGGCAGCATTCCGCTATCTTGCAGTGCTTAATCGAGTCCTCGTTAAGGATGAATGTCTTTTTGCGGTCTATGCCCTCGATGAATATCTTTTTTATGTCGCTGTTTTCGGCTGTTTTGGGCTTGCTGCTTATGAAGGGTATGAACTTTCTCCACGATGATGCCTTGCGCTGGCGTCCCTGTATGAAGTCGGCGTCGGCGTCGCTTAGCACGATGCTCTTTTCGCCGAGCGCGAGATACAGGCCGTCGCGTGTGGGTATTTCGTGGAAGCGGCACAGCTTGTCGATTACCGCGCTGTTTATTTCCATGTCCTTTTCCTGAAGGAACTTGCGCAGCGTCTCCTCGCCCAAGGCCCTTTTCTCGCGCTCGTCGCGGCGCAGCAGTGCGCGTATCTTGCCTTTTGCCTTGGCTGTGTTGGCGTATTGTATCCATTCGGGCTGGACGTGCTGCGAGCGCGACGTGAGTATCTCCACCTGGTCTCCGCTTTGCAGCTTGTGGCTCAGCGGCACGAGTTTGTGGTTGACCTTTGCGCCTATGCAGTGGCTGCCGAGGAACGAGTGTATGGAGAATGCGAAGTCGAGCGCGGTAGCCCCCGCCGGCATGGTCTTTATCTCGCCCTTGGGGGTGAAGATAAGGATTTCGTTGGCGAACAGGTTGAGCTTTATCGTGTCGAGAAAGTCGAGTGTGTCGGGCTGCGGGTCGTCAAGGATTTCCTTTATGGTGTGAAGCCACTTTGAGAGTTCGTCGTCGTTGTAGTCCTCTCCCGGAGATTTGTACTTCCAGTGTGCGGCAACGCCCTGCTCGTCTATGTCGTCCATGCGCTTGGAGCGTATTTGCACCTCAATCCATTCGCCACGGTTGCTCATGAGCGTTACGTGGAGGGCTTGGTAGCCGTTGGCCTTGGGATGGGAAATCCAGTCGCGCAGACGGTCGGGCTGGGGCTTGTATATGCTGCAAAGGGCTACGTAAATGTTGAAGCACTCGCTCACTTCCTTTTCGGGCGCACTCGGCTCGAATATTATCCTTATGGCGAGTATGTCGTATATCTCCTCAAAGGTGATGTGCTTGTTCTGCATCTTCTGCCAGATGGAGTATGGCGTTTTGATGCGCGCGAGTATGTGGTATTTCAGCCCGCTTTTGTCGAGTTCCCTGCGTATGGGGGCGGTGAACTCGTTGAATATCTCCTCGCGCTCGGCTTGCGTCTTGGCGAGCTTGGACTTTATGTCCTCATATTCCTGCGGGTGCTCGTAATGGAAACTGAGGTCTTCAAGCTCCATTTTTATTTTGTTGAGTCCGAGACGGTCGGCGAGCGGGGCGTATATATATAATGTCTCCCCCGCCACCTTGTATTGCTTACGCGGAAGCATGGAGCTAAGCGTGCGCATATTGTGAAGCCTGTCGGCAATCTTGATGAGTATCACCCGGATGTCGTCGCTCATTGTGAGCAGGAGCTTCTTGAAAGTCTCTGCCTGAAGCGAGGCCCTTTCCCCGAATATTCCGCCGGAGATTTTTGTAAGCCCCTCTACGATGTTGGCGACTTTCGGGCCGAACAGGTTGGCTATGTCCTCATTGGTGTAGTCGGTGTCCTCTTCCACGTCGTGAAGCAGCGCGGCGCAAATTGATGTGGAGCCCAGCCCAATCTCTTCGCAGACGATTTGCGCCACGGCTATGGGGTGCATTATATAAGGCTCTCCCGAAAGCCTGCGCACTCCGCTGTGGGCTTTCTTGGCAAAGTTGAAAGCCTTGGTGATCACCTCGGTTTTCTTGCGGTGGTTCGAGGCGAGGTAGGTGTCGAGCAAATGGCGGAAGGCTTCGTTTATCATCTGCTCGTCCCTTGCGGGGTCGGAGACTGCTGGCATAACACTCATGGCGCGGTTATTTCACTCTGATTTTCTTTCCGGCCCTGATGTTCGAGCCTTTTATGCCGTTCAGTCGGCGCAGCCTGCTTACGCTTGTGCCGTATTTTTCTGCGATTTCAGACAGTGTCTGCCCGCTCCTTATTGTAACGCTCCTGCTTCTGCGTGATCTTCTGTTGCGTGAGGATTGTGAACGTCTCCTTGTGGCAGTTTGCTTTGCCAGTTCCTCTTCGTCAACCTCCACAGTCTTGCGCTTTGTGAGCAGTTCGCCGCTCCGGTAGCTGTAAACCGAGTCGCCGAGGTCGATAAACCTAAGCGCGGCATCGGAGGGCAGACGCAGCACGCATTCGTAGGAATTTCCGGGTACGAGCGACATTTTGTATTGCGGGTTGAAAGCTTTCAGCTTGTCCATTTCCACTCCGCACACGGCGGCAACCTGTTCCAGATGCAGCTCCTTGCTTATGGCAACGGTGTCATTGCTTTCAAGCGGCTTTGCACGCATAGGGCAGATGTTGTGTTCGCAGTAATAGTTCATCACATAGTTGGCGGCGATGAACGCGGGCACATATCCGCGTGTCTCCTTGGGGAGATAAGGGTATATTGTCCAGTAGTCCTTGCTGCCGCCTGCGCGGTGTATCGCCTTGTTCAGGGAAGTCGGCCCGCAGTTGTAGGCGGCGATTACGAGATTCCAGTCGCCGTAAACCTTGTATAGGTCGCTCAAATATTGCGCTGCGGCGAAAGAGGATTTTATCGGGTCGCGCCGTTCGTCAACAAGGCTGTTTATTTTCAAGTCGTAGCGTTTTGCGGTTGCCAGCATGAATTGCCAAAGCCCTGTCGCGCCTTTGCGGCTTACGGCGGTTGGGTCGAGCGCGCTCTCTATTACAGGAAGGAATTTCAGTTCCAGCGGAAGGTCGTAAAGTGCGAGGGCTTCCTCGAAAATGGGAATGTAGAAGTTTGCTGCCCCGAGCATATAGGAGACCGAATGGCGCAGTCTGCCCGTGTATTGGTCGATGAATTTTCTCACGATGCTGTTGTAGGGCATTTCCATTATGGCGGGGATTCTCGACAGTCGGTCGATGTATATGCTGTCGGGGAAAACCGGGTTCACGTCCTGCATATTGCAGTTCGTGTCTGCCTCAAGATACTGCGAGGCGTTCCATTGGCTCAAAAGGGTGTCTATGTCGAGCGTCATTGCTTCGGGAATGCCGATTTCCTCGTCTTTCCCGGTTTTGTCATCGCGGATTGTGATGTCGTTTTGTGCCTTTGCCGTGATTGCGGCAAGCAACATCAGTGCTATTATATATATTTTGTCCATAATCTTTGTTTAGAAGTTTAGCCCGCACCCTATTCCCACTGCGGCGGAGCTTTTTGAGCTTTGTACGGGTATCACCGTGGGCTTGACGTTAAGGCTCAAGTCTTTTGAGATGTCGAACGCCGAGAGCTGCGCGTCAACGTATGCGTCGATTACCGAGAGGAGGTAAACGCCCACGAACGAGAATGCGGCATAGTCCCTCCAGCGGCGGTAGCGGTCTTTCTTGTTCTTGAATATCGTCTTGAACCTGTCCTCCATCCCCGTTATGTCGTAGTTTGGCGGCAGCATGTTCATGTAGCTTTTTGTGTTGGGGTCGTCGTCCATGATGTCGATGTACGCCTGGGCGTAGTCCTTGTACATTTGCTGGTTCCACATCAGTGCGTATGTACACCCCAGAAAGCCTCCGTAGAATATCGGCAGCTTCCAGTATTTCCTGTTGTATATCTGTCCTGCCCCCGGAACGACGAGTGCGAGCCAAAGCGCGCGCTTGGGATCCGGCACGAATTTTGGCTTGGGCAGCTTCTGTTTTACCGCAGCTTTCATAACCGAGTCCACCTTTCCCGCCATTTTAGCGGAGTCTCCCGCCGCAAGTGTCGCCGTCTTGCTGCTGTCTGCCGCTGCTGCCGTTGTGTCCGCCGTTATTTGCGGCAGTATGCTGTCGTCATAAATAACCTGGGGGCGGCTGTTTGGCGTGGCGCACACCCTTGATGCCGGCAGCAGCATTGCCATTGCCGGCAAGATTGCACGTAATAGGCGCAGGGCAAAACGCATTTGGCTATGGGCGGTGGTTCTCACTTGCCTTTGTCGAGCATGGCTATTATGCGTTCCATTTCCTCCTGGTTGCGGAACGGTATGGTTATTTTGCCTTTCCCCTCGGGCGAGCAGGTCATCTTGACCTTGGTGCCGAAGTAGTCGGACAGGTGCTTTTGCAGGGCGTTGTATTCGTCGGAGTTGTCCTTGTCGCGGCGGGCGCGTATTCTTTTGCCCGAATTGTTCACGTCTTCGCCGCTGTTGAGCCGGTTAACTATCTCCTCCACCTTTCTCACCGAAAGCCCTTGGCTCTTTATCTCCTCAAACACCCTAAGCTGCGTTGCCGCACTTGGCAGCCCCAGCAGTGCGCGGGCGTGTCCTTGGTCGATGTCCTTGTTCTTCAGAGCCATTTGCACTTGTGCCGGCAGTTTGAGCAGGCGCAGGTAGTTTGTTACGGTTGCGCGCTTTTTCCCCACTTTCGCCGACAGTTCCTCCTGCTTCAGCCCGTATTGCTCGATAAGCCCTTGGTATGCCAGGGCTATTTCTATCGGGTTGAGGTCTTCGCGCTGTATGTTCTCCACCAGCGCCATCTGCATTGTCTTTTCGTCGTCGGCGGTGCGGATGTATGCCGGCACGGTTTCAAGCCCCGCCCTTTGCGCGGCTCTCCAGCGGCGTTCGCCGGCGATTATCTGGTATGTGCCGTCGCCCATGTTTCTCAGCGTTACGGGCTGCACAATTCCCAGTTCCTTTATTGAGTCGGCAAGCTCGTCAAGTGCGCGGTCGCTGAAGTCGCGCCTTGGCTGGTTGGGGTTTGGCACAATCTGGCTTATGGGAATTTCGCCTATCGACGAGCTTCCCGAAGTCTTCACCTCCCCGGTGGCTATCAGCGCGTCGAGTCCGCGCCCCAAAACCTGATATTTCTTTTTTACTGCCATAAATGTTGCATTTGTAAATACGGACAGGAGATGTTATTTCCTGTCTTTCTCAATCACGTCGTGCGCCAGTTCAAGGTAGCTTTTAGCCCCTATTGACGTTGCGTCGTAGAGTATTGCCGGCACGCCGTGGCTCGGGGCTTCGCTAAGTTTCACGTTTCGCTGGATTACCGTCTTGAACACCAGTTCCTGGAAGTGGCGGCGCACCTCGTCGTTTATCTGGTTTGCCAGCCTGAGGCGCGAGTCGTACATTGTGAGCAGGAAGCCCTCGATTTCCAGCCCAGGGTTCAGCTTCTTCTTGATTATCTTTATGGTGTTGAGCAGTTTGCTTATGCCTTCAAGCGCAAAGTATTCGCATTGCACGGGTATGATAACGCTGTCTGCCGCCACGAGCGAGTTCACCGTTATAAGCCCGAGTGAGGGGCTGCAGTCGATAAGTATGTAGTCGTATTCGGGACGCAGCGGGTCGAGCGTCTTTTTTATCAGTTTTTCGCGCTCGTCAAAGTTGAGCATCTCCACTTCCGCCCCCACGAGGTCGATGTGGGACGGCAGTATGTCAAGCCCGTCAATGTCGGTGGTGTATATCGCCTCGCGCACATCGTGCCCTCCCACAATGCACTCGTAGATGGAGCAGTCCACCTTTCTCACGTCCACGCCGAGTCCCGACGAGGCGTTTGCCTGAGGGTCTGCGTCAACCAAAAGAACCGACTTTTCCAAAGTGGCGAGCGACGCGGCGAGGTTCATCGCCGTGGTAGTTTTTCCCACACCGCCTTTCTGATTTGCTAAAGCTATAATTTTTCCCATATAAATCTGTTCTGCCCATTAGGCTGAGATTATGCAAAAATAAAAAAAATCCCCCACTTCCCAACCCTTTGCAGTGCTAAATATTCCTCAGCTTAGGATAAGAAATCATAAAAGGCAAAGTTGCCCGGCGTCTTTAATTGTATGCCGTGCAGGCTTGTTGTCGGATAAGCGGAATTCCCTCTGTGTAAGCATCGCTCATGTCTGCTTATAATGTCGCATACAAGTTTCATGCGAAACTGCGAATGCGGCCCGAATTGTGTAATGTGTTGAGTTACAAAAAGATAGTTGTGCAAAGATTGTTCTTTGTAACGGTTTGTTTTTCAGGGGTTTGAAAACGGTGAAAAAAGGTCTGACGTAGTTTTAATTATGTCTGAT
>DKDC01000007.1:17157-23615 GCA_002451695.1 Prevotellaceae bacterium UBA6858 | reverse complement strand
TGCGTTCCCCTGCAAATTAAGCCATTATCCCACACACGGCAAAGCCCTACAGCGACTTTTTTGACCCAAACGGCAAAAAACCGCGCAAGTTTTGGGAGGCGCACCCGCCCCGTTGCTGACAAAACCGCGCAACCCCTTGTCAGCCAGCGTTTTCTCCCCAAACCGCCACATTTTTATAACTTTCTGGAAAACAAGGTCTTGAAACCGCCCCAAAAAGGTCTGACATAATTTGAATTACATCAGACATAATTTTTTCTACGTCCTATGTAGTTTTTCCCACATCAAATGTAATTTTCGGGGTGTTGGGGAAAGAGTAATCTGTTTGGGCTTGGCAATAATTGCAGGGGCGCATGGCATACGCCCTGCAAATCGCCGCATAAACCGCAATGCACAAACAAAAAAGCTGTTGCTGCAATATGGCAAAACCATGCAATCACATCCGAATTTCAGAGAGCCTTTGCCCCTAACTCGCACAATCTTTTGCCAAATCTTTTGCAAATTCGTCTGCTTCATGCAGTGTGTCCAGCTTTCCCACGTCAAGCAACTTCAAATTGTCCGACACCACACCGCGAATGTCAAGCCTCACGCATTCTTTCAAATAAAAGTCGATTATAGAAAACTCATCAGGCCAATCATCCATAGCTTTGACTGCCCTTGGCGACAAAGAATGAATACCCGAAAAAGCGTAGTTTACACACTTGCCAGGGGTAAAATCAAGATAAGGGCTGCGCATTTCCCCTGTTGTCAGGTTTTGCCACCCTTGAAGGCGCATTGTTTCCGGATGGAAATAAAGCTGTCTGTTTGAATTGCGTTTGCTCACGAGCAAGGCGGCATCATGGTTCATGGAGCTTTTGAAAAAGGCATCCAAGTCAATATTGCTCAAAATATCCACGTTATGAACCAACACTGGAAGCGGATAGTTATCTGCGAGCAATATGCCTGCCGCCTTTTTCAGCGCTCCGCCTGTGTTGAGAAGTCTTTCGCGTTCCGAAGATATGTGCACGTCCACGCCTTCCGGCTTGTTTTCGTCAATATAGCTGCACAGCATATCGGCAAAATGATGCACATTCACCGTTATGTCGTTGAAGCCATATTTTTTCAAATCCAACAGCTGGCGCATTATTAGCGGCATTCCGCCAACTTCCACAAGAGCCTTGGGAATGCGGTCGGTCAGCGGTTTCAGCCGTGTGCCCTTTCCCGCCGCCAATATCATAGCCCGCCTCAAAGACTGTTCACTGTGCTTTTGCTGTGTCATACACCTCGTTGTTTGCGGGCAATACCGAGTTAATTTTCTGTTCCCTGTGGCAAATTCTCACCTCCACGCCGAATTTGCGGTTAAGATGTTCGGCAAGATGTTGCGCCCCATACACACTGCGGTGCTGCCCGCCTGTGCAACCGAACGAAAACATAATGTCGGTAAAGCCGCGCTGGATATAACGTATGACGTGCGAGTCTGCAAGTCTGTAAACGCTGTCAAGGAATTTCAGTATTTCCCCATCGTCTTCAAGAAAGCGTATCACGGGTTCGTCAAGCCCTGTGAGGTTCTTGTAAGGCTCGTAACGACCGGGATTATGCGTGCCGCGACAATCGAACACATACCCGCCGCCGTTTCCGCTTGTGTCCTCTGGAATGCCCTTGTGGAAAGAAAAGCTGAACACCCTTACCACAAGTTTCCCCTTGCCGTCATATTTCGAATAAGTCGGCGGTCCGTCCTCCTCGTGAGCCGCATAAACATTTGTGGTGGCAACCCGCAAACCATCGTCCCGCTTGAACTCTTTGGGCTTGCGTTCCTCAAATTGCGGCAGGTTGCAAATTTTAAGCAGCACCTCGTTCAAGTAAGGATAAGGGCAAGCCCCTTCGTTAAGCAAATTGCGCAAATTGGTTATCGCGGGGGGGATGCTGTTTATGAAATGCGGCTTGCGCTCGTAATATCCGCGAAAACCATAAGCACCCAGCACCTGCAAAAGTCTGAAAAGCACAAACAGCGGCAGACGCTTGCGGAAATGCTTCTCGTCTATGTCAATATAATGGCGCGCCGAAGCGATATATTTTGCCACCAGCTCCTTGCGCAACGAATCGGAATATCTTGCAGAAGCCTGCCACAAAAACGAAGCCACGTCGTATTCGCAAGGTCCGCGCCTCCCGCCTTGGTAATCTATGAAATATGGCCGACCGTCATCCGAAAGCATTACGTTTCGCGCTTGGAAATCCCTGTACAGAAAAGCCTCGCTGTGTTCTGCCGTAAGTTCATCGGCCATAAGTTGGAACGCTGCTTCAAGTTTCATTTCGTGAAAGTCGATATTCACCGCCTTCAAAAAACAATACTTGAAATAATACATATCGAAAAGCACCCCCGTGCGGTCGAACTCCGGCTGGGGGTAACAGCACGAGAAATCCAGTCCCCTCGCCCCCCTGAATTGCAGTTCCGGCAACGCCTCTATTGTGCGCTCCAAAAGTTTCTTCTCTTTCACCGTATATCTTCCGCCGGCATTCCGCCCTTTTTGCAAAGCCTCATACAAGGTGCGGTTTCCAAGGTCGGTCTGCAAATACCGCATCTTGTCTTCCGCCACCGCAAGAATATGCGGGACGGGGAGCTTGCGGAGCGTAAAATGCCGCGTGAGGTTTATGAACGCATTGTTCTCATCTGCCGACTGCCCCACAACGCCTACCACGCTCCCGTTTGGGCATTTTTCACCGCAAAGGCGGTAATAAACGCGGTTGCTTCCCGATGCGGCAAGGCGTTCCGTCGTTTTCGGCATTTCGCCGTATGTGGCTATATAAAGTTCTTTAAGTTTTTCCATAAAAAACAAATCTGAAGATTTCCATTTAGTGCCGTCTCCTGCGTTTTTCCCATATTGACAGGATTTTGTTACGGATTGCCACAAAGCCAAGAACAGAAACCGTTGCGTAAAGCGCCGCTCCCATTGCCATTGCCTGTACTATCAGTCCGCCGCCAATCTGGGGATAAGCCACAGAAAGAAGCCCTATGTAATAATATCTCACAAAAGAAACACCCACGAGTGCGCACAGCAGCACTATGGCATTTACCACTATTAAAAAGCCCAAATATGGCTTTGCCGCCCTTGACGGCGAATACCCTATAAGCAGGAGATTTTCTATTTTGTCGGAGTTTTTCTCTACAAGCAGATACACGCTAAGCATGAGAATGTAGAACGAAAGTACGCTTATTAGCATTCCCATCGAGAAAACTATGCCCGTAACCACACGCAGGAAATACGCCATCTTTCCTGCGTCAAGCTGGTCGTCGGCTATATCATAGCCCTTAGCGTCCATATACTTGGATATTTCAGGATCGGCAGGATTGTCCGTTTCCACGATAAGGCGAGAAGGCAAATCGTCTCCGTCTTTCGCAAATCTTTCATTGCTCCAATCCATAAAGGACAACGGGACAAGTATTGAATTTATGCGCCCGCTGAAACCCACGACCTTGCCTTTGAACGTTTCGTGTTTTCCGCCCGAATTTACAATTATCCTTACGTCAAGCATTCCGGCAAGCCCCTCTGAGATTTTCGGAAGTCCCCTGCTTTGTGCAAAACCAAAGTTATAAAGCGTTAGATAAGTGCGCGGCATTATCACAGGCACGCTTTCGCTGCCGGGAGAATATTTCCACGCATCCTTTGAAACCTCCACAAACCCGTCAGGCAGCGCATCGAAAAACAAATCTGTAGTAACTGCGTTGCCGCCACCGACACTCATTGCAGCCATAACCCGATATTGGGAGGAATGAAACGCCCCCACTTTCCTGGCAAAAGGCTGCGCAGAGATTTCGTTTATTTCCGCGTCCGTAAACGTGTTTGTGTTCCCCGACAGTGTTCCCGCCGCACCGATGTGCTTCGACACAACAATAAACTGTTTCTTGAGAATGCCGTCTTCGCTGCCGAAAATCGGAGACACGTCAAAATAAAATTGTACGGCAAGCAGCACAACCGCCATGCCGAAAAGGTTTGCCGCAAAATATCCCATGAACTGCGGGATGCTTATATGCCGTTTCAGAAGTTTGCCAACCAAATTCATAGCGCATATACTTTATCGTAGTCCATATCCATGTGTCTGCCTATGCTTGTAACAATAACGCCGGCATTGTTCCTTTCGGCCTCTTCGTTTATGAGTTCCGCCATTATCGCGGAGTTCTTGTCGTCAAGATGGCTCGTGGGCTCGTCAAGAAGAAGAAAGTCAAAACCGCCGGCAAGTGCACGCATCAAAGCCACTCGCTGTTGCTGTCCGAAGCTCATCTGCCCGAGCAGCGAGTCCATGCGCCCGCCAAGCCCAAGCCGCTCAAACCAGTCGCCTATCATGCTTTTTGTCCGGGCGTTCGACAACACATTGCGTATCTCCACGTTCTCATACGCCGTAAGTTCAGGGAACATCCGCAGCTCCTGAAACATCAAACTTATTCCGTTTTTGCGCAAGGCGACCCACTCTTTCATCGACAAATCGCTTGAGCTGCGTCCGTCAAAAAGTATTTCTCCGGAAAAGTCGTTCCTCATGCCCACCAAATAGCTGCAAAACGAGGATTTCCCTGTTCCCGATGCGCATTCTATAAGATAGCGTTTGCCACGGGAAAAACTTACGCTTTCCCTGCACCAAACATCACTGCCTGTCATATCCCCGCGCCGCTTGAATATGTCCGGGCAAACGTTACGAAACTCTATCTTGTCCATTTTTAGTTTGTTTTCAGAAATTTCTTCTGCAAAACTGTCTGCAAAAATATGAAAATCTAAGCACACCGCCTTGAATGCAATCAAAAAGATATTTCACAGCTAAGTCTGTTTTAGCGCACGAAAACAATGATTTTGCATTCTTTTCCCCTCAAAATAAATTATAATCACTAATTTTGTTGCTGTTTAATTGAAATATCAAACAACCGCAAATATATGACAGCTACAAAAAAGTTTATGTTGCCCGAAGCCGAAATACCGACACAGTGGTATAACATTCAGGCCGACATGAAGAACAAACCGATGCCTTTCCTCAATCCCAAGACGCGAGAGGCATTGTCCCCGGAGGATTTATACCCCATTTTCACAAAGGCTTGCTCGCAGCAGGAACTCGACCAGAAGAACGCATGGATTGACATTCCCGATGAGGTGAGAGACCTGTACAAAAACTACAGGTGCACCCCGCTCGTAAGGGCTTATGCCCTTGAAAAGGCCCTCGACACCCCAGCCCACATATATTTCAAGAACGAAAGCGTAAGCCCCGTGGGTTCGCACAAGCTCAACTCCGCTCTTGCACAGGCATGGTATTGCAAAAACGAGGGCGTAACAAACGTTACCACAGAAACAGGCGCGGGCCAATGGGGAACGGCGCTTTCATACGCCTGCCGCCAATTCGGGCTTGAACTTGCTGTTTACATGGTGAAAATAAGCTATGAGCAAAAGCCCTACCGCCGCAGCATGATGCAGACTTTCGGTGCGCAAGTAACGGCAAGCCCCTCCATGAGCACCCGGGCGGGAAAGGACATCCTCACTGTTGACCCCAACTGCAACGGCTCGCTCGGCACAGCCATTTCAGAGGCGATAGAGCTTGCCATAAACACGCCAAACTGCAAGTATTGCCTCGGCTCGGTGCTCAACCACGTTTCCCTCCACCAAACAGTCATCGGCCTTGAAGCCGAAAAGCAAATGGAAATGGCGGGGGAATACCCCGACAAGGTCATAGCCTGCTTCGGCGGCGGCTCAAACTTCAGCGGAATAGCATTCCCCTTCATGCGCCACAACATTCTCGAAGGCAAGAACACGGAGTTCATTGCGGCGGAGCCGGAAGCCTGCCCCAAGCTCACACGCGGCAAATTCGAGTACGACTTCGGAGACGAAAGCGGATACACACCGCTGCTTCCCATGTACACCATCGGACACAACTTCCAGCCGGCAAACATCCACGCCGGAGGCTTGCGCTATCACGGAGCGGGCGTAATCATTTCGCAGCTCCTGAAAGACGGCTACCTCCACGGCGTTGACATAAAGCAAACCGACTCTTTCAAAGCCGGGCTTATGTTTGCCCGCACCGAAGGCATCATCCCCGCGCCCGAATCGTGCCACGCCATAGCCGCCACAATACAGGAAGCCGAGAAATGCAAGATTGAAGGCAAGAAAAAGGTCCTGCTTTTCAACCTCTCGGGACACGGACTTATCGACATGGCGGCATACGACCGCTACATCGCAGGGGACATACAGAACTATTCCCCTTCGGAAGCGGAACTCGAAAACAACCTTGAAGAGGTTGAGCCTCTGAACAAAGGGTTATAATAAGCGAACCATAATAAAAAGCGGTGTGGTCAAAGCAATGATGACCACACCGTTTTTGTTTTACCATGCGCGAAGCACACATTTTTCAGAACATTTTGACTAACAGAGAATTACAGTTATACACAATTCCCCGATAAGCATTTGTTATCCAAATGGTTACATATAGCCAAAACTATGTCCGATGTAGTT
>DKDC01000007.1:252-17146 GCA_002451695.1 Prevotellaceae bacterium UBA6858 | reverse complement strand
ATGTAGTTTGAATTATGTCTGATGTAGTTTTTTCCACATCGGACATAGTTTTTCTTTTTTCAGACGTGGTTTTTGTAAAAGCGACAGCCTGCGGAAACATCCCCAAACATATCAAGGCGGTAAGAAATGCCGTATTGAATTATGAACATGAACACAAATCGATGATTAACGTCTTAAAGAACCCGCAAAGAAGCACGGCTTAATCCACGAAAAGCCGTATATTTGCAAGGTCATTACGATGACAGAGTTTTTGTGGAATAAAGAGAGAGTGCCTTTTTCTTGTGAAATCGCCAAATTCCAGCAAAGAATATGCAAGGCACGGAGCGGCTCATGCAAATGGGTCTGCCTGTCCGTGTGCATATTCGGGTGTTTGGCGATACCTACAAGAAAATACGGAGGGCAGCCCTTTTTCTTTGGGCATAAACAAATGCGGGCATCCTTACGGACTGCCCGCATTTGCTATATTCATGAGGCCCTTTGAACGGCAAGTTAGCAGCAACTTGCCTACGCCATTTTTATTCCTTTTCTTCCGTATTCTTTTTGCCGAAATCCGGGTCAACCTTTATAAATGCAGAAACCGCCACAGTTACGAGACACAAAGCCATTGTCAATATGAAGAACGACTTGTAGCCGAGGTTCATCTGAAGGTAGCCGGCAAAAAGTCCGGGTATCATCATGCTCAAAGCCATAAACGCCGTGCATATGGCGTAGTGCGCGGTCTTGCTCTCGCCACGGGAATAATATATGAGAAAAAGCATATATGCGGTGAAGCCGAAGCCGTATCCGAACTGCTCGAGGAAAATGAGGGCATTCAACAAAGAAAAGCTCACGTTGTCCGCGAAGCTCATATAAATATACACAGAATCGGGAATGGATATTGCGGCAACCATGGGCCAAAGCCATTTCTTCAGTCCGCCGCGTGAAGCCGCAATGCCACCAAGTATTCCTCCTATGGTAAGCCCTATAACGCCAACCGTGCCCTGCGCGAAACCAAGTTGCGCCGTGGTAAGCCCCATGCCTCCCGCCGACGTCTTGTCGAGCAAAAACAGCGGACACACCTTTGCCAGCAACGCTTCGGGCAATCGATAGAGCAACATGAAGAGTATCGAAATAACCGCAGCCTTCTTTGTGAAGAAAGTGGCAAACGTCTTAAGGAAGTCCCTTACGCTTGACAGGAACGTAACCTGCGTGTCCCCGGAAAGTTTCCTGTCGCCTGACGGGCGCGGAAGTATGAATTTATGATACAGGAATATCATGATAAACAAACCTGCCGTTATGTAAAACATAAGGCTCCAGCCCATTGACACACTGCGCGTACGGAGTTCCAGCAATCCTGCAAGTCCCAAAAGCAGCCCCGACCCGAATATCGTGGCGATGCGGTAGAATGTGGAGCGTATTCCCACAAACAAACTCTGTTCGTGGCTTGTTAGCGCTATCATGTAAAATCCGTCTGCCGCTATGTCGTGCGTTGCACTTGCAAAGGCTATCAGCCAGAACAACGCGAGCAATGTCTGTATGTGAACACTTACACTTAGAGTGAAAGCCAAACCGGCAAGCCCCGCACCTATCAGCATCTGCATCGACCATATCCACCAGCGTTTGGTTTTCACCAAATCGACAAGGGGACTCCAAAACGGCTTGATGACCCACGGCAGATAAAGCCAGCTTGTATATAGCGCGGCATCGCCGTTGTTCACGCCAAGATTCTTGAACATCACCAATGCAAGCGTCATTACAATGACATAAGGTATTCCTTCGGCGAAATACAGCGAAGGTATCCACGCCCACGGCGAAACCTTTCCCGAATGCACGGAGACACTTTTCCTATCACACATATATATTCTTTATTTTTGAGTTTCTAAAATAATGAAGCAGAATATCACGATAGCCATATCCGTTGGCAGACATTACAGCCGCACCTATCTGGCAAAGCCCCACTCCGTGCCCCCACCCTGCGCCTGTAAGCACTACGCGCGCAGGAACTCCGTCTTTGTCAATAGCAAAACGGTCAACGACAAAAGCGGAACTCTTAAGATGGCTTTCACTCAGCACGCGGCGTATTTCGAGTTCCTTCCCGATTATCATACGTTTTTTTGTCCCTTCAACCAGAAGTTCAATTATTCTCCCGCTCGCGCCGCGCCGCAACGGCACAAGGTTCTTTATATACCCGAAATCAATCCCCGTCTTACCGTTTACCAAAGAGGACAATCCCTTTGCGTCGTATTCCACCTTCCAACGGTAAAAATCCCTCGTTTCCAAATCATAATCGTTGAGAACCTGGGACAGGACCTTTTCATCTTTGCTGTTGCAAAAAGTGTTTGGCGCGTGGCGTATCCAGTTTTCGGCAATCTCCTCCTTTGTCAAATCGGGCAAAGGCCTGTCTTCGGCAGCATCCAATACCGGCTGCAAATAAGCTTTTTCGGCATTGTCCCAACAGCTTGAAAAGTGTTCTGAAACGCCACCGCAACTTTTGGAGAAACGCGCATCACATATTTCCCCGTCACAAACAAGCACTTCGCCAAAAGTTTCTTCCACCGCCTTTTCCGCCGCCGGGTTTACAGCGTGTGAAAGTCCCTCGTAACGCTGGCAATGGTCATCGGCGCAAACATCAAAAAGCTTGTGCGCGTCGTTTTCATACCACTTTATATGTCTTGGCATGCCGTTAAAGACATCGTTGATTTCAGTTTGTGCAGCAACATCCGCACTGCCGTTGCGTGATTGCAAAATGCGCATAAGCCAACTTCTGGAGACGACCGCCTGGGTTTTGAGATATTCCAATGGGGCGTTGCAACTCATTTCGCTTGAAATGACACTGCGCAAATACACCTCAACGTCCACAATGTTTATTGCTTCAAGCGAGCCGTCTGAAATGACAATCTTGAGAGAACCAGAGAAAGTCTCATCCTCCTTGCGCTCCCAATGAAACTCCTTGCCAATGGTTACATCTTTCAATGTAAAAACACAACTTGCATTCTCCGGAGAAAAGCACAATTCATCGTATGTCTCTCCGCCGAACAATATTCTGCCTTTATCAATTACGGCTGTGCATTGCCCATTGCAAACCGCCCCGTTGAACAGGTAGTTCCCTTTAAGCACAAAGGAAATCTCTTTCCCGCTCATTATGCCTACTGCCACTTTGCGCCGGGTAATATTCATGCTTACCTAAGAATTTCTTCTGTTTCCGCCTCGGACAAAGTTACCTCTTTAAGGATGCCGAAAGCCTTTTGCGGTGTAAGATTTTTGAAATCATCCTCCCTTGCCGTTATTATCAAGCCACCCATATCCACAGAACCCGGGCTGATAATCATCTTTTCATCATCTTCGGCGAAATAACAGTCAGGACGGTGCTTTTTGCGAAGGAAAACTACAGTAACAATATCGCAGCCCTCTCCCCACACGAGAACATTTATCGGAAATTCTTCCTCGGAATTTACTCGTTGAAGCCTCGAATACAGCTTTTCAAAGACCTTCGTGCTTTCATCTACACCAGAGGCCACTATTGCAAGAGCCGTACAAGCATATCCAGTAATCTTAAACAATCCATCGGTGAATATCGGTTGCAAGCCGCTTCCATACTTTGCCCAATCTCTTTCGATAGGAATGTTCCCGCGTTTGCCGGCTTGGAAATGCAAATGGTCGGGAGCCGACGCACCGCATTTCGGACCATTATAAAAAGCCAAATATCCCGGAAGCGAATTTGCCATTTCGCACAAATCGTGATACCTTCCTTGCAAACTTTGCGCTATATGCTCCTTTGCGGGAATTGTAAGATGACCGCTAAGTATTGGGAAAGGATTTACCAACACCTGATATCCTCCTCCAAACGCGGGCAGCATTACCTGCTGCTCGGGACGGTTTTTCTCACAAAGAAAGCACGCACGTTTCGCAATGGAGCTTTTGTCAACTTTCGCCCCTGTAGAAACAATTCTTGACGGATTGAACTGCGCATTTAACACTGTTCCACCAAAAGACAATGCTTTTGTTTTTATGTCCTTCAGTCCCTCAAAACGCAAACGCGCATCTTTCCAACATTTCAGTTGCCCGTCAAAAAAGGCGGCAACCTCAGAGACGGAAGGGAACATTCGATTTTCGCTCATCTTGCGTTTAATTTCTTGCGTGCCTCTATTTCTGCGGCACGCAAACTGTCTTTATATGCGTTGTTCTTGTTTATCTTCTCCTGTGAAAGGGCTGCGTCAGAATTGTCCTCCCAACGGCGGCAAAGATAAAGCACATCGTAAATTCGGGAAAGATAATGTTCACGCGAAAAGGCAAGTCCCAATGCATAATCCTCACCATAAGACGTGTTAGGAAACCTTACTTTGCGAAGCATTGGCGTGTAGAATGCACGCGGTGCGCCAAGACCGTTAATGCGCAAGGCGTTGTTTCTGCCATTTGCCGAAGTCCACTCCCTATGGTCTATAATTCCGGGAGGAAGGGTGTTCAGCTTAAAGTCCACAAGGCGATAGCTGCCTATAACCATGGCGGCATGGGTGCGGTGGAAGCGGCTCACTATTTTTTCAAGCGTATGAGCGTCTGAATATATATCATCACTGTCAAGCTGCACTGCAAAGCGTCCGCACCTTTTATCGTCTGCGGCAAGCTGCCAACATCCGCCAATTCCCAAATCTTCACGTTCGGGAATTATACGGACAACACGAGGGTTTTTCTTCGCCAACTCGGCAAGAACCTCCGTAGTGCCGTCCGTGGAATGATTGTCCACAACAATGACATTGAAATCAAAGTTCGCCTCTTGCGACAAGGCACTGTTCACAGCATCTGCAACGGTACGCACACGGTTTCTTACAGGAATAACCACCGATGCTTCGCATTCGAAACCTCCGTCTTTTGAAAAATCAACAGCCTTTATTTGTCTGGAAGATATATAGGCATTTATATCTTTCAGATATTCCGTAAACGCAGCCTCCATTTCTTTTTGGCGACGGCGAAGCTGCGGGTTCAGGTAGTCAAATTGCTTTTGTCCGCTCCTGCGCTTGTCTTCCTGCACTGCGGTATAGAGTTTCTCCTTTACATGAAGGATATTTCCCACGCGGCTTGCCCACAGACGGAATGCGTAAACGCCGGCAAAGGAATATGATTTTGTCGATTCGGAAACAAAATTCCTTATTGCCTCCAACGGCACAAACACAGCCTTGCCAAACTCAAAGGAATCGCTAACAGAACCTGCAGTATAGTCAATCAAAGGATGATCCGTAAAACTTCCGTCTTCATGTTCGTCAATATAGTCGCTATAAGCCATCATAGCCTTGGAGTTGGCAAGCAAACCACAAAAGTGGCTTAGAGCTTCTGCCGTGAAACGCAAAAGTTCCGGTTTTGCAGAAATCAGCACATACGGAGTTTTGCAGTGGCTCACCATATACTTTAATGCCGAAACAGATTCCGGCTTTATTCTCTTAGGCAGTCTCTTAACCGCAAAGAGAACTTCTCCGACATTTTCGTGTTCATAAGCCACGAAACAAGTTATGGTCTGCTTCATCACTTGTACAGTTTATGCGTTGCAGCAAGCAAGGTGTTTTGCATAAGCGAGCAAATGGTCATAGGCCCAACTCCACCGGGAACAGGCGAAATGTACGAGCAAAGCGGAGCCACCTCGTTGAATTTCACATCGCCGTTAAGCCGGAATCCATTCTTCTTTGTGGAATCCGGCACACGAGTTGTGCCTACGTCTATTATCACAGCCCCCGGTTTCACCATATCTGCCGTAACAAAATCAGGCTGTCCCAAAGCGGCAATAATAATGTCCGCCTGTCGGCAGAAAGCCTTTATGTCTTTTGTATGGCTATGACAGACTATCACCGTAGAGTCTCCATTGTTTTTCTGCATCATTAGCTGCGCCATAGGCTTCCCCACAATGTTGCTGCGCCCGAGAACCACACAGGTCTTGCCAGACGTTTCAATTCCATAACGTTTGAGCAGTTCCATTATTCCCTTTGGTGTTGCCGACACAAACGCGGGCAACCCGATAGCCATACGTCCGACATTTATCGGGTGGAAACCGTCAACGTCCTTATGGAAATCTATCGTCTCTATAACCTTTTGCTCCGAAATGTGTTTTGGTAATGGCAACTGCACAATTATCCCGTCAACTCCTGCATCTTCATTCAGTTTTTTTACTTTCTGCAAAAGTTCCTCTTCGGTAACAGTATCTTCGTATCTCACCAAAATCGATTTGAAGCCGCACTCCTCACAAGCCTTCACCTTGTTCGCCACGTATGTTTCGCTACCCCCATCGTGTCCCACAAGTATCGCCGCAAGACATGGGCGGCGTGAACCGCCATTAACAAGAGCCTCTACTTCCTTTGCTATTTCCGCCTTTATTACGGCGGCAGTCTGTTTTCCGTCTATCAGTTGCATATTCGTATTTTTTGTTGGGAAACCTATTTCTTCATTCTTGCCATCATCTGCTGCATACGTCCGCCTGTCATCTGATGCATCATCTTGCGCGTCTGCTCAAACTGCTTCAGCAACCTGTTCACCTCTTGCAAATCGGTACCGGAACCTGCGGCGATGCGACGGCGGCGGCTGCCGTTTATCATGTCCGGATTTGAGCGTTCCTGCGGAGTCATGGAATATATCATGGCTTCAATGCTCTTGAAAGCATTATCGTCTATATCTATATTCTTCAGAGCCTTTCCCACACCGGGTATCATCGACACAAGGTCTTTAATGTTGCCCATTTTCTTAATTTGGGCAATCTGGGCCAAGAAATCATTGAAATCAAACTGGTTTTTTGCTATTTTCTTCTGCAAACGGCGTGCAGCCTTCTCGTCATACTGTTCCTGCGCACGCTCCACGAGAGACACAATGTCTCCCATTCCAAGAATGCGGTCTGCCATTCGCATGGGATGGAATACGTCAAGAGCCTCCATTTTCTCTCCCGTACCTATAAACTTTATAGGCTTGTCAACCACGGTGCGAATGGAAAGAGCCGCACCGCCGCGTGTGTCGCCGTCAAGCTTTGTAAGCACCACACCGTTAAAGTCGAGCCTTTCGTTAAACTCTCTCGCTGTATTCACGGCATCCTGACCTGTCATGGAGTCGACCACAAAGAGCGTTTCGTCAGGGCTTATGGCATTCTTTATGGCTGATATTTCGTTCATCATCTCCTCGTCAACAGCCAAGCGGCCCGCCGTATCGATGATCACCAAATCATTTCCCTTTGCCTTAGCCTCCTTTATGGCGTTCAGGGCTATGTTCACCGGATCTTTGGAGTCTGGCTCGCAATAAACAGGAACTCCTATCTGCTCGCCAAGCACTTTCAATTGGTCAACAGCCGCCGGACGATAAACGTCGCAGGCTGCAAGCAGCGGCCTGCGGTTTTTCTTCTGCTTCTGCCAGTTTGCCAATTTTGCAGAGAATGTGGTCTTACCCGAACCCTGCAAGCCCGACATAAGGATCACAGCAGGACGCCCCGTAAGCACAAGTTCCGATGCTTCGCCGCCCATAAGGCGTGCCAACTCGTCGTGTACAAGTTTTACCATCAACTGCCCGGGCTTCACGCTTGTAAGCACGTTCATTCCCATGGCTTTCTCCTTCACCGTGTCTGTGAAAGACTTGGCCACCTTGTAGTTCACATCCGCGTCCAAAAGCGACCGCCGAACCTCTTTCAGAGTTTCGGCTACATTTATGTCGGTTATTTTCCCCTCGCCTTTCAGTACTTTAAAAGAACGTTCAAGGCGGTCTGTCAGATTTTCAAACATATTATCTATTCCTGTTATTTTTATTTCAAATCGTGGTTGCTCATTCTGTGCTGTGCAATAGCCTCGTACTTTGTTCCCGGCCTGCCGTAGTTGGCGTAAGGATAAATGCTTATGCCGCCACGCGGCGTAAACAGTCCCTCCACTTCAATATATTTAGGGTTCATGAGCCTGATAAGGTCCTTCATTATTATATTAACGCAGTCCTCATGGAAATCCCCATGATTTCTGAAACTGAAAAGATACAGTTTCAAGCTCTTGCTTTCCACCATTCTCACATCGGGAATGTACTCTATTCGTATCTCCGCGAAATCAGGCTGTCCGGTTATAGGGCACAGGCTTGTAAATTCCGGGCAGTTAAACCTTACCCAATAGTCATTGCCTTGGTGTTTGTTCTCAAAAGTCTCCAAAACTTCGGGAGCGTAATCCATTGAGTATTTCGTTTTGCTCCCCAAAGCCTTCAGCCCATCGTCATTTCTGTTCATACAGTCCCTTTTCCTTATCTTCCAGATACTTTTCGAGTCCATGGCGGCGCAGTTTGCACGCGGGGCAATGCCCGCACCCTTCGCCGGCTATGCCATTATAGCACGTTACGGTTTTCTCCCTTATAATATCAAGCACTCCAAGCCTGTCAGCCATTGCCCATGTCTCCTCCTTGTCAACCCACATCAATGGTGTATGTATGACAAATTGCTCTTCAAGAGCGAGGTTCAATGTTACATTCAAGCTCTTGATGAATGTGTCGCGGCAGTCGGGATAACCGCTGAAATCGGTCTGCCCTACGCCCGTTACCAAATGGCGTATGCCCCGCTCACGTGCATACACAGCCGCAATGCTCATAAAGAAAAGGTTTCTTCCCGGCACAAATGTGTTTGGCGGTCCTCCTGCGGGTTTTCCCTCGTCCATTTTAATGTCGTCGCAAGTCAAGGAGTTCTTGCCCAAAGTGCCTATCAAGGGAACATTCAACAGTTCCCAGCCTACACCCGCCATACGCGCCACTTCCTCTGCCGCCTTTATTTCCGAAGCATGGTGCTGTCCATACGAAAAAGTTACAGCCAGAACTTCCGCAAAATGTTCCTTTGCCCAAAACAGGCACGTGGTGGAATCCTGCCCGCCACTGAGCACCACAAGGGCCTTATCATCATTTTTTATCATTTTTCTCCTTCTCTATTTCCTTGGGCAGACGGAACGCCGTGTAAAGTTCCATCCACGCCCCTATCGTTACAACCACTATCCATTCATTATGCCGCAGCGGCCAGACACCATTCACGCCCATCCACATGGCAAAAGAAGCCAGCACAAGGCACACCGCGCCCAAAAGCTGCTGCCTCTGCAAACGTCTGACAACTATGTTGCCGCCGTTATACCTGCCTTTATACTGCATTGCGAAAAACACCGCCGAAGCCACACCGTAAACATATGGCACACCCGCCCCCCACGGAGAGCGAACCAGCAGCAGACACGCCAGCATAACAATTGCCGATGCGTCATACGCCACAACCTCCAATTTACCGAGTTTGCCCATTGCCAAAAGTATTGTCCGGCGCATCATCGCCGGAATATTCAACCACGTACACGTCCTCGTCTGCCGCTTTCATAAAATACCGTTCACGCGCAATGCGCTCTATTGCCTTCGGATCGTTTTCCAAAGCATGGAGTTCGCGAGTGTCAGCACTGTAAATCTGGCGGTATTTCTCCAGCTCGGCTGCAAGTTCCCTTTTTTGGCGGCCTACGCGATAGCGTTCCAAAAGGCTGTTGCGGTCGAGAAAAGATATCTCCACAACAAAAAACACGACAAAAATCAGTCCTTTGTGGTGCGCCATCCAAGTTCCTATTGCCTTAGCCCTGCCCATTGCCTCCTTTTTATGTGCAAAAATAACAATTACTTTTCACTTACGGCATTGAAATCTTCCTCTTATATATGCGGCAAACAAACGCTGTCATCACATAACGTTATCACTTATTGTCAATATAATACTTCAAGGCGCACTTGACATTCTCCTTAACCGCCTTGCTTGAATAAGTCGCACCGCTTATGCCGTCCACTTCGGCATTAACCGCCTTTTCAACCTTCATGCCGTTCCATTTGCCAAGAAGCCTCTGCCTTACACCCGAAAAAATCCCGGCGGTCTCCTCGTTCGGCATAGCCTCCACCTTTACAATCTTGCCGTTCTTTATGTAAACCTTGACAGGGGTATGCCCTGCATATCCCTTTATGCTTTTACCTATCTTTTCGGTGTTCACCACGTATGTGCCGTCGCTTGTGCGCAACATGGCCTTGGGCTTTTTCACATTGACATACGCCATGACCGATGCCGCCACAAACGCCGGCACCAGCCCGGTAAGAAACATTTTCTTCTTCATCTTCATTTCTCCTTATTATATCACACTATCCTAAAATGGGAACAGCAGCGGCAGCACGAAAGTCATAACCACTCCCATTATAATCTGCAAAGGCAGCCCCACCTTTATGTAGTCGGCAAAGGTGTATTCGCCGGCGTGCATCACAAGCGCGTTGGGCGGCGTTGCAAACGGCGAAGCGAAGCACATGCTCGCCCCGAGCGTTACCGCGAAAAGGAACGGGTAAGGGCTCGCGCCTATCTCCACAGCCGAGGTCATGGCTATGGGGGCCATCAGCACAGCCGTGGCTGTGTTGCTTATGAACATGGTGAGCAGCGAGGTCGTGAAATACAGCCCGCAAAGCAACGCCGTAGGTCCTGCCGCCCCGAGAGCCGAGACGAGCGAATGGGAAATCAGCGCCGAAGTGCCTGTCTTTTCCAAAGCCACCGACATGGGCATCATGGCGGCAATAAGTATTATGCTCTCCCAGTTTATTGTCTTGTATGCCGCCTCCACATTTCTGAAGCATCCGCAAAGCACCATCAGCAAAGCCGCCACCGTTACGGCCGTAACAGGGGCGATGGGAATGAAGTCGAACACCATCGCCATGACCATAAGCAGCATTATAACCGCCGCAATGGGGGCCTTGTAGTTTAGTATCACCTGCTGCGCCTTTTTTGCAGGCTGTCCCAGAACCACCCAGTCGCTCTCCTCGTTGTCAAGGCGGCTTATGTTCTCCCACTTGCCCTGCACCAGCAAAACGTCGCCGGAATGCAGCTTCTGCTCGGGAAGATTGTCCATAAGGTAATCTTTGTTGCGCCTTATGCCCAGCACGTTTATGTTATACCGTTCGCGGAAGCCGGAGTTCCTCACACTCACCCCTATAAGCCTTGATTCGGGCATAAGCACTATTTCGGCAATTCCCAAATCGTAAAAGTCGATGTTGTTGTTGTCAAGTTTCTTCAGTCCGCCCTGCTTTGCGAAAGCCACAGACTTTTCCTTGTCGCCGAGGATGTATATTATGTCGTCAACCTCAAGCACACGCTCCGGACTAGCAATGCTTTGCGTTACATTGCGTATCAGTCCGCTGCGGTCTGCCCTTTCATTGCGTATTTCGAGTATTGAAAGTCCGTAACGGTTTCTCAAGTCGAGTTCGGCAACGCTCTTGCCCCTTACCGAAGAAGCCTTGGTTATGAGATACCGGCTCACGCCGTTGTTGAGCCTGTATTCCTCGGCAAGTTCGTCAAGCGTCTTGCCTTTGCCCTCGCGTCCGCCGTCATCCTTTTTCTTTTTGTTCAGGAACAGGCGGCACAGCGGCAGCATAACTATTATGCCCACAGCCACGCAAACCGCCCCCACAGGCAGGAACGAGAAAAACTTCAGCGGCTCAAAGCCCGCGCCCGTCAGCACGTCTTGTATAACAAGGTTGGGCGGTGTTCCGATGAGGGTCAGCATCCCCCCCATGCTGCTCGCAAAGGCCAAAGGCATAAGCAGCCGCGCCGGATGCGTGCCCGCCTTGACTGCCATACTTACGACAATCGGCATCATCAGCGCAACTGTGCCAGTATTGCTGACAAACGCCCCTATCACAGACGTTACAACCACCACAAGCAGGAACAGCGCGGTGTCGCTCCCTCCGGCAAGTTTCATTATGCGCCCGCTCGCCGCCTTTGCCAACCCCGTCTGGAATATCGCTCCGCCAACAACGAAAAGCCCCACCATCATTATCACCACCGTGGACGAAAATCCCGAGAAAGCCTCCTGGGGAGTGAGTATTCCAAACAGCAACAGCGCACACAGTCCGCAAAGCGCGACAACATCCGAGCGCACCTTCCCGATTATGAACATCAGCACTGTGGCAGCCAAAACAATGAGGGTAACAGTCATATACTTGTTTTTTACATAATACACCAATCCTAAGTCCGCAAAAGACTGCACCGCGCCACACAGGCGCAAACAGACTGCGGGACTTTCGGTTTATAAAGATACGGATTTTATGCTTTTCCCAAGTGCGCCGACAGGCTTTTCGGCACATTTCCCCAACAGGACTTGACATATTGAAATGCTTGTCTTGCAAACCACGGCGCATCACACAAACCGGCAAACTTTTCGCAATTTCCATAACCCGCAGATTAGCAATATTTTATCCCATGCTTTTGGTTTTGCATATTTTGTTGGCGTTCAAATATTTACAAAGCCGGAAATTATGTCCTATGTAGGAAAAACTACATCAGACTTAATTTTTTCTACGTCTGATGTAGTTTCTGCGTTTTCAGCATACAGTTTTCGCGGAAACATCAGAATGCGTTTTTTACCCCACCTGCCGGTGCAAGGTAACACGGAAACTTGCTATATTTGCCATAATCCACGGCAAACTCAAACTCATAAGGAATATGGAAAATATGAAAAGCTTCGGACAAAAGGCATGGCTTATGCCACAGCCTGTGCTGATTATCGGCACATACAGCCAAGACAACCAGCCAAACGCAATGAACGCCGCATGGGCAGGGACATGGGACTTCCACGAAATTATGATTTCGATGGGTGCGCACGCCACAACCGAGAATCTTAACCGTTGCGGGGATTTCACCGTGGCGTTTGCAACCACAGAGACACTTGTTGCATCTGATTTTGTCGGCATTGTAAGCGCGAACAAGGACAAGGGAAAAATGCAGAAAACCGGCTGGAAAGCCGTGAAAGCCGAAAACGTAAACGCCCCAGTGTTCACGTGCTTCCCCATGACTATGGAATGCAGGATAAAAGAGAAGCTCAACGAAACGAAGACAGGGTATTACATAATAGCCGAGGTGGTGAACGTTCTCTGCAATGAGCAATACCTTGCCGAAGGCGGAAAGCCGGACATCGAAAAAATGAACCTCATAACCTTCGACCCCACCCACGACAACTACATACAGTTGGGGCGCAAGGTGGGAAACGCCTTCACAGACGGCAAAAAGTTGAAATAAAAAACAATGCGGCGGAAGTCTTTTTGTTTCCGCCGCATTGTTTTATCTTCTTAAATTTAATGCCACATACACTATTTGGGATTTGCCCCTCCACCGGCAAACACCCCGCTATGCTTCATGCGGCGTTGCAGTATAAGGTCGAGCATCTTCTGTTCCCTTTTGGGGGCTATCATCTTGCGGAAAAACACATTGGGAATGGCCACGCCAAGGCTTATGAACAAAATTATCAGCGAGGCGTTTATCATGTTTGTCATTGCCACCGTTACCTCACCAACTATGCCGTGCATGTCGATAAAGGCGAAAAGGGCGCGGTACATCAGCACACCGGGAATCATAGGTATCACGCTCGGGATTGAAATGCACTGGTGGGGCGCGTGAACCACGTGCATCATGCGCGTGCATATTATGCTTATAACCGACGAACCTACAAACGAGCCTATAACCGCACCCTGGTCAAGGCCAATATTGTGGGTGCTGGGGCCGAGGTTCACGAAGTTTCTCGTGCATACGGCAATTATTCCGCCCAATGCCACCGCCCACAAAAGGCGGGGCGGACAGTTGAAAATCATCGAGAAGCCCATTGCCGAAATAGCCGCAGCAATGGTGTATTCCCAATATTCGTGGTGGGGAATCATCGGAAGATCCTTAACAAAGTTGTCCACGCCGCACACATTTATGGCGAAAGCAATGCCGAAAGCCATTGCAAGCACCATGAGCAGCGTGTTCACGGCGCGTATAATGCCTGTCTTTACGTGGGACGTGAGCATATCGCTGACAAAGTTTATCAGCGGCACTCCGGGAACTATGTAAAGGGCGCAAGCCATGAACGGATGATAGGGCGTGTCGCTTCTGAGCCAGCCCACGCCTGTATGCGTTGACAGCAGCATGAAGCCCCATGCCAGAATTGTGGACACAAATGCCGCCACGGCTATGCTCACGTATGCGTTCATCTTTTTCGCCCCGAGCCACATCCTGAGGCGGAAACCCAGAATGGCGGCTATCGAGGCGTAAAAAAACGCCGTCCAGTCGCAGCCGAACTGTATGCAGAAGCCGCCGCAGGCAAAACCGCCGCCAATGGCAACCTGCCAAGGCGTGTAGTTGCGCTTGTGGTTGCGTATCGCGGCAAGCTCCTCCTCGTAACGCTCAAGCGAATAGTCGTCCCTTATGCAGTTCCACGTGAGCTTGCTCACTTTCATTATTGCCCAAAGATTCACGCTGTGTCCTTCGCAATGGCGGAACTTTGTGAACGAATGGTACTCGTCGCTGAGGTTTGCAAGGATTATGTCATAGTTTATGGAAATGTGCAGGTTCTTTTCGTGAAAGCCCAAAAACGCCGCCACCCTCTTCATGTTGCGAAGCACGCGGCTCGTGTCGGCAAGGCTCTCAAGCAAAAGGCAGCCTGTGTTCAAAAGGATGTCGAGCTTGTGGTTAAGCTCGGCATCGCTCATCACGTGCATCTCGCCCGCCCCCAATATGCCGTTTTCCCTTTCTGCCATCGCCCTTCCTTATTTCTTTATAAGCGTAACCCCAATGCCGGGCTTGTCGGCAAGCGTAACCTTTCCGTCAACAATCTTCATTCCGTCAAAGCGGTCGTTGGCTATAAGCAGATTCCCGTCAAGATCGGCAAAGTCCACCAGCGGGGCAAGCTGCGCTGCCGCGCTCACAGCGCACGAAGTCTCCGTCATGCAGCCGAGCATCACCTTCATTCCCAACGCCCTTGCAAGCACAACCATCTTGTACGCCTCGTGCAAGCCGGTGCTTTTCATCAGCTTTATGTTTATCCCATCGTAGGCCTCGGCAAGGCGCGTTATGTCGCCGATGCGCTGGAACGCCTCGTCGGCAATAAGCGGCAGAGAGCTGCGGCTCTTGAGCCACACCATATCGTCAAACCTCTCCTTGGGCATGGGCTGCTCCACAAACAGGCAGTTTTTCTCCGCCAGCCAGTCAATCATGCGCAAAGCCTGCTCACGGTCGTTCCACCCCTGGTTCACGTCAACGCAAATCGGCACGTCGGTCATGGAACGTATAATCTCCACCGTCTCGCGGTCGTTGTCCAGTCCCATTTTCACCTTAAGGATCTTGTACGGGCGCGCCTCCTCCACTTTCTGCCTCACCACGTCGGGCTTGTCAATGCCTATGGTGAACGAGGTGCAGGGAGCTTTTTCGGGCGAAAGTCCCCAAATCTTGTACCAAGGCTGCCCCATCAGTTTGCCAAGCAGGTCATGAAGCGCAATGTCCACAGAAGCCTTGGCTGCGGAGTTCTTCGGGGCAACGCTGTCAACATAGCCCAAAATGTCGTCTATCCTGAAAGGGTCTTTGAACTGTCCCAAATCCAGACTGCCCAAAAACTTCGTAACGCTGTCCACGCTCTCGCCGAGATACGGCGGCATGGAAGCCTCGCCGTAGCCTTTCACGCCGTCATACTCCAGCACCACCTGCACGTCGGGCGTGGTGGTGCGGCTGAACTTGGCAAGGTTGAATGCGTGGCGCAACTTCAGTTCGTAAGGAAAGAACGACAGTTTCAGCCCGCCGCCGGCCTTTTCCCTGCGCATTGTTCCGGGAAACGCACCGCGCATTTCCGCGTTTGCCGGAACGCCCACCGCTGCGGCGGCAAGAGCCGTTCCCGTTGCCTTGATAAAAGATCTTCTGTCCATTATGCTGTTTGTTTTCGCACATCCCCTAATCCGCCATCCCGCGAAAAAGGGACTGCAACATTTTCTTTTTGCAAAATTACACAGTTTTCCCAAACCGCCCGCAAACGCCCGCACGCCGCCTTTGCCACATGCAGAACATTCGTGCGCTTTTGAAAAACGTATAATGCAAAACAGATGTTTCCGTTTTTTTCGTGCTTTAACATCCGCATTTCTTTGAAAAAGCATATCTTTGCAGCAGCACTACATCCAAACTCTCTGCACCATGCTTTCCTGGATTATTAAAATAGCGTCCTGGGTAATACCCATAATTTTCATGTATGCCATTTTCGGCAATTATTTTTGGATATTTGTCATTCTTTTTATAGCAGCAATCATTGCTCTGTGCTATATAACGGATTTTTTCGAAAACCGGCAAAAAAGAAAAGCGGAGAAACAGGATGCCGAGCGTATTATGACGAAATTCATGGGTGAGCCATGCATTATCGTGAAGTCGCTGCGGAACAAGAAAAAGCTATGCACATTCCACATCTACCGCTATGGGGAAAAGGAAGCCTGCTGCATGACATACGTATTGCCCTACTTGACAGAGTTCCGCCAAAATATCATTGTGTTCATACCCCAAGACCGCAACGGGCACATTCCCCAAAGCTACGAAGAAGCAACAGGCATCAAATGGGTGCCGCTTTCCGGCGACAAATATCCGACACCAAACGGACTTCCCGACTTTTAAGCCGCATCTGTTGTGATTAGCTGAAATTTTCTTACCTTTGTAAGGTAATCAACAACTTTTTTAACTTTGTATTGCGGTTAAGGAGAGTTGTGATTAGCTGAAATTTTCTTACCTTTGTAAGGTAATCAACAACATTCGCTAAATCAAAGAGGGCGTGCCATAGGTTGTGATTAGCTGAAATTTTCTTACCTTTGTAAGGTAATCAACAACGGATATTGTACCACTCCAACCGGTGGTAGGTTGTGATTAGCTGAAATTTTCTTACCTTTGTAAGGTAATCAACAACCATTCGTATAGTCATTCTGCGTGAACTTCAGTTGTGATTAGCTGAAATTTTCTTACCTTTGTAAGGTAATCAACAACTAAATACGTTAAAACGACTATCTTTCATGTGTTGTGATTAGCTGAAATTTTCTTACCTTTGTAAGGTAATCAACAACTCGGCGCAGCCATTCTGTTATCCTGTTCATGTTGTGATTAGCTGAAATT
>DKDC01000007.1:0-145 GCA_002451695.1 Prevotellaceae bacterium UBA6858 | reverse complement strand
TTGTAAGGTAATCAACAACAGACATTGTTTGCGCCCACTTATCCATGTCGTTGTGATTAGCTGAAATTTTCTTACCTTTGTAAGGTAATCAACAACACTCCTGAATGTGTAGGCATACACAGGGTTGTTGTGATTAGCTGAAATT
>DKDC01000006.1:58015-58293 GCA_002451695.1 Prevotellaceae bacterium UBA6858 | reverse complement strand
CACGCTTTTTTGTATGTATCCCATGTTTACCATTTAGTCATCTTTGGAGCCGGATGACATTTTTAATATCCATTGATATGGGAAAAGAAAACAAAAATGAAAGTCTCCAATCACGCAGAGACTTTTTCAAAAAAGCCGTAAAAGGTGTATTGCCTATTTTGGGAGCAATAACACTAAGTGGGACACCTGGAATAATTAAAGCAGCAGAAGAACCTGCTACTTGCAGTTGGGGTTGTTCATACGGGTGCTCCAGCAGTTGCGGCGGCGCATGTTCTTAT
>DKDC01000006.1:57573-57948 GCA_002451695.1 Prevotellaceae bacterium UBA6858 | reverse complement strand
GGCGCATGTTCTTATTCTTGCCAAAACACTTGTAAAGGGTCTTGCCAAGGACGTTGCAGTGGCGGTTGTTCCAGCATGAGTAGTTTTTAACTGCAATTTCCTGATGACAAAGACTCTACGCACATGGCAGTCTGAAACAGCAAAGACCATCACGTTCATTGTCACCAAGGACTGCCAGCTGGCTTGCAAATATTGCTACCTCGTGGGGAAGAACTCGAAAGAGCGAATGCCCTGGGAGGTGGCAAAAGCGGCCATTGACTATATTCTTGACCACGAAAAGGACATGCCGGAAGAAAGCGTGGTTTGGGATTTCATCGGTGGCGAGCCTTTCTTGGAGATAGACCTGATTGACAAAATTTGTGATTATCTCAAAAC
>DKDC01000006.1:53532-57520 GCA_002451695.1 Prevotellaceae bacterium UBA6858 | reverse complement strand
TCTTATCGCTTTTCATTCTCTACAAATGGTATCAATTATGGAACGGAGAAAGTTCAGAGATTTATCGAAAAAAATCGAGACCATTTATCAATAGGAATAACTATTGATGGCACAAAGCGTAAGCATGACCTAAACCGCATCTGGAAAACCAACGAAATGGAACAGGGCATCCGACCAAAATCTGAAGAAGAGAAAGGTTCCTACGATGACGTGGTGAAGAATATCCCGCTGTGGCAGGAGCAATTTCCCAATGCCGGGACAAAAGTAACCATAAGTAGCGCGGACATCCCTTACATAAAAGAGAGCGTACTCCATCTTTACAGCCTCGGCATCCATGAGGCACACATTAATTGTGTGTTTGAGGACGTGTGGAAAGAAGGAGATGACATCCTCTTTGAAGAACAGCTCACCTTGCTCGCCGATGCAATCATTGAAGGAGGCTACTATGAAAATTATGCCTGCTCGTTCTTCAACGAACATATGGGCAAGCCGTTGGACTGCCAACTCCAGAACGGGAACTGGTGTGGTGCGGGAAAGATGCTGGCGATAGACGCACAAGGGAATTTCTATCCGTGTACACGCTTTGCGCAATATTCACTGCGCAACAAGAAAGCATGGATCATAGGGAATATTCACGATGGAATAGACAAAAACAAGTTGCGTCCCTTCCTTACATTGGACAGATGCACGCAATCCACACAAGAATGCATTGACTGCGAGGTGGCAGAGGGGTGTGCCTGGTGTCAGGGCGAAAACTACGATGCCGCAGACACACCAACTATCTACCAACGTGCCACAGCCATCTGCAAGATGCACAAGGCGAGGGTACGGGCAAACAACTACTATTGGAACAAACTGTTTTGCAAAATGGAGAAAGGAGGCAAGGCATGATGCAATATATTGTGATATTACTGGACGATACATCGGTTTCGTTTTGCCATTACGACAACGAAAAGGCTAACAACAGACTTATGCCGCTGGACACACTTAAATCGGGAATCCAGTACGCGATGAAAGAAAATCTGAACATACAGTTTGTATATCCTAACTTTCCCATACCCAAGGAATATAAACAAGCAATAAACAGCATTGACCACACAGACATAAAACCGGCAGCCTGCGCCAACGGTGCGGACGTTATAGTGTTCAATGGCATAGAGGAACTGAAAGGAATTACTGCGCTACGGAATGGCATTTCATGCCTACTAAGGACAGACAGGCACATGCTATTCAAACACATTGAAGACATCTGTCCAATATTATATAGGGCGGAGAGGCTCAATATAGTGATTACCGACATAAAGGCATTTACCGAAAACGATTTCACCGCCTACTCCAAAGTTCTGAACATTTTGGCAAAAGAGGTTGAAAATATCTATGCATCAGGCAAGACAGTACAGCTTAACTTGCTGACCGACCGCATGATGCTCGGCAAAATGAACAACTGCGGCGCAGGAGACAGCTGCATTACGCTTGCCCCAGACGGGAAGTTCTACGTCTGCCCCGCCTTCTACCTACAGGAAAACGGCTCTGCGGTAGGGGACATAGAGCATGGCATCAATATAAAGAACCAACAGCTCTACCGCCTCGACCATGCGCCACTGTGCAGGAACTGCGACGCCTACCAATGCAAACGGTGCATTTGGATGAACGGCAAAACTACATTGGAGGTGAATACCCCAAGCCACGAACAGTGTGTGGTAGCCCACTTGGAACGCAATGCAAGCAGGATGCTGTTGATGGCTATCCGAAAACACGGCACATTTCTTCCAAAAGTGGACAATATCAAGGAGATAAACTATCTCGATCCATTTGACGTAAGAAAAGAATGGTAAAATAAAAAATACAATAATATGGAAACAAAGAAATTAGTGGGACAGGTTACGCCCGAAGAAAAGAAAGAAATACAGCAATTGTTCGAACGCCGCAGTGGCTTGAATGAGCTGGCAAAGATTGTAACAGCGGACAATTCCTACCTCTACGAAAAACTGGCAAATGACCTTGGTGAAACCTGCGTCAAGTTCCAGTCGTGGTGGGACAGGATGGCTGCAAAATACCAATGGGAGAGCATTGACGGCGGAAATTGGGAAATAAACTTTGACACCAGCGAAATCTATTTGACAAAGGAAGACCCTCGCCAACCTTAAATTTCTGAACATATATAACACAAGTAATTAATCTGATTTAAGTGAAGAACTTTAAAGTTGGCAGGTTTCCATAAAGTAAAAAGTTAATATTGAGATTAGCGGATATATAGAATTTTGCGTACTTTTGTATTCTCACGTTCACTTTTTCCAAAACACATTAACTTGACACACTTATGACAGAACTACAATACAATAATTTTTTGGAAGCCTATACAAAAGAGGTTTTATGCAAAATAATAAAAGCAGATATACGCCAAAGATTTCCCGAACCAACGGCAAGTATGTACTGCCAGCGACTTGATGATGCCAAAACTTTTGCAGATTTTTTAGAAAGTATGGTAAAACAAATAAGGGAATAAGTCAGTGAAAAATGTTCTGAAGGTAATCGGCGTGATGTTCGTTTTGGGAGCGGCTGTGGTTGGCGGCGTGTGGTGGTATTCGCACACGAGCAATCCGTGGAGGGCGCAAAGGGTTGGCGACATTTCCGCCCCAAGGGGCTACACCAGGGTGAAGGGGGGCTATGCGGAGTTCATGCGCGGCCTTCCGCTGAAGAGGAAAGGGAGCAAGGTGCAGCTTTACACGGGAGGCGACGCGAACTTCCAATGGCTGTCAACGGCGGTGATAGACCTGCCGTTGCTAAGCAACGCCGAGCAATGCGCCGACATAACCATGCGGCTGAGGGCGGAATACCTTTTCTCACAGGGGCGGTATTCGGAGATACGTTTCACCGATGTGAACGGGAAAAGGTTGCAATATCGCGGCGGCGGTTCGCGAAAGGCGTTGGAGAAGTTCCTGCGCAAGGCTTACGGAATGTGCAGCACATTCTCCGTAAGCCGCGAAACCGAGCCAAGAAAAATAAGCGAGGTGCAGCCTGGCGACGTTCTGGTATATCCGGCAAGGAGACGGAAAAGGCTTGGCCATGCACTGATTGTGATTGACGTGGCGCGGTAAGGGAAGAAAGTGGCAGTGATGTGCGCCGAGGGCAACACGCCCGCCCGCGAGCCGCATATCGTGAGAAACCTAAACCCGGTGGAAAATCCGTGGTTCTTCTTCAACGGCGATGAAAGCACACTGTGGGTGTCGGTGTTCCGTTTCAACAAAGACGAGTTGCGGCACTATTAGCAATAAAATTACTTACTTATGGATAAAATATTATACAGTTATCTGCTTACAGCCTTGTTTATAGGTTGCACTAATAAGCCAACAGAATCCACAAACACAGGTTCTGTGATAGAGGATTCCATACCCAAAGATTCCATGTATGTAATCGAAGGTACGAACACGGAAGAATACGAAAGGTATGGATATTATAGAATGGAGTATAGAAATCATCCTTATACAGATAGTATGAGAATAAAAACAATTAATATTACAGATAAGAAGTGTATTGAATGTGAGATAAACAAATACAATGACACTGTTACAAAAACATGGGTAGATTATACTAATTACCCGCACCGTTAAAAATTATGCCAATAAAAACTACAAACAATAGAGAATACAACTCAAGGCTAATCAAATAGATTGGTGATTCACTTAAATCTTGGAACTTAAACAAAGAATAGATAGCTTCTGTACTGGGTTCTATAATAGAAGAATCTGGTGGAGATCCATTGGCAAAAAGCAAGAACGGAACTTACCAAGGCTTGCTTCAATGGGGTAAAGACAGATACACCATCAAAAGCAATAATCGAGACAAAGAGCTGAAAGACCAATTAGCTTATCTCAAACGTACTTTAAACAATACCACCGATAAAGTCAGTTGGACTCACGGGAAAATCCTTTCATAACAATTTATTTTACAATGGTATGCAATAGGCTAAAAAAAGGTCTGATGTAGT
>DKDC01000006.1:44853-53496 GCA_002451695.1 Prevotellaceae bacterium UBA6858 | reverse complement strand
GACATAATTTTTTCTACATCGAACGTAGTTTTTCCTATGTAGTTTTTGGGAGATTTTGAAAAGAATGCGCGGTTATGGTTTTGCGCCATTTGTAGGGGCGTATGGCATACGCCCTGTACGCCACCGCATGAACCGCATCGCAAACCGCCAACATAGCATCGCAAACCCGCGCAATTCAGGGCGTATGCCATACGCCCCTACGGCGGCATAATTCTTCCTTTAATTGCACACTGCTTTTTTGCAAGGTGATAATCCCCTCCGGGCCTTCGTTGAAAAGCAAATCGGCAATGCTCAGATTGGGCTTGAAGCCGTTGCGCCCTGCAAAAACCTGATAGTATTCCTGCGGGGTGAAGTCCGGGTCTTTTGCCGGGTGCTTGGGGTTTATCGCGTCGCGGAAGTCGTCAGCCCCAAGAGCCTCGGCGTTTGCGTACTCTTCGGTCAGAACCGCGCCGTATTCCATATCCAAAAGCCCGCACAGTTTGGCGGTGATCTCCTGATTGAAATCGATAAGAAACTCATACTTCCTTTCGTAGAAAGGGCGCAGGTCATCGGCGTAAAACTCAAAAAACGGGCTGTTTTCGTATGCGCTGACCAGCGACAGCCAGTGAAGATGCCGCCAGTTTCCGTGGTCGCTAATTCTCACGTCGCGCATGGCGCATTTCCCGGAGGGCAGGGCTATTGGAATTGTAAGAGCCTGCACCCCGGCTTGCGTGGCTATGATGCAGCGGTTGCGGTATGTCTGCTTTATGTAATGATCGTGTTGCTCTACATAAACCTTGGGATATGTTGCGAGCTTTGTGAACCATTGCACAGGCGGCATATAGGCTGATGACAGCAGGGCGGTTTCTTTCATTTTACGTTGCCTTGCGGAATTTTGAAAAACCTGTCCGTCCTTAAGCTGCGGTAGAAAGGCTCATCGGGCTTTGTGGAATACAGGATGAGCATTACCCTGCCTATCAAGTGGCTTTGCGGCACGAGACCGTAGTAGCGCGAGTCTTCGGTGTTGCCCTGCCGCCCGGAATAAGCCCAGTAGTAATCCTGCGTGAACACCACATATGGCGCGGTGTGCCCGTCTATGAGCAGCGTGTCGCCTTTCAGTTCGGCGCAGTGGCACGGTTCGTGAAGGTTTATCGTGTTGCATAAAAGGCGGGCGTTCCATTTTGTGATGTAAACGCGGCGGCCCTTTGCGGGTATGGCAAAGGGGAACGAACCTTTGCCCTGCCCTCTGCCCACCTTCATGTCTTTGGTAAGCGTAACGGTGTCTCCCGGCAGGGCGAAGCATTGTGCCATGCACACGGTGCGCTCCGGAATGTCCCCGGAGCTGCCGGCGGGCATATTGAACGCCATCCAGTCGCCGCGCTGCGGCTTTCCGTCCCCAAGCCTGCGGCAGCCCGTGTAATCGGCGAAAGGAAGCCTTGCGCCGTAGCTCGTTTTCAGGACGAGCAGACGGTCGCCTTGCAGGAAACCGGCGGCGGGCCGTGAGGAGGAAACCGTATATTGGTCGAAAACAAACAGCCTTATGAGGCATAAAACCAGACAGGCTGCGAGAAAGACAGCCAGTGTGCGCAAAATTTCCCTTGTCCTGCCCGATATATGCAAACTGCCGTTGTTTTAGTATTGCTACTTAATGTTGTCAACCCAGCGGAAGAACCTGTTCCAGCGTATCTTGCCGTCAAACAGTCCGTAGTCCTTGTCAAGGGAAATCCACACCAGAATGGGTTTGCCCACAATGTGGTCTTCGGGAACGAAGCCCCAGAAGCGCGAGTCGGCGGAACGGTCGCGGTTGTCGCCCATCATCCAGTAGTAGTCCATCTTGAAGGTGTAGGTGTCGGTCTGCTTCCCGTTTATGTATATCTTGCCGTCGCGCAGTTCCAGACGGTTGTTTTCGTAAACCCTTATCGGGCGTTCGTATATTGCATAGTTGTCCTTGTTAAGGCGGATTGTTGCCGCGCGCTTGGGAATCCACACTGGCCCGTAGTTGTGCGTAGTCCAGTTTTTCACCATGTCGAGCGGGTAAAGTCCCATTGAATACGGTTTGTCCTCCACAATCGACTCCACGATGTCGGGGCGCGAGCGCAGCACGTCAAGCGCGTGGCGCGTAAGCGGCATCCGGCGCGTGGCGGGATTGTATGCCGATGCGTCCTCAAGGTCTTCCTTGGTAATTCCAAGCTCGCGTATCAATTCTTCGGGCAGGTTGGCCTTGAATGTAACCAGATAGCCGTATTGCACATTGTCGGGTTCCTTGTTGGGCTTGCCGTCAAGATACACAATCTTGTTCTTGATCTGCAAAGTCTGCCCCGGAAGCCCCACGCAGCGTTTAACGTAGTTTTCCCTGTGGTCAACGGGGCGGCTTATAACCTTGCCGAACTCCTCGGGATGCCCCACGATGTATTCGCGGCCGTAAGAGTACTGCTTTGCGAAAGCGTCCATTTGCTCCTGCCACGGCATGGAGTCCATTCCGGCTATGGGGTAAAGCTCCTGTCCCGCCTGATAGCACATTCCGTAAAAGTCCTGCTGGCTCTGGGCAAGGGCCACGGTGTCGCCCGAAGGGTAGTTGAACACCACAATGTCGTTCAGCTTTATTTTTCCGAACCCTTTCACGCGCTCATACTTCCATTGCGGCCACTCTATGTAGCTTTTAGAGCCTGTGATTGGCATTTCGTTAGCCACCAAGGGCATTGACAGCGGCGTCATGGGCTTTCTCGGCCCGTAGCTCATCTTGCTGACAAGAAGATAGTCGCCGGTCAGCAAACTCTTCTCCAACGAGGAAGAGGGGATTACGTAGTTCTGGAAGAAATAGTTGTTTATGAAATAGGCGGCAACGAGTGCGAACACAATGGCATCCACCCAGCTCATCACGCCGCGCTTTTTCTTGTCCTTTATGTTCTTCCACCAGTTCCACTTCACCTTTTTGGTGATGTAGGCGTCGAATATCAGCGGGGCGAATATCACTCCCCACCAGCATTTAATCCATATCAGAAACGCGAAATAGCACACCAGCCACAGGGCGCACACCGTGGCGCGCACTTTCAGCGGCGTTGGCTTTTTCTCTTTCCGCTCCTGCTGCTTGTTGTTCTGGCTCATGTCATTGCGGAGTTAGAACGGAAACAGGTCGTGCATTGTGAGGAAGCCCTCGTGGTTTGCCGTGTATTCGGCGGCAAGCACCGCGCCGAGCGCAAAGCCCTTGCGGCTGTGGGCATCGTGGGTGATCGTTATGCAGTCGGCATCGCTGTCGTATATAATGGAGTGTATTCCCGCCACTTCGCCACGGCGTATGCTGTCAATGGGGATAATGTCGGGCGCAACGTTGTCCGTGCCGCTCACAGTGCCATCGGGAGCGGTGAACACGCCTTTCTCCCAACCGTTTTTGCGGTCGAGGTTCTTTATCACGCCCTCCGCCAGAGTTATCGCCGTACCGCTGGGCGCGTCGAGCTTGTGAACGTGGTGCGTCTCCTCAATCCTCACATCGTATGACGGCTGGCCGTTCATCAGCCTTGCAAGGTACGCGTTCAAGGCGTTGAACAACGCCACGCCGACGCTGAAGTTGCTGCTCCAGAACAGGGTGCGCCCCTTCTTCTCGCAAAGCGTACTCATTTCCCCGCCGTGCTCGTCCATCCAGCCCGTGCTGCCCGACACCACCTTCACGTCCTGCGCAAAAGCGTCCTTTACGTTCTGGTATGCCGATGCGGGGGCGGTGAACTCAATAGCCACGTCTGCGCTGCGGAAAGCGTCGCTGTCTATGTCGCTGCGGTTGTCCTTGTCAACAACGCATACTATCTTGTGTCCGCGCTCAAGGGCTATCTGCTCTATCATGCGCCCCATCTTGCCGTATCCTATCAAAGCTATCTTCATTTCCTTATATATTATATGAGTATGCAAAGATACAAAAAAGCGTGAAACCGAAATTTATTTGCGCGGCGTTTGCCGGTCTCGCAAAAAATACCTATTTTTGAACTGCCGCCACGCGGATTGCAGGCAAAGAGATGCCGGCGGTAATCCGCCAAACGGGGCGGCTCTATTTTTGAGAAAGGCGTTTACTGCGTTTTCTTCTGACAAATTGAAAATTCGGAACTTTCAAATTTACACACAGAAGAGAATTATGGTGGACGTCTACACATAGCTGTGTATATAGCACAACATCAATGCGCCCTTTTGTCAAAAAAGGGTGCATTGTGTGCGTATATCATACATTTGGTGTAGGCTTCATCGCTTTAATTCTTTGGTGTAAAAGGTCTCCGAATACCTCAATTTGCAAGGAATGTTGAAGTGATGATTCCTGCGCCAATTCTTTTTTATAGACAAACCATTAACCAACAAAACATTTACCGCTTCGGGAGTCGGCGGAACGCAACCTGTGCCGCCACATGAACAAGCAGCAGCTAATAAGCAAAATCAAAAACCTTGAAGGGCTTACCAACGAGGAAAAGGCAAAACTCATCGAACTCCTTAAAACGGAAAAGAAATACGGACTTGTTTGGGAAGACAAGCCCGAAGCTGTAGAGGAGCGACTGAAAAGCGGGCTGCCGGTGTTGCAGGAGGTGAAAGAACGCGCAATAGCAAGCCCCGCCCCCGGCGCGCCGAACCACACCCTTATAGAGGGCGACAACCTCGAAGCACTCACAGCCCTAAATTACACTCATGCGGGAAAGATTGACGTGATATACATAGACCCGCCCTACAACACGGGCAACAAGGATTTTGTTTACAACGACAGTTTCGTTGACCGCGAGGATGCCTACCGCCACTCCAAATGGCTGTCGTTTATGAACAAACGCCTTAGAATTGCAAAAGGGTTACTGAAAGGAAATGGCGTATTCTTTATTTCAATAGGCTCTGACGAAATTGCACAATTAATTCTGTTATGTAATGAAATATTTGGCGAACAAAATCAAATAGCGGTTATTTCTCGTATTCAAAAAAAAGGAAATGGGAAAGGAACGCATTTTTCTCCTGCGGTAGATTATGTTTTGGCTTATGCAAACAACAAACAAAGTGTAAATCGGTTCTTTGCTCCAAATACTGCCGATTTCCCTATAATGGAAAAAGATGGAGAAAGAGCTGGCGAGTTTTATGAATGTAGCAAATCTTTGTACCAAAGTTCTTTGGACTCTCGGCCTAACCAAAGATATTATATTGAATGCCCTGATCATTCTTTCATAATACCTCCGGGCAATATATTTCCAACAGAAATAAAAGATGCTTCTTTTGTCAAGCCGCAAAGCAATGATGACAAATGTTGGAGATGGTCTTGGGACAGTTATCTTAGGCAAAAACATCTGTTGGTTTTTAAGAAAGTCAAAAAATCTTCCCTTGTTGATGAGAATGGAAAGCCCTCTAAATGGAATGTTTATACCAAACGGTATCAAAAAGATGCCGAAGAAAAAGGAAAAGTTCCGCCGAATTATATTGAAGATTGCATTAATTCTCTTGGAACAAGCCGTTTGGGGGAACTGGCTTTAGACTTTCCTTTCTCAAAACCTTGTGAGCTTTTGAAGAGATTAATCAGGTTCTCTAATTATAAGAGTAAAAACATTATAATACTTGACTTTTTCGCCGGTTCCGGTACAAGTTTAGACGCAACAATGCAACTGAACAACGAGGACGGCGGGAAAAGGCAGTGCATCCTTGTAACCAACAACGAAAACGGCATTTGCGAAAACGTAACCTACGAGCGCAACAAAAGGGTGATAAACGGCTACACCACGCCGGAAGGCGAAAAAATCCCCGGACTGGGAAACAACACCTTGCGGTATTACAAAACTTTGCTGCTGCCGCGTGAAAGGACAATTTCAAACATGAGGCGGCTCATGCGCCTTGCAACCGACATGCTTTGCATCAGAAACGATGTTTACACCAGCTCACCGCTTGCGGGCCGTAACCTTAACAACAGCATTGCCAACTATTTCGACAACGGCAGACGCAGGATGCTTGTGGTTTACCGCGAAGAAGCCATTCCCTTTATTGTGAAACTGTTGCAGAAGCTGCCGCCGGCAGGAAACAAGATTATGACATACGTTTTCTCGCCCAACACCTACGCGTTCGACGAGGATTTCGGCGATGTGGCTGACAGGGTTGAACTGTGTGCCCTGCCCTCCGCAATATACAACGCCTACCGCCATGTGCTGCCAACGCAGAAAGCAATATATAACGACATTCCGGAAAACAACGAAACGAAAGCAGAAGAATGAAAAGCATAAGATACCAGCAAAAGGCGGTGAACGAACTCGTTGAGAAAACAATATTATTGCTCTCGCTCGGCGGCAGCCGCCGCACACTCGTGTTCAAGGCCCCTACAGGTTCGGGCAAAACTGTCATGGCTTCGCAAATGCTTGCGCGGCTCACCGCCGAACTGCCCGAAAGGGACGATGCAGGATGCGGTGAAGCGGCGTTTATATGGATTGCGCCAAACAAGCTGCACGAGCAAAGCTACTTTAAGATGAAAAATCTTTTTGGCGAAACGCAGGAGCTGCGTCCCATTGTTTATGATGACCTTGACCATTCGTCCTCGGCCTCACTGCTACCGGGAGACATTCTGTTCGTGAACTGGGAGAGCATAAACAAGGACAACGCCATTATGGTGCGCGACAGCGAACAATGCACATCCCTCTATGAAATAACACGCCGCACGCAGGAGGAGCGCGGCATCCCCATTATAGCCATTATAGACGAGGAACACTTGTTTGCAGGGCGTTTGGCCAACAAAAGCGAAAAAGTGCTGCAAGGCATCAACCCGAAAGTGGAGATAAGAATATCGGCAACGCCCGTTACAACCTCGCCCGACGAGTTTGTAAACATTCCGCGCGAAAAGGTTATTGCCGAACAAATGATAAAGGAAGGTGTTGTTCTGAACCCTGCACTCGACTTCTCCGCGCCCGGCGTTTCGCTCAACCAGCACCTTATTAATCTGGCATTGAAAAAGCGCGGGGAACTTGCCGATGCATACGCAAAACTTGGCGTGAACATCAACCCGCTGCTGCTTATACAACTTCCAAACGACGGAAGCGAAAACATGACAAAGGAAGACGAAAGCGTGCGCAAGGAAGCGGTGGAATATCTTGACATTATAAAAGGGATAAACACCGCCAACGGGAAACTTGCAGTTTGGCTGAGCAAGGAAAAGGAAAACCTTGACGGCATAGAGCGCAACGGAAATCCCACGGAGGTGCTGCTTTTCAAGCAGGCAATCGCCCTGGGGTGGGACTGCCCGCGCGCGGCGGTGCTGCTGGTTTTCCGCGAAATAAAGAGCTTCACGTTCACCGTGCAGACAGTGGGGCGCATTCTGCGCATGCCTGAACAGCGTTTTTACGGAAACGACATTCTGAACAAAGGCTACGTTTACACCAACCTGAGCAAGGACATCATTGAAATTGCCCGCGACGGGATGGACTATCTTTCAAGCCTGCACGCCATAAGGCGCGAGGGGCTGCACAACGTGGTGCTAAAGTCGGAGTTTTGCGAACGCCCCGCCGAAAGCCGCAAGCGTCTGGGCGCGGACTTCAAGGATTTCCTGTGCGGGGCATTCTGTGAAAGCTACGGCGTGAGGGGTACAGACGGCACTTTGTTCACCGCAGAAGAAATGGACGGCGGTGAAGTTTGCACGGCAGACACGGAAGCACGCATTAACCGGCACTTGGAAAACCGGCGGCAAGTGGCGGGGAAACTTGTCTTTGGCGTAAGAGGCATTGGCGTTGACCTGGCGGGAGACCAGAATATCACGGGCGAGGCGGAAACAATCACCGTTGACAAAAAAGTGCGCTACATACGCTCCACACAGGAGCTGAACGCGGCGTTCACATCATTCTGCGCAAAAGTGATGGGGGCGCGCTTCGAAAAAGTGAGCACAGCCACATTGGGCTACGCATTGAAAGAGGCCTTGCACGGTATTTTCGGCCTCGAAGAAGCCGATGCACTGAAAATGGCGCTCTATCACGCAAACCGCCCCAAGATAGAGGCCGTTGTTGGCCATGCACTCGACCGCTATCTCGAAACGCTGACAAAACGGCAAAATGAAAAATCACAAAAATCGTTCGTGAAATACAACTGGGAAGTGCCTGCCGACAGGCTTTATAAGGAAGAAACCCACAGGGTTAGGGAGGACGTCAGAGACCATGCACTGCTGCCTTTCATAGAACGGAAAAATGTGTTCCGCCCGGAGGAACGTTTTACGGCTTTCCTTGAAAGCAACAGCGAATACATAGACTGGTGGTACAAAAACGGCGATGCCGGCAAACAGCATTATGCCGTGGGCTACGTGAATACAGACGGCAGGAGGGCGTTGTTTTACGTGGACTTTGTGATACGCATGAAAAACGGGCATTTATTCCTTTTCGACACAAAAACATCAGGAAGCGATGCCAACGCGGCAAACAAGCACAACGCGCTGATAGATTACACCAACAGCGAAGAGGGGCGGAAACTACACCTGAAAGGAGGCATTATAATCGAGAAAGGGGAGAATTGGATATACAGCCCCGGCAAAATATCCGGCACAGGCGACACTTCCGGCTGGAAATGCTTTTATCCGGACGAGGCGTGAATTTGCGCCGGTTTTTCGCCATGCCAGCCAACGCTGCCGGCACTGAAATATCCGCCCCCTCCTTTGCCCCGAAAACTGCATAGGACACAGGAAAAACTACATAGGAC
>DKDC01000006.1:347-44794 GCA_002451695.1 Prevotellaceae bacterium UBA6858 | reverse complement strand
ACTACATCAGACCTTTTTCGCCTACCTGCAACTCTTTGGGAAACAAATGCTTACAAAAGATTTGAATTTTGTGCAATTTCCTTATAACCAATGTTATATGCAAATCCGTCTCTGCGCGGTTTTTGCCGGCATGAAAGGGCGGGGCGGCAAGGTGCCGGTTGGAGCGGTTTATGTAGGGCTGGGGCGATGGTGCTTCATAAACGCTTTTCCTGTTATAAGCCGCTGTTTGCAAAATTGTGTGTAACTTCCGCCCTAAAACCCTAAGATACATTATTTAACAGCAGCGTATTGTTATTACTCGTAACTTTGCAACCATGATGAATAAGAGGTTTTTTGCGACTTTGGCCGCAGTTTTCGCCATTGCGCTCACTGCGGGCGCGGATGACGTGTATGACTTTTTCAAGGCCTGGCTTAAGGGCACGGCAAAGACATACGAGGGCAGCAAAAAGAAGCTGTCGGTGAAGGAGGTGCAGCAGAACTCGGTTGCCATATGGAAGTCGTGGCGCAGGGCGTTGCGCAAGATTGAGCCCGACACGCTCGGGCGTATGAACAGGGACAGTCTGACGTATGCCGGCAAATGGCGGCTGCCGCCAGAACTCGAAAACAACGCCACGATGAACTTCACATGGTTCAGCAAGGGGGCGCGCCCGTCCGCAGGCTATCCCATGTTCCTCTACCTGCACGGTTCGGGCCCCAAGGAGCAGGAGTATGCAAACGGTCTCAAGCTCACGCGCTCGTTCAACGACGCGCCATCGGTCTATTTCGTTCCGCAGATACCCAACGAGGGCGGCTACTACCGCTGGTGGCAGCGTGCGAAAGTGTGGGCTTGGCAAAAGCTGCTGCGCCTCGCACTGGCTTCGGGCGATGTTGACCCCGACAGAATTTATATCACAGGCATTTCCGAGGGAGCGTACGGCACGCAGCGTCTCACCTCGTTCTTTGCCGACTATCTGGCGGGCGGCGGCGCAATGGCGGGGGGCGAGCCGCTGAAGAACGCCCCGGCGGAAAATTTTGCCAACACTCCGTTCTCGCTCCTCACGGGCGACCATGACACCGGCTTTTACCGCAACACGCTCACCAAATATGCAAAGGAGGCATTCGACAGCCTTTCAGCCGCCCACGACAGCCTTTACAAGCACAACATACAGGTTATCCCCGGGCGCGGACACGCCATAGACTACTCCACCACCACGCCGTGGCTCGCCGCAAACACAAGAAACCCCTACCCCAAGTATGTGGCGTGGGAGGACTTCGAGATGGACGGATGCCGCAGGGACGGTTTCTGCAACCTGTATGTGGTTGAACCGCCGGCAACAGAAGCCGGGGAAAGGGTGTTCTACGAGGAAACCATAAAGGGCGACACCATAAACCTGAGGGTTGAAAAGGTGGAATACACCACCACGGAGAAAGACAATGTATGGGGAATTGAGATGAGGTTCAAGCGCAAATACACGCCGGTTGAAGGCGGCAGGCTCACGGTGTATCTCAACCGCAGCCTCGCCGACCTGAGCCACAGGCTGACCGTCATGGTGAACGGCAGACAGGCGTTCAGCGGAAAAGTGCAGGAAAACCTTTCGTCTATGGTCAACAGCTGCGCGGCGTTTGGCGACCCGCGCCGCATCTACACCGCACAAATCGACGTGAGCCTCGCAAACTGACTGACGAGAATTTCGTAAATTTGCAGCCGCAAGGCTTGCGGAAAAAACAGTAACGAGTGGTGTTGCAGCGATGCGGCATGTAAGTCCGGTTACGAACAGACAGCCTTGGTTCGTAAAGGATTTACATTAAAACATTTCATATTATGGTCTCCACAACACCGCGCCGCACAGCCTGCGCAATACTTTCCATGTCGCTTCTCACCGTTATGGCAGGAGCGGCAATCGCCCCGGCACTCGCCACAATCCAAGCCCACTTTGCGGAAAGCCCCAAAGTGCTGGTGCAGCTTATCGTGAGCGTCCCGGCATTCTTCATCATCCTCACCAACTTGTTTTTCCTCGGAATCAGCCGCCGCTTCGGCTCGCGCACAATTGCCATTGCCGGGCTTGCACTGTATGTGGCGAGCGGCACGCTGTGCTTTTTTGCCACAGGAATAGGGGTGCTGCTGTTTCTGCGGGCATTGCTCGGCATAAGCGTGGGACTTGTGATGCCGCTCTCAACGGGATTGCTCGCATATTACTATCCGCCGGAACAACAGGCGAGACTAATGGGACTTTCCGCCGCCATGAACCAGACCGGCGGCGTTATAGCCACGCTTCTTGCCGGCATTTTGTGCACCGTAAGTTGGAACTTTTCCTTTCTGGTCTATTTGCTCGGAATTGTCGCCATAGTCCTTGTGGCCGCCTTCCTGCCCAACGAACGTTTAGGCTCAAGCAACAAGCGCGGAGTGCCGTTTGCGCCCAAACAACTTCTGAAGTTCCACCCCTCGGTAATCGGGATGGTTTTGCTCATGACCATTTTCTTTGTGTTTGTAACCAATTTCGCGATAACGGCGTCGCACGGCGGCAAGCTCTCGCCTGTCGGCATAACGCTGATAATGGTAGGCACGGACGTGGTGGCGGCGTTCACGGGCTTGTTATTCGGGAAAATGATGCGCCATGTTCCATCCCAGATGAAATACCTCGCCCCTGTGTTTTTCATTATTGGTTTCACGTTGTATTGCATGGGCGGCTCAATGTTTTTCGTGCTTGCCGGCTCGGCGTGCATAGGAATGGCCAACGGCGTTGGCATACCTTATCTCAACACAATCGCCTCCATAAAGGGTGGGCGCAACTCCGCCACCACGGTGATGCCTTTGCTTTCCGCCGCCCTGTATCTGGGGCAGTTCGTGTCGCCGCTGGTCGTGTCTCCCATTGCAAAGCTTTTGGACGATGGCGGCTTCGGGGGCGTTGCCGCGCCATACAAGGTGGCTGTGGTGCTGGCGTTGCTGTTTTTGCTCCAGACTTTCACAACGCGGCACTACCAGTCGCTGCCGCCAAAGGAATGAAAGCGCGGCGTTTGCGCGTGTGGAAAGTTATTGCTAATTTTGTCATGATGCAACAAACAGTTATGAAGCGATTGTTTTTCACACTTGCCGCACTTTTGCTTGTACTGCCTTGGCGGTGTGCGGCCGGCGACGGCGGAACGGCGGAATACGCCACCCCGGACAACGTAAGCATAGAGGACGTGTTCTTCACGCGCTTTATGGAGCAGATATACAAGGCCGACTCCACAATGAAGGCCAAGCCGACCGTGTTTCCGGGCAATATGGACGAGGAGCTGTGGAACGGGAAATTCAAGAAACTCACCCTATGGGGCGAGTCGGAAGCGGACGCGGTGAGTACATACAACGCCGCCAAGACGCTGTTCCTGAAAAACCCACGGGTGCGTTATGCCGACATAGCCGAACGCGCCCTATACAACGGAGTGCTTGCTGAAATCGACTCTTCGCGCCTCGGGAAAAAGACGTGGGAAAAGGCGGCACAGGCAGTGCTCGACGCCCCCGCCACGGCATACGCCATGCGCGGCAGCGACCTTTGGGTGAACCTGTACTTCAGAAACCGCGCCTACATAAAGAACGATTCGCTCGACTTGGTTATTCTCCAAAACACGAGCGCACCGTGGGTGGCGGACGTGTTTTTTTCCCTGAAATTCAACAACGCCAACCCTTATATGCGCCTTCACCTGCGGCTTCCCGCATGGCTGAGGGGGGAGGTAACCCACACGGGCGAGTATGCCTACAAGCCCATGAGGGAATACTACCAGGTGGTGCTGAACGGCAAAAGGCTCACGCTGCGTGCCTCTGCCGACGGATACATAACGATAGACCGCGTGTGGCAGAGCGATGACGTGATACGCCTTTCCATGCAGACGGCGGTGAGGCGCATACGCGCTGTGCAGAATGCGGACAACCGCTTTGCCGTGCAGGAAGGCCCGATTGTCTATGCCCATGAGAGCAGGGGCGAAAAGGTGTATTTTGACCCCGACGCGGCTTACGGCAACAAGTATGACAAGGAAGTGCTTCACACCAATATGCTCACGACAAAAACCTACTCCTCAAAAAAGCCGGACGGCGACACTCCGTGGGGCGGGGTGCTGCTCCCATACTATATTGCGTATGGGCGAAACCTTTACAAGCCGCGAATTTGGCTCGAGGCGGTGGAAAAATAGTCTTACAACGACCGTTCAACACTTCTACTCCGACCGAAGTACATATTCACGCCGAACGTTCAACACGCTCACCACGGTCGAAGCAAGACGACAGCAAAATAACCGTTTCACGATGCGCTCCCTTTTTTGAGAGAGATGAAGCACAAACCGGCTTTTGTTTTATGTTGCGCCACATACAACCGCTTTCACGGAAAAATGTCCGGCAAATCAAAAAAACATTGCATTTTGTTTGGGGTGTTAGGGAAAATGTGTAATTTTGTCGCCGATAAGCAAAATATCATCGAGAATATATGAACAATTTCAGTACAGCGTTTAGCTTTTACTTTTATTACTTTGCCGGAACAAAGCGAAGCGGGACGTTGTACGCATAAACAGGAACAAAACAAACGAAACAAAATACAAAATCCCGCTTCAACATGAGGCGGGATTTTTTGTTACAACACGATGAAATGAAGAAAATAGCAATACAAGGCATAAAGGGCTCTTTCCACGACATAGCCGCCCACCAGTATTTTGCGGGCGAGGACATCGAGCTCATCTGCTGCGACACCTTCGAGAAGGTGTTTGACGAGATGAGGCACGAAGGTTCGCTGTTTGCCATCGTGGCGATAGAGAACACCATTGCGGGAAGTCTGCTCCACAACTACGAGCTGCTTTTGGAAAGCGGGCTTACAATTGTGGGCGAACACAAGCTGCAGATAGAACACAGCATAATGTGTCTGCCCGAAGACGACTGGGACACCCTCTCGGAAGTGAACTCCCACCCTGTGGCGCTTATGCAGTGCTACCGCTTTTTGAAAAGCCACCCCCGGCTGCGCGTGGTGGAGGACGACGACACGGCGGGGGCAGCCCGGCACATAAGCAGCAGGCATTTGAGGGGACACGCCGCAATATGCCACAAGGATGCCGCCCCGCTTTACGGAATGAAAGTGCTCGAGGAGGGAATACAGGACAACAAGCACAACTTCACGCGCTTTCTCGTACTGACCGACCCGTGGAACGCCGACCTTGTGAGGGACGCGAGGCTTTGCAACAAGTGCAGCCTTGTATTCTCGCTGCCCGACGACGAGGGATGCCTGTCGCAGGTGCTTTCAATCTTCTCGTTCTATAAGATAAACCTCACCAAAATACAGTCGCTCCCGATAATAGGGCGCGAATGGGAATACCTGTTCTACATCGATGTAACCTACGACGACTACGTGCGTTTCCACCAAAGTATGGACGCGATAAAACCCCTTACACGTGAACTGAAAAATCTTGGAGAATATGTTGCAAAAAAATAATGCCATCGTCCCCGCAGAACGCCTCGGCTCGGTGAGCGAATACTATTTCAGCCGCAAGCTGAAGGAGGTTGCCAAAATGAACGCCGAGGGCAAAAACGTCATAAGCCTGGCGATAGGAAGTCCCGATATGCCGCCGTCAAAAGCCACGGTGGACGAGCTTTGCAGGGTGGCGCAGCTTCCCGAAGCCCACGGCTACCAGCCCACAATGGGTACGGCGGAATTGAGAAACGCAATGTCGCGGTGGTACAAGCGTTGGTTTGACGTTGATTTGAACCCCGACACGGAAATTCAGCCTTTGATTGGCTCGAAAGAGGGCATACTGCACGTAACCCTGGCGTTTGTAAATCCCGGCGACAAGGTGCTTGTTCCCAATCCGGGATACCCCACATACACTTCGCTGAGCAAACTTCTCGGAGCGCAGGTGGTGAACTACAACCTGCGTCCTGAAAACAACTGGCAGCCCGATTTTGACGAACTTGAAGGCATGGACCTCTCGGGCGTGAAACTGCTGTGGAGCAATTACCCAAATATGCCCACTGGCGCGAACGCCTGCCGCGAGACATACGAAAGGCTCGTGGATTTCGCAAGACGGCACAATATCGTGGTGGTGAACGACAACCCCTACAGCTTCATCCTGAACGAACACCCCATAAGCCTTATGCAGGTTGCGGGGGCAAAGGACTGCTGCATAGAGTTCAACTCGATGAGCAAAAGCCACAATATGCCGGGGTGGCGCGTGGGGCTGGCAGCGGGCAACGCACAGTTCATACAGTGGATATTGAAGGTGAAGAGCAACATAGACAGCGGCACTTTCCGCGCCATACAGCTTGCCGCCGCCAAGGCATACGACAACGACGGGCAATGGCACCGCATGGCAAACATAGAGACCTACTCCCACCGCCGCGTTTATGCCGAAAAAATTATGCAGGCCTTGGGCTGCGAATATGAAAAGTCGCAGGTGGGAATGTTCCTCTGGGGCAGAATACCCGACAAATACAAGGATGCCGAGGAACTCACCGAAAAGGTTTTGAAGGAGGGGAAGGTGTTCATAACCCCTGGCTTCATTTTCGGCACGAACGGCGCACGCTATGTGAGAATTTCCCTGTGCGCCAAGGACGAAAAGCTGAAAGAGGCGTTAGGAAGGATCGAAAACATGAATTTATAAATAAAAAGACATACAAAAATGGAACTCAAATTAGAAAAGCTCAACCTCCCGGGCGTGGAGCCGAAACGCCCGCTTGTAATGGCAGGGCCGTGCAGCGCGGAAACCGAAGAGCAGGTTATCACAACAGCACAGCAACTCAGTAAAATTGGCGTGAAGATATTCCGTGCGGGAATATGGAAGCCGCGCACAAAACCAGGAAGCTTCGAGGGCATCGGCGAAGAGGGACTGCCCTGGATGCAGCGCGTGCAGAAGGAATGCGGAATGCTTGTGGCAACCGAAGTGGCAAACAAGGCCCACGTTGAGGCTGCGCTCAAAGCCGGCATAGACATCCTGTGGATTGGGGCGCGCACTTCCGCCAACCCATTTGCAATGCAGGAGATTGCCGACGCGCTCGAAGGCGTTGACATTCCCGTTCTGGTTAAAAACCCAGTGAACCCCGATCTCGAACTTTGGATTGGCGCACTCGAACGCCTAAACAACGCCGGCATAAAGCGTCTTGGGGCTATTCATCGCGGGTTCTCCACGTATGACAAGCGCATTTACCGCAACCTGCCCATGTGGCACATAGCAATAGAGCTTCACCGCCGCATCCCCAACCTCCCGATGATTTGCGACCCGAGCCACATAGGCGGAAAGCGCGAGCTTATAGCCCCGCTTTGCCAGCAGGCAATGGATCTCGGCTTTGACGGACTTATCATAGAAAGCCACTGCAAGCCCGACGAGGCTTGGAGCGACGCGAGCCAGCAGGTTACTCCGGAAGTTCTTGACTTTATTCTTGACCGCCTTGTGGTGCGCTCCACAACCCAGTCAACGGAGAGCCTGCACGCCCTGCGCTACCAGATAGACGAGTGCGACAACAACATTCTCGACATTTTGGCGAAGCGCATGAGGATTTCACGCGAAATAGCCGTTTACAAGCGCGAACACAACATGACCGTAGTTCAGGCGGGACGTTACAACGAAATTCTCGACAAGCGCGTGGCCCAGGGTATGCTGTGCGGAATGAGCGCGGATTTCCTCAAGACCATCTTCGAGGCAATTCACGAGGAGAGCGTTCACCAGCAGCTTGACCTTATAAACAAGTGAAAAAAGATGAGGATACTCATTCTCGGCGCGGGCAAGATGGGGTCGTTTTTCGTTGACCTGCTGAGTTTCGACCACGAGACGGCAGTTTACGACACCGATCCCAAACGCCTACGCTTCATGTACAACACGCAGCGGTTTACAAGGCTTGAGGAGATAGACGCTTTCCGCCCGGAAATGGTCATAAACGCAGTTACGCTGAAAGCCACCATTCCCGCTTTTGAAAAGGTCATACCCCATATCCCCGAAAGCTGCATACTGAGCGACATCGCTTCGGTGAAGACCGGTATGAAGGGTTTCTACGACAAATGCGGCTTCAAGTTCGTTTCAACCCATCCGATGTTCGGCCCGACATTTGCCAACCTCGGTTCGCTGAGTTCGGAGAACGCGATAATAATAAAGGAGGGCGACTACATGGGACGCATCTTCTTCCGCGACCTCTACAACCGCCTTGGGCTTAATGTGCGGGAATACACTTTTGAGGAGCATGATGAGACAGTGGCTTACTCATTAAGCATCCCCTTTGTCTCAACTTTTGTGTTCGCCGCAGTAATGAAGCATCAGGACGCGCCCGGAACAACTTTCAAACGCCATATGGCGATTGCCCGGGGCGTGCTTGGCGAGGACGACACGCTGCTGCGCGAAATTCTTTTCAACCCTCTTACATCGGGGCAGGTGGAGAAAATACGCACAGAGCTTAGCGAGCTGATAGACATCATAGACAACAAGGACGAGGCAAGGCTCGGGGCATATCTCACCAAAATAAGAAGGAACATAGAGTAGCCGCCACGCGGCCATAAGCCATGAAAAATGCGGAGAGCCTTAAAGTCGCCCTCCGCATTTTTATGTTTTACAGTCGCCATGCGGACAATTCCCGATGGCTACAGTTGCATTATTTCTGTTCTTCCGCCTTTTCCTCTGCGGGCGCTTCTCCGGGCTTCTCCTCCTCGAAGTCGGTCATACCGCCCTTTACAAGCAGGTCATACCATACGAGCAGTTTGCGAATGTCGCTGTCGTGCACGCGGTCGGTGTCGTATTCCGGCAGTACTGCCGCAAAATACTCGCGCAGTTCGCTTGCTGCGATCTTGCGCGGGTTGAATTTCAGGCATTCGCCGTTCTCGTGCGCCTTTACCTTGTTGAAAACATTCATCAGCGGCTCGTCCTCGTTCTCGCAGTATATTGAAATGTCATTGAGCGAAACCACTTTGTCGTGCATTCCCACCGAAAATCTCTGGCGTTTCTCGTCAACGCTCTCAACGATGAGCATTCCGCGACCTTGTTTCATCAGTTTGAAAAGACCGGGCTTGCCGGATATTGAAATTATTCTTTCAGTCATTTTTTGTGTTCTTTTTATCGTTCAGTTCTTTTTGTTCTCTAATTCCGCTATTGGCACAGGGGCTGCCTTGGGGTCGCCTATATGATTGTAGTTAACGGTTTTTCTACCACTTTTGCAGCTCATTGTAGGAAACCAGATGTCACCGGCTGCCAGCCCGCACTTCTCCACCGCGCCTATGGCGTATTCGCTACGTCCGAAATCGGGCGTTTCGTTGTTTGTGCCGAAGGTGAATTTCAGTCCGCGCTCTTTCGCCATGCGTATTATCTTGTAGCTTGGCAGCTTGTAGCGCGAGTTTATCTCAAGCGCGATGCCGTTTCTCTGCAATACGTCAAGCAAGCGGTTTATGCGGGTGTCTGTCCAGTATTTGTCGTATTCGTCCTGCATTATCTCGGGCAGGAACGTGGGGTTGGCGTAAAAATCCACAGGTTCGTTTGTGAGAATTTTTACTATCTGGTCAACAAGCATATCCATATACTGTTCCTTGGTACGTCCGTCAAGGCGCACTTCCTCCGGGCGGTATATGCGGCAGATGCGCCCCTTGTCAACGATTGTCAGCGCATCGGTGAACAGGTAGTCAAATCCGTCCAAAACCGGGCGCGTGAACTTGGCAATCCACCTGCGTCCCTCGCCCTGCGCCCCCATTAGGAACGGCGCGGATTTCATCTCCTTGCAGTAGGCTGTGGCTGCGCTGTCGTCAGGCAGCATTGTGCCTATGCCCCCTTCGCCAAGGTTTATGCTTATGCCGTAGTTTATTCCATAGTTCATTGACTTGGCACGCGCCATGTCCAAGGTCAGTCCGCCTTTCAGGTGCACATGATAGTCGATAACCGGGAAGTTTTGCTGTTGCAACCTTATCGCACCGTCTTTTTGCTCGTCCACAGGCGGCATGGTGTCATTGGGGTTAACAGCGTCCGCATCCAGATGCGTCAGCTTTATGTCGCGGAACTTTACCGTGCCCTTGTAACCCGCAAGCGCGAATTTGCCGTGTCCAAGAAGCCTCTTGGCGTATTGCGGCAGACGGTAAGGCTTCTCCGGCTCGGTGTAGCACACAACTTCCGTGCCGTTTATGGCAATCGAAATGTTTTTGCCCCTCACGGCTATCGCGAAATCGAACCATTTGCCGCTGTCGGCGAGCGAGTGGTAGAGGTTTCTCACGGTTGACAGGCTGCCGGTTTTGCGCGTGCCGTCGGACGCGCCGTTGTGTATCAACATTTCGTATCCGCCGTCCTTGCCGTCGTTGTGGAACAGCACAGCCGCCTCGGCGGCACTGTCGGCAAGGGCCTGGCCCTGCAGAACGAAGTTGGTGCAGTCGCCGCCTCCAATGTACCTCTGCCCTGCCCCGACCTCAATTTCGGCGGCATTCACGGTTTCTTGCGGATTTTCAACAGAAGTCCACTGGCTTATGACCTGCGGCGTTTCATTCTTCCCTCCGCACGACAGCAGTGCAAGGCATATCGCGAGCGGTGCGAAAACGCGCACCGGCAATGATTTTACAGTTCTCATTCTTCCTGATATTGGCATTTCCCCGCAAAGGTAAAATAATTATGCTGATTTGCGGGCTGCGGCAGGATTAAAATTTGTTGCCCCAACCCGTTTGGGAAAGACTTCAGAAGCCGCGTTTTTTATAGGCTTCGGCAAGCTGGCGCATCGCCTTTTCGACAATGCAGCGCGGCTGCCCCACATTGAGGCGCATAAACCCGCAACCGGGTTTGCCGAACATCTCGCCGTCGTTCAGATAGAGCCTGGCGTCGTTAATGTAAAAGTCTGTAAGCTCCTTCTGTGTGGCGAAACCGAGGGCGCGGTTGTCAAGGAACAGCAGGAACGAAGCCTCGGGCTTTATGAAGGTTATCTTGGGGCAGTTCTCCGCCAAAAAGCCGTGCACATAGTCAATGTTGCCCTTCACGTAGCCGAGCATCTGGCCGAGCCACTCCTCACCCTCGGGGCTGTAGCACGCCTCAACGCAGTCGTAGCCGAAAACGTTTCCGTTCCCGATGTCGTTGTTGTCGAGATATGAGAAAAACCTGCGGCGCAGCGAGTCGTTGGGAACAATGACATGGGAAGCAATCACGCCGGGCAGGTTGAAAGTCTTTGTGGGTGCCATGAACGTAACGGTTATGTCCCTTGCCTCGGGACATGAAAGCACAGCCGGCACATGGTCGGCGGCGTTGAAAGTCATGTCGGCGTGGATTTCATCGCTCACCATAAGCACGCCGTGCTTGCTGCACAGTTTCACAACCTTGGCAATCTCGTCCTTTGTCCACGAAGTGCCGCCCGGATTGTGGGGGTTGCAGAGTATGAACAGCCTGCATTCGGGAAGGCGGCGGTCTATCTCGTCATAGTCCATGCGGTAGCGTCCGTCCTCCAGTATGAGCGGCGCCTCAACCAGTTTCCTGCCGCTTCCGCGTGTAACGTTTCCGAACGGATGATAAACAGGTGTCTCAATCATCACGCCGTCGCCTTTTTCTGTAAGGCAGTTCACGGCAAAGTATATGCCCGGCACAATGCCCGGCACATAGTGTATCTCCTTGGGCTGGACTTCAAAGCCGTAGCGGCGCTTGTTCCAGTTCACAATGCTTTGGTAATAGGACTCCGTGGCGCACGTGTAGCCGAGAATGCGCTGCTTCATCTTGTTCTCTATCGCCCTGACCACAAACGGCGGCGTGGGGAAGTCCATGTCGGCCACCCACAGCGGCATCAGGTCATCGCGCCCCGTGGCTTGCCTCATAACCTCAACGCTCACGCATTCCGTGCCGGCACGGTCTATCGGCGTGTCAAAATCATAAATCATGTCTGTATCTTGTTTTCATTTGTCGTGTGCAAAGGTAGTCAAATATATATTGTATCGCCGCCTCTTTTTGCAATAAACAAGGCCGTAGGCGCGGCTTGCAACAACACAATTACCGGCAAAAAACAGCCCTGCCTTATGCCAAAAAGGCAACAACATGAAACCCAGACATTTATCCTGGCTTGCACGAACCACATAACCACTTGTGTGTCTGCATATTGCAAAGACCGAAAACTATGTCCTATGTAGAAAAAACTACATCAGACATAATTCAAACTACATCAGACCTTTTTTCGCCCATTGCAAACATCTGAAAAACAAATCGTTACACAGAACGTCCTTTGCACGGTTATATCTCTGCAAGCCAACACTTTACACAAGCAGAGGTGCGTTTGCAGTTTCACCGGCTGCAAGCCGTCCATATGAATACGCCACGAAGCACACTGAACAACCTCCTGCTTTATAATTCCCAGCCACAAACCGAGCCTTTTTGCCTTATGGCATAGATAATAATCGGCCTTTCACCACACACGCTTAAAATAAATTGACTACCTTTGCAGTTGGCGAGCTGTCTTAGTCATGCCTTTGGCTGCTGGAGTTCAGTGCTGACGTACTATGAATAAGAACAGAACACAATTCGCAACCCCGTTATCCGCATCGCATGATGCGGTGTCCCCCAAAATTGCCTTACGCCCAACGCACAATGCCGGATAAGGACAAAACCCACTGGTTTCCGATGAGAGTAACCTACGGCAGACAACTGAAAACAAAAGAATTTCTCGACAGCGAAAACATCGAGAACTTCCTGCCAATGGCGCAAAAGACAACAAAAAAGAACAACCGCATAAAGCACGAAACCGTGCCGGCAATAAGCAACCTGATTTTTGTGCGCAGCACAATGAACCTCCTGAACACGCTGAAGAAAACCAAAGCCGAAGCCGAACCTTTGCGCTACATGACATACCGCCCCACCACAAAGGACGCACCACTTGAAACAATAACCGTCCCCGACAGCCAGATGGACAACTTCATCAAAGTTGCGTCAGGCCCGGAAGACGAGTTCACATATCTAAAACCCGAAGAACTCACCGGGAAGGAAAACGGCAGGGTCGTGATAACCTCCGGCCCGTTCAAAGGCGTGGAGGGCGGGATAAAGCGCATACACGGCAACAAGCGCGTGGTTGTGGAAATTGAGTCGGTGGGCGGGATATGCATAAACTTCGTCCCCAAATCGTGCATGCTGCTTTTGGAGCAAAAGGAGGACAGACAATGGTGATACACGTGGCGAACCCCATTTACGATTCGGTGTTCAAATACCTCATAGAGGACGAGCGCATCGCGAAAACCATACTTTCCGCCCTGCTGAAAAAGGAGGTTGTGGACGTGAAAGTGCGCCGGCACGAATACAGCAACGGAAGCCGCGACAAGATTTCAATGTTCCGCATTGACTTCGGGGCGCAGGTAAGGGAGGCGGACGGCACACTGAAGCTGATACTTATCGAGCTGCAGAAGACATGGCTAGAAACGGAGACACTGAGATTCCGCCAGTATCTCGGCGCACAGTACGCAAACCCGGAAAACATCCTGAAAGACGACAACCCAGACGGCTTCGCCATACCGATGGTTACGGTATATCTGCTGGGGCACCGCGTGGGCGACATAAAAGAGCCGGTGATATACGTAAACCACCAGTCGCTCGACTACAACGGCAACATCGTCTCCGAAGGAATGCCCGACCCCTTCATTGAAAGCCTGAACCACAACAGCATCATCGTGCAGATACCCCTGCTTCACGGGCAGGTGAACAACAGGCTTGAGGAAGTGCTGAGCGTGTTCGACCAGACACGCAAGGACAGCCACAACCGCCAAGTGCTGAACGTTGACGAGAGCCTGTACGTCCACGATGACGACATGATGTACATCCTGCGCAGACTGCTTGCGGCAGCCTCCGACAGCAAACTGCGACAGGACATGAACGTGGAGGACGAATACTTCGCCGCCATAGAGAACAGGGACACCGCGATAATGAACCGCGACAAAATCATCGCGCAAAAGGACGCACAGATTAACAAGCAAAACGCGCAGATAAATGAGAAGGATGCGCAGATAAATGAGAAAAACAAACAAATACGACGAATGTTACAGGCATTGGTAAACTCTGGCACTGCAATAGAAAACCTGCCGGCAATAACACAGCTTGCCCCCGCCCTGATAAAAGAACTGCTCAACAACAAGGAATAAAAACTGAGCGGTTTTGTCATCATGGCAAGAAACGACATAAAAGCGACTGTACGAATATGAACATCAGGAAATATCGCCTTACAGCAATGGAAGAACCATCTGATGCAATGCTTCACGAATTGATGAGACAGGTGGCGTGTTCCGCACAGCAAAGCTCTGCCAATGCAAAAAAGGTTTTGGAAAATAAGATGCAAGAGACAATAAACCACATTCGCAAACAGCGTGAAGTTCCTGCAAAAAGTGCACATCGATAATGAATAAATTGCTTCGTCCTGTTTTATGTGCAGTGGAGATCCTAACGGAGCAGGGAAAACTTCCACGACAGAAAAGTTGCTTGCTAACAAATGAACGATATAGCTTTTATAAACAGCAATATCCACGATATGACTAAACAACAGTTCAACAGCAAAGACGGCACTGATGCAAAAAAGCGACTTGTGTTTAAAACGCGAAAGACCTTTTCATGACAAGAAACGAAAAAGGAAATAACATATCAACCTCAAGGCTTTAAAGTTGATATGTATAATCTCATTTGAGACAGATAAAGAAAACTTTATTTTGTTGTGAACAAGTCCTGTTCTCTAATAATTGACATTCTGTCTTCAAGTCGGTTGGAAATACGGAAAGCACTTATGTTCAAATCTCTTGCAGATTTATACAACGAGACAACAATTAACTTACAACAAAATAATAATTAGAACTTGGTTTCTAGTATAGAGAACGTTCAAATACCCTTTTTGCATTAAAGAACAAATCGTGCCAACTCAAACACCGGATAATAACAAGCGAATGGCCAAAAACACATTGCTTCTTTATTTCAGGATGCTTTTCATGATGGGTACTTCGCTCTATACGAGCCGCGTCGTATTGAATACGCTGGGAGTTGAGGACTATGGTATATATAATGTGGTGGGGGGAATCGTGGCCATGTTTGGATTTATTAACGCCTCCATGTCTTCAGCAACCCAACGGTATATCACTTTTGCCTTGGGCAAAGGGAATAAAAACTGGCTGCAAACAGTATTCTGTACAACACTACAAATACACACTTTGATTGCAGGTATAATCGTGCTATTGGGAGAAACGATAGGCCTTTGGTTCTTGTATAACAAAATGCAGATACCTGCTGATAGAATGTTCTCTGCCTTTTGGGTTCTGCAAATTTCTATAATATCGGCAGTTATAATGATAATAAGCGTTCCTTATAATGCAGATATCGTAGCACATGAAAAAATGTCGGCCTTTGCCTACATTTCCATTTTGGAAGTCGCACTCAAGCTGGCAATTGTTTATATATTGGTAGTGTTTTCCTTCGACAAGTTAATACTATATGCTTTTCTTTTGTTGGCAGTTCAAGTATTTATACGCTTCTGCTATAGTATCTATTGCAACAGACATTTTGAGGAAACAAAATATAAGCATATATGGAACAAAACATTGTTCAAGGAGACGACTAACTTTGCTGGCTGGAGTATGTTTGGCAATATTGCGGTAGTGTCATATAGTCAAGGCTTAAATTTGTTGCTGAATGCGTTCTTTGGTCCCATTGTCAATGCGGCACAAGGTGTTGCTGTACAGGTACAGAGTGCCATTCAACAGTTTGTGGGTAATTTCCAAATGGCTATTAACCCACAGATAACAAAGGCATACGCCAAGGGTGAACTGGGCGAGATGCACAAGTTGATGTTTCGTAGTGCAAGATTCTCATTCTTCTTGTTATTTTTCCTATCTTTACCTGTTCTCTTTGAAACCAATTTCATATTGACGATATGGTTGAAGACCGTACCAGAGTATACGATGGTTTTCTTGCGTATTATGATATGCACTTCATTGATTTACACCCTATCTAATCCGCTTATTGTGGCAAATCAGGCAACTGGGAAAGTGAAGAGGTATCAGACTATCTGCGGAACTATTCTCTTAATGATTTTGCCTATATCATACCTCTGTTTACGACTGAAATGCCCTGCATACTCTGTATTCATCGTTCATTTTATAATGGAATTGTTGACGCAATTAGCCAGAATGCTCCTGTTGCGTCAATTGATAGACATCAAGATTAAAGATTATTTTACACTTGTTTATGGCAAGGTGATGATCGTTATGGTGGTCTCTATCATTTTACCAGCATTGGTATACTTCAATATGGAGGCTAATGTTTCAAGATTTTTTGTAGTGGGTTTCTTGTGTGTGATTTCTGTTTCAACTGCGACTTATCTCTTTGGCTTGTATTCTAATGAGAGAGTCTTTGTAAAGTCCCAAGCAATGACATTATTACTAAAGATTATGAGAAAATGATTACGATAAAAGACAAGAAGAATTGTTACGGATGTTCGTGAATCTACATTGGGAAAGGCTCATCTTTATAATGATGCGCTCAAAGCGTATGCAAAAACTCATGCAAAACGAAAAATCTTTTTCTCTTTAAAAGTAATGGCGTTTCAATTCATCAAGCTGCGGGAATATGTTTTGAGCTATCTATCCCCTATATATTATTGTACACAAGAAATTAAGATAGCAGTCCAAAAACTATTGAAAAAAACATCTAAATGAAGAAAGTTGTAGTATCTTTTTTAATTGGTTTTATATTTGGCTTGTTGATTTGCGGGTTATGTTGTATATGTTTTACTTCTTCTGGTAGTATTGATTATAGCAAGAAATATGGTATCCCAGAGATTGCATATTATATATTACAACCTTTAAGTGTACTCGGAACGTTTCTGGCTTTGTTGGTAGCGATTTTTGGAACTGAGATAAAGAATATGTTCTTCTCACCCAAATGCAAAGTTTGTATAGCAGGAGATGGATTTGACGAAGATTTAGGTCCTACAGCATCTACATCGTCTCCTATGGCTCAAATGTATAAATGTTCCTTAGTTTTAGAAAATATTGGTAGTAAGGAGATCACTGATCTGTCTCTTGTGGTCAAAGAAGTTCATTTTGTTAATGAAAACGGGAAAAGTAAAAAGATTAGTCGTTCTGAAAACACTTTGTTTTGGTTAAAACCAGAAGAAAAGAAAATCAATCTTCGAGAAACAGAACAGCGTGAACTTATTATTGCGAGGGTTTTGCCTGAGGCTTCAGAAGGGACTCCCGATAATTCGAGTAAATCACCTTTGAGGTTTTCTATTACTGGCTTTAATCTTGTTTCAAAGTATAACAAAAAAGGCAAGTGGGTTGTTAAGTATAGTTTGCAAACTCCACGCAAGATCATAAAGATTTTCAACATTAGTTTATCGTGGTCTGGAAAGTGGTGCAGCAGAATTAATGAAATGACAAATGAAGTAACGTCAGAACTAAAGGAGATAAAATCATGACACATATAAAAATTGTATATTATGATTCCGTAGCTTTGGATGCTGTAACTTTTGAAAGTAGGCTTCGCTATGTTTGCCAATCTATTTATATAATAAGAGATGGGATAATTTTGGCGAATTATGTAGGAACTGCTCATGATTTGTTTAATCAATTAGTCCCAGATGATAATCGGTACAACATCTTAGTTGCCGACATAGATACTACCCCTAATTCCTATTGGGGATTTATGAATAGAGACTTATGGGATTGGATGAAAGATAATTTCCAATGAAACAATATGAAAATAGGAATTCTGACACAACCTTTACGAAACAATTACGGAGGTCTTCTTCAAGCTTATGCTTTAACAAAAATATTGCACGATATGGGACATACGGCTATCGTTTTACATAGAAGCTGTGATTACCACATACGCGGTTCCCATTTTTTATACCTATTGGGTTGTTGGTTTAGGTGTTTACGCACACCACCCACATACATTTCGCGCCAAAGCTGGAACATAATAGAAACATACACGCAAAAATTTGCCCATAAATACATTCCTCAATCCCCTCTTATTTATCATACTAAAAGACTACGCAAATTTGTCTCAAGGCAAAAAATAAAAGCTATTATAGTGGGCAGCGACCAAGTATGGCGTTCGGAATATTCTCCATGTATCGAAGACTATTTCTTGGAATTTACAAAAGGCATGGACATAAAAAGAATTGCATATGCAGCGTCATTCGGAACGGACGTATGGGAATTTAGCAAGAAACAAACGCAAAAATTTTCCAAACTATTATCTTCATTTGATGCTATTAGCGTACGGGAAGATTCGGCAGTCTCCATGTGCCAAGAATATCTAAATACAAATCAACCATTCCATGCACTCGACCCAACTCTTTTACTTCCTGTAGAATCTTACGATGCTATCATTTATAATCAAAAAAAAACTGGCAATTGTAACGGAGAGTTATTTTGCTATATTTTGGATAACGACACAATAAAAGAAGAATGTGTTGCAAACTGCGCAAATACATTAAAATACAAGCCATACTTTTGCATGCCCAATAAAGAAGTAACGCCGAATAATGTATTTTCCAATTTAGAAGAATGCATTTTCCCACCTGTAGAACAATGGCTGCAATCATTCAGAGATGCAAAAATGGTAATAACAGACTCTTTTCATGGTTGCGTTTTCTCTATTATTTTTCACAAACCTTTTTGGGTCATAAAAAATATCCAAAGGGGCAACAGCCGTTTTGAAAGTTTACTTAGGCTGCTCAAATTGGAAGACCGAACTATTGATGGAACTTTTACAAATTTCGATTGGGAAAGAAGTATAAATTGGAAAGACATCGATCGTCGAATTAAAGAACAAAGAAATAATTCCCTCAACTTTTTAATTAACGCACTCTCGTTTTCTGAATGAAACCATTGATTTCCATAATCATACCTGCATATAATGCTGAAAAACTGCTATGCAGATGCGTTAACAGTATTCTCGCCCAACCAATTGAATATATGGAAATAATACTTATAGATGATGGCAGCACGGACAAAACGCCTGAACTTTGCAATACATTATCAGCAAAATATGATTCTGTAAAAGTTATCCATAAAATCAATGGAGGGGTCAGCAGTGCGAGAAACTCGGGTATTAAGGCCGCACAAGGGAAATATATTGCTTTCATAGACAGCGATGATTATCTAGAGACAGAAGATTTCGGCAAAATACTAAACATCTGCATGGAAAACGATTTAGATGTTTGTTTATACAAATATAAGATTGAGAATGAAAATGGTGGTTTCAATATAGACCGCGAGCATTCGTTTTTCTACAATCATCTTTACACTGGAGAAGATGTCATTATAAAGAACTTCGGCGCAAGATCCGCCTGCATCGCCTTTTTCAAATCAGAACATATAAGAGAGCATTCAATATCATTTTGTGAAGAAATGTCATATAGTGAAGACGCTGATTTTGTTTTTCATTCGATAGCCTTTGCTAAAAGGATTATGTTCACCCATTACACACCTTATGTGTATACATACAACAAATGCTCTGCCATTCAAAGTGCCAAGCATGACACTAATAAGGCACTAAGAAAGCTCCATTCAAACGTCATTATGATAAAGCGTTTGCAAACACTTAGTTGCAATAAAACATTAAAAATATCCGTTCAAAAGCAATTGCGCAACATATCCAATTCTATCATATGCGGTTATTTTTATTCTCTAATATACCCAAGAATTGCGGATAACATATCCACTATATTTCGCCATTTCAACTCAGTCGGACTTCTACCCATTATCGGTAAAACAACTTCTTGGAAAACGACAATTCTCATACCAATTATAAACAGCATAGCCCTATGCTACAAACTTGCATCACATTACAAAAGCCATTAGAGGTTATACAAAAAATGCCACGTTAAAATGTACCAAATACCCAAAAGAGAATATGCATTACCATAAAAACATATGCGTAAAATGCAGAGACATTTCTGCGAATGATGAGAAACATCAATTGTAAAAAACATGAACCCTACAATTTCTATTATAATTCCCATTTACAATAGTGAGAGATACATTAAAGAGTGTATAGACAGTATACTGGCACAAACGTTTAAAGACTTTGAAATAATATTAATTGACGACGGAAGCTTAGACAACAGCGGTCGTATTTGCGATGAATACGCCAATAACAATCCAAACATCCAGGTTATGCACCAAAAGAACTCTGGAGCTAATGAAGCGCGACACAATGGCGTGAAATTAGCGAAAGGGGAATGGATTTCTTTTGTTGATAGTGACGATTCGCTACCTCATGATGCTTTAGAAACATTGTACAATTCCACTGACAAAACCACAGAAATCGTAATAGGTTTTCTCACGACCCCCAAAAATAAAAAGAAATTGTCTTTAGAGGAGTGCAGATCTAATGCCATTACATCAAAGCTTTTACCTCCTTCACCATGTGGCAAGTTATACAGAAGAAGTTGTTTGACTGACGACATATTTGATCTACCCAGAGAAGTCGTTTGCGAAGACATGATTATGAATATACGCATTATGTTCAAAATTTCAAATGTCCCCAATTTTGTTTTCAAAAAAGTATATAATTACAGAAAAAATATTGCAAGCGTTTCACATACGAAAAAAGCTTCTCTTGAACACGAGGCAGCATTTAACCAGTCGAGAAACGCCTCAATCCCTTCCGACTTAAGAGGATTGTATACAAAAGAAATAATTTGGAGCAGGATTAACGGAATTACGAGCATCGCATACAGCAATCCTAAGGAAATTATTGACAGCAAACATCCATACTTGGTCAGTCTTAAACAAGATATCCAACAAAACAAATACCGTCTAAACATACAATCGTACATAATGCTGCATTCCAAATCAGAAGTTCTTGTCAAGTTATCAGCATTTTCACATATCTTGAAAAACTTCATTAAATACAGACTCTCTCTAAACAATTGACAATAACATTAATCGGTTTATAAAAACGACCGCCACGAGATTAGGGAATTACATCATTATCTCATTACAAGTTTATGCATAAGGGCAGAGTACTTATTATATCGTATATTTTAAAAATGAGGATATGGACTATAACTTTACTGATTTCGTGATTTAGAGATAAAAAGTTTTGAAAGTCATGACATAATTTACATGGTTCAAAATACCGCACATTGAGACATCAATATGCGTCTGCAAATAGCACGAGAAATTATATCAAACCTTTTTCCCGCCCATACTAACAGTTGAAAAGCTTATGGCTATGCTCGATACTGGTGTGTGTGAAATTCTACATATTATGCGTTTTCGTATTTCTTGAAAATTTTGCCTACAGTATAAAAATGGCTACATCAATATTTCCTTCCGCGACAGCCCATATTCTTCGTATTTTACTTAGATGAATATACTTATCTCGTTCATTATCCCTGTTTACAACTGCGAGAAATACATCACAACCTGCATATCCAGCATATTAAGTCTGGAGTATTTCAAAAACAGTTTTGAAGTCATATTGATAAATGACGGAAGTATTGACAACAGCGAAAGTATAATCAGGGACATCATTCACGACAACCTAAACGTCCTGCTGATAAACCAAAATAATCTTGGGGCATCTTCCGCCAGAAATGCAGGGTTAAAAGCTGCTCAAGGAAAATACGTCTGGTTTGTCGATGCTGATGATAAAATCAATCCGCCTTTCCTTAAAAAGGCACTTGAAATCATAAGCAACGACGACTCATACGAGCTTTTATGCTTTAACCATTACAAAGAGACTAATTCTGAGCTTATCCCATGCACTGACTACAACGCTGAAAAAGTTATTAGCGGTTTGGATTTTTACAATAACAGGCCTTCAGGGTATCTCTGGAACAAGATATACAAACGTTCTTCCATTGGTCAAATACAATTTCTTGACGGAACAAAAAATATTGAGGATTTTTATTTCAACACCAAGGTTGTGATTAAACTAAAAAAAATACTCCTGCTTACAGACTTTGGGTATTACTACAATACAACAAACCAACTATCCACGTCGAGGAATTCAAGCAAGAGAAATCTTGTAAAGCTTGAGCAAGACACCATGACAATACACAAAGCCATTATAAACGATATTGATAAAAGCGACGATACAAGCATTAAAAAAGCCCTTACAGACAATCTTAACATATCCATTGCCGGTCACTTGTACAGCATCATTCGTTTTTATACCCCAAATACTTTAAAAAAAGCTATTCTGGAGTACTCTTCATGGGGCGTATATCCGATTTCGCTAACTTCAAACCATAAGGCAAATTTATTTTTATGTATAGCCAATAAAAAGACCCTGCTAAGTTCCTTACAAAAATTAACAATCTGCTTTTCAAGCAAGAACCGTAAAAACAGATGATTTTATACAGCATAATATTCTTCATCCCAATATTTATTTTTATCATAACATCACACTATTCTTTAGACAAGCCTACATTTTTGTTTGCCGTACTCTTAATCGTTCTTGGATTGTTTGTCGGTTTCTCCGATATGTTAGGCGGCTACGACCGCTATATTTACGGAGAAGTTTTCGACAGCATAGCAGATGTCACCACAGAACACGGAAGCTACACCGAGAAAGGGAGCTTTCTGTTTTTCCCGGGAGAATTTGGCTATACGGCATTGAACATACTTATATCCTTTTACACGGAAAACAGGTATATCTTTATATTGTCAATAACCATAATTACCTATCTGCTGCTTTTCATAGACCTAAAAAGATACACAGAGAATTATTCATTCGCCCTAATCCTTTTTATGGGACTTTGGTTTTTCTTCAGCTTTACATATTTGCGACAGGTGCTGGGAGCCACGGTAGCGTGGTTAGGCATCAGATACGTGATACGGCGGAATTTGCTGAAATTCCTGTTAGTGTGCTTCATCGCATTTTCCATACACAATTCCGCAATAGTCTTTGTACCTTTATACTTCATCCCTATAAGAAAGTTCAGACAAAGTACAGTGATCGGTATAATGTTTCTTGCCTTTATCTTGGGGTTATCTCCTATTCCAAATGCCTTGTTTGCAGCATACGAGTCTAATTCCGCATTTGACAGGATGAACGACTACAATGCGACCGGCGGATTTCGCATCATGTACCTATTAGAGGCTTTTTTCTTCTTGGTTATTATTCTTTCAAATTACAAAAACATCATCCAGACAAAAACCAATACTGTCTTACTAAATATGGCTTTGGTTTTCTGCGCCATTCTTCTGTTTTTTATCCGTTCAGAAAACGGCGGACGCATTGGCTGGTATTACATGATAGGCTTGATTTCAACGCTCACCAATATTTGTATTAGCAAAAGAAGTTACGCAATAACACCCTACTTCATGATATTCGTATGCTTCGCTTTATACACAAGAATCTTTTTTTCGTGGAACAACTTGGTCTATCCTTATAAAACTTTTTTTTCAAACGGATATCGGGAAGGCGATCGTATTCATGAAAAATACGAATACAATAATGACTACGATACAGACAAATTCCATAGAGAGACCTTCAGATGGTCTCCTAATTTATAGACGTTATGGTGTTAGTAACCGCATTCACTCCCACATATAATCGGGCGGGGCTTTTGCCGAGGCTTTTTGACAGTCTTTGTGCGCAGACGTGCAAGGACTTTGAATGGCTCATTGTTGACGATGGCTCCACAGACAATACAGGAACTATTGTTGAGACTTTCAGAAAATCAGATTTAGCCGGATTTCCCATAAAGTATATAAAAAAAGCAAATGGGGGAAAACATACAGCCATTAACCTTGGCGTGCAAAAAGCCCAAGGCGAACTGTTTTTCATAGCCGACAGCGACGATGTTCTTCCTCCCGACTCCATTGGCAATGTGATTAAACAATATATACCAATACAAAACGACGAAAGTTTTGCCGGTATATGTGGTTTGGATGCAGACTTCGATAGGAACATTATTGGTAGCGGACTTCCAAAAGCATACATTGATGCGACTTCTATTGGAATAAGATTTTTATATAAGGTTTCCGGCGACTTAAAAGAAGTGTTCAAGACTGCAATACTAAAAGAATTCCCTTTCCCAGAGTTACCCAACGAACGTTTTTGCCCAGAAGCCTTGGTTTGGAACAGGATTGCGCAGAAATACAGCCTCCGCTTTTTCAACAAAGCTATTTATTTGGCTGAATACCAACAAGGCGGTCTTACCGACAATATCGTCCGCATTAGGATGAAAAGCCCTATTGCCACAATGATGACATACGCAGAAACGACAGAATATAAAGGAGTGCCTCTGAAAAGCAAGATACGTGCAGCCATAAACTATTGGAGATTTTGGTTCTGCAAAAAGGCTGGCAGTCCCGCCCCGCATATTTCCGCCAAGTGGTTATGGGCAATGCCACTCGGTTGGCTCATGCACAAAAGGGACTGCAAAAACACAGCACTGAAGACTCTGTAGATTTATAATTTGTATCTTTGCAGAAAAGACTATCATGATAAAAAGCATATCACTTAATTCTTTTGGGCCTATCACGGAAATGTCTGCCAACAAATTGGGACAGATCAACTTAATCATTGGAGACAATGGAACTGGTAAAACATTCCTGCTTAAGGCTATTTATTCTACTATTAAAACAATAGAAAACTATAAGCGGGGGAAAGAAAATCGGTCCGACAAAGAAATTCTCGCAGATAAATTATACTGGACATTCCAAAGCCATACACTTGGAGACTTGGTAAAAAAAGGAGAAAGCTCATTGAAATTTTCCATGGAAAGTGATAAAAGAGAAACATTCTCTTTCTCATTTGGAAATTCCACAAACAAACAAATACTTAATCTGGAAAACTTTTTTGCTTCACGCGAAAGTAATTCTATTTTTATTCCAGCAAAAGAAGTGTTGTCGCTTATCGAAATTATACTTGAATCGAGAGATAATTACAACGCTTTTGGCTTTGACAACACTTACTACGATTTGGCAAAAGCGCTCCGCCCAACAGGCAAAGGCCGAAATTACAAAGAATTTGCAGAAGCAAGAAAATCATTAGAAAACAGCCTTGGCGGAAAAATAGATTTTGACCTTGAAAAAAAAGAATGGTTTTTCACAGACAACATAAGCAAACGCAAGTTTGGAATATCCATCACCTCTGAAGGTGTAAAAAAAATATCCATACTTGACACTTTATTAGGGAATCACTATCTTTCTTCAAATTCTACTATTTTCATAGACGAAGCGGAAGCCAACCTGCACCCGGAAATGATTTCCAAATTTATGGACATCATCTTCTTGTTATCCCGTTCCGGGTTACAATTTTTCATTACCACACACTCGTATTTTGTTATAAAGAAATTGTTTGTGCTTGCACAAAAGCACAAGGCAAGCATACCGGTAATCTCCTTTGAAGACAACCAATGCTATCAATACGACTTAAAGGATGATATGCCTGAAAACCCCATAATCGAAGAATCCGTAAAGCTTTACAAAGAAGAAATAGAAACCTTATGATTATAGAAGAGTCGGGAATGGGCTTTGTTGTAGAGGATGACAAATGCTTTAGGATAGAAAAATCCCCTAGCATAGTCAAACTAAACAATGTAAAAACTTCAGAATTCATTTCAATTACTGCAAAAGATGAAATTACAATAATAGAAGCCAAGACGTCAATCCCCAACGCCCAAAACCCAGCCAGCCAAGAAAAACTAAACGAGTTTGTTAAGGAAATCAGAGAAAAATTTCAGAACTCGATTTCAATAATAAATGCAGCAATTATTGGCAGGCTTTCCAAAACTTATAAGGAATTGCCCATGCGTTTTATGGATATTGAATACAACACCGTGGAGTACGTGCTTTTTCTTGTTGTAAAACAGGCTAGGGAAGAATGGTTGCCGTTTATGTCTGATTTACTATTGAAAGAATTAAGACCATTCCTTACCTGTTGGAACATTCCGACAAAAAGGTTTAAGGTAATAAATGAAAGTATGGCAAAAGATAATAATCTCATATTATAAGGGACAGCTTATGCCATGAGAATACTTCAGGTAATCACCTCGCTGAAGATTGGGGGGGCGGAGATGCTGGTTGTCAACATGGTGTCGCGGCTCAGGGAGCTGGGACACGAGGTCAGCGTTTGCGTGTTCAACGGCGAAAGCACGCCTCTGGAGCAAAAGCTTTGCGAGGAAAATCCCGGCATTAAAATATACAGGCTCGGCAAGGGGTATTACAACCCGCTCTATATCCTGAAACTGGCGCACATCATGAGGCGCTACGACATTGTGCATTCCCACAATTCCTCGCCGCAATTGTTCACCGCCTTGGCGGGAGTGTTATGCTCCGTGGGGCTTTGCACCACGGAGCATAACACTTCCAACCGCAAACGCGGTTGGAAGTGGTATGCTCCGATAGAGAGTGCCATGTACGGCAAATACGACCACATTGTGTGCATCAGCAAAATCGCCGAGGAGAAGCTGCGCGAGTATATGGGCGGCAAATGGCTCATTTCCTCATCCAAACAATACAACAAAATCTCCACCATAAACAACGGCGTGGACGTTGCCGGAATACACAGTGCCGCACCAATCGCAGGGGCGCATGAGAACGGAACTTTCGTTGCCACAATGGTTGCGGGCTTCCGCGAGGCAAAAGACCAGGACACAATAATCAGGGCAATGGCCATGCTGCCGGAAAATTATATTCTGTGGCTTGTGGGCGACGGCGTGAGGCGCAAGATTTTGGAAAACCTCACTGAAAGCCTGCACCTCGGAAACCGCGTGAAATTCTGGGGAATACGTCCGGACGTGGCGCAAATACTAAAAGCCTCTGACGCGGTTGTGATGTCAAGCCATTGGGAGGGACTTTCGCTCTCGAACGTCGAGGGCATGAGCGCGGGCAAGCCCTTCATCGCCTCCAACGTGAACGGGCTGCGCGAGGTTACGCAGGGCTACGGCATTCTTTTTGAACACGAAAACGCGGAGGAACTTGCCGGCATTCTACAGAAGCTGCATGACGACAGCGATTATTACCGCAAAACGGCAGAGCGGTGCTACAACCGCGCCAAAGAGTTCGACATTTCCGTTACCGTAAGGAAATACAACGAGGTTTACCAAAACATATTCTCTTGCAGGAAAGAGAAATAATTGATACTTTTGCACACAGACAAACAATACAACCATGACCGCATTACAGCTTAAAGCCGAACTCAACCGCCAGATAAACAGCATAGCCGATGACGAGGCTATGCTCGCAAAGGCCATAAACTACGTAAAAAGGCTTGCAAAGCAGAAGGCTAAAGCCGAAGACCCGACACGCATGAGCAAGGAGGATTTCTTCAAGATGATTGACGAATCGAAAAAGGAATACGAAGAGGGGAAATTCAGAAGTATGCTCCCCAATGAAACCCTGGAAGAATTTCTAAACCGGGTCAAAGATGATGTACAGCATTAATTTTACCAACAAGGCGATTGCCCACATCGGCAGGCTCGAAAAAAACGAGCCAAAGGCTTTCAAAAAATTGCAGAAATTCATTGAGGAACTGAAACTGCACCCATACTCCGGGACAGGGCATCCGGAAGCATTGCGGGGAGACAGAAGCGGTCAGTGGTCAAGGCAAATTACAAAGAAACACAGGCTTGTTTACGAAGTCTATGAAAACACGGTTGTCGTACTGGTTCTTTCCGCATACGGACACTACGATGACAAATAAAAATCCCCAACCCACCCATTTTCATCACAGCGCAACACAAAAGGCATTTTCCCATTAACATAACAAACGCCTTATACGCAAAGATTTGCACAAACAAATATCAATTTTGCAAAATCTTGTTTTTCAGAAGTTTGCAAAGCACGAAAATATGTCTGATGTAGTTTTAATTATATCAGACATAATTTTTCCTACATCGGACATAGTTTTTCCTACATCAAATGTAGTTTTAGCGGTATTGGTTTTGCGTCATTTGTAGGGGCGTATGGCATACGCCCTGTACACCACCGCATGAAACACACCGCAGTGGGTTATTCCTTGAACTTGTCGTGGGAATAACCTGCCTCATCCATTAGCCGCCACAAGGTTTCCTTCAAATCGTCCTCGGGTTTCAAGCCGAGTTTCTTGCGCACATTTGAGCGCGTTGTCGTTATGTTTGATTCGTTCTTCTGCAAAATGCGGCTTATGTCCCCCAACTTTCTGTCCTGCATCACAAGCCGGCAAACCTCCCTTTCGGACGGCGTGAGGTTTGGCAGAACCTCCCCTATCGCCTTCTCGTTGAATTTTTTAGCGTAGAAATAACGTTTCATGTTGTACATCACGTTTTTCTGCGCCCTCTTGCCAAGGATGTCGAACACTGCACTCACCTTATCGTCCGACATTTCCTGCTCGGCGAGCTTGACGTATGCCCTTACCTGCTCCCTGCGCAGGTTGAAAATCGCAAAAAGCTCCTCATCCTCCTTCTTCAGCGTAAGGTTCTCTTTCTCTATTTTGCGCGTGCTCCACACAAGACTGCTCCCAAGAAGCCCGAGCAGCAAAAAAGTTATCACAATGATGGCTGCAAGAATTTCGAACCACGGATCGCGGGTTATGACGGCGCACGCGGCATAAACCGCCAACGACAAAAGGCTCAACACCAAAGGGTCGTGCCTTTGGCAGGCTATTATCGACAAAACCACATTGAGCACCATAAGCGTAATGTTGCCCATCATCAAAGTCTTATGAAAACCCGTGAGCAGCTCCACGTTGTTCACGGAAATGTAAATCATCTGCAGCGAAATGGCCAAATGCACCGAATATATGATGAAGCGCAGGGAATTTGACAGCTTCAGCCATTTTTTAAGATACCCCAAAAACGAAAATGCCGCCACGCATTGGAGCAGACACATCACAGCCACAAAAAACACGCGCGACGCGGCTATGGCCTTGGGCAGAAAGAGCACCGTTACAAGCGTTATCTGCAACGTGAAGTATATCAGCGAAAGCAGCCGCTGTCTGCCGAGAAACGTATGCTCACGGTATATGAAACGCGACACGGGATTCTTTTTCTCCAAGGGTTTTTGAGGTGAAAACATGGTGTTTATTAATTGTTTCGAGTGATATTGACGTTATTTGACGTGTAAAATTAAGAAAGAAAATCGATATTGACTGTTTTTGATTACACCAAAACTTGGTCTTAACGCCATTCGTTTATATCTTTGCCGCAGTTTAACAAAACCACATACGGCAGCCGCAAAACAAAGGCTGCAACGCAAAGGAAACTGTTTAGACTGATTTTCACATTTTCAACTCTTATTTATTATGTTCAGCCCCCACGAGCGAATCGCCGGGGCTGTTTTTTTGCATACGCATATGCGGTGCCGCAAAATCGGGACGCTGCCCGAAGAACTGCGCACTTGGAAATGCCGCAGACGAAAATCCCCCAAAAACGGCCTTGGCTTACGGGCAAGCAAAACCTTTGCGCCGGTTTTCCTCAAGGCGCATTGCGCTTGCGGTACTCTGACGGCGTAACCCCGAAGCGTTTCTTGAACGCCTTGCTCATTGCCGGGAGATCCATATAGCCCGTGTTTATGGCTATTTCGCTTATCTTGCGGTCGGTTGTGGCTATAAGCCGGGCGCAGCGGAGCAGTTTTTTCTCGCACACCCACGCCGCAAAACTAGAGCCGAGCTCCTGGTATATGTAGTTGCTCATGTCGTCGCGGCTCACCTGCAAGGCTTCGGAAATGTCGTCAATATTCGTGTTGCTTTTGTATATGGGATTGTCTTTCTCGTTTTCAAGCATTTTGTCCAGCTTCCCGCTTATCTCCAGATAGAGCTTTTTCGCCCTTATGCCGCCGCGCATGGCATTGAGATAGTTGCTGAACGTGAAACTTGAGCGCACCGCCATTGCCGCCAGCAGCGCGTTGCATATAATATGCGGAAGGATGCTCGGGATGAAGTAACTGGCCATTGCGGCTGTGAACACCACCACATACAGCAGTATGTTCAGATTTTCCGCCCCATATTCGGGGCGGGCGTTGAACTCGCTCGTCTCATACTTCCTGCGCCTGCGGCAGCTTACATACGACTCCGCCAAAACCAAAATCATCAGGAAATACACGGCAAGCATTATGGCGAGAAAGTAAATCCTGCCGTAAGCTATGAAATGGTTGTGGGCGTCAAACATGCCGTCGAGCGTAAACATCGGCTCGTAAAGCCCGAAAAAACGGCACAAGACGCTAAGCCCCAAAAGCATGAAGCCGTACTGCATAATCAGAAACCATATGAACACATTGCGGTAATAGTCCTTTCCGAAGTGCGCCGTTGACATCATCATAAAGGCGGAGAACACGAAATAAAGGGTGCATATCGGCAGCGTGCTGTAAACTTCCACGCCCTGCGGATGCACAATGGTGAGGGAAAGGGCCACGTTCACCACAAGAATGATGTAAAAAACTACGAACGCCTTGCGGCGTATCTGAAAAGGCGGATCGTCCAAATCGCGCCCCTGCGTCGCAAACTTAACCGTAACAGAAACGAGGAGGATTACAAGCACGGCGCTGGTTATGTAGAAAGCTGTTATCATGGCTTTATCTTTTCTTTCAGCAAATATAGTTAAAATTTTCCCCACGGCAAATAATAATCAGACAAACAAGTGCTTCCGTAAACCAACAACGCGAGTTTGCGATAAGAGACCCCTAAAATTCAGACAGGATTGCACGTTTTTACCGCGTTGCCGTCAAGGTTTGCTTTGTTTGCGCAATGTGTTTCGGGCGGTGGCGTGCATGGCGTTTGCAATACGCCCCTGCAAATGGTGCAACACCGAAACCGAGGAAACTGCATCGGACATGGAAAAAACTACATGGGACGTAGAAAAAATTTTGTCTGATATAATCCAGACTACATCAGACCTTTTTTCTTTATTTGCAAACATCTGAAAAACAAAATGTTATTTTATACATTCTTAAATTGGGCATTATTCTGGAAACCAGAGTTTTATATGTTTTTTGGCATTCTTGCAGTTGCTTCGGCTGCAAGCAGGCCACACGGAACGCCGTGGAGGCCACAGAACACCTCCGGCTTTTATGATTTCTTATCCAGAACAAAGGTAAATACGGCTGCCGGGGCGGCATTGCCGCTGTAAAAAACGTGTCCGAGGAAGCCAAAAAGCAACTTCCCCGGACACGCCCTCCATCAATGTGATTTTTCTGTAAAGATTCAGGCTAATCCCATAAATGCCCCTTGTTCTGGAAACCTACGTCATTGTTCCATTCAACCGAGCCGAACACACCTTCGTCATCATAAAAGGTGTCATCGTAATCATGACGGCGCGAATCGGCGTGATCCGTCTGTCCGTCGATAGGACTTGCGGAGAAAGGTTGCACATTTTCTACTTCCAGAACCTCTATTTGCGGTCTAATATATTTCTTCTTCATTGGTTTCTTTGTTTACATGGTTACTTTACTGCCACTTTTCTCTTGTTCACGAGATATATGCCCGCCGGCAAGCTCACATTCTGTGTCTCACCAGCAGCAACGCCAAGGCGTTTCACGGCAACGCCGCTCATGTCATAGACAGTCAGCTCCGCAGCCTTTCTTGCGCTTATTGACAATCCGCCCGCAATGGGTGTGATTTCTACAGAGGCATCTGTGTTTTCGACATTCTTAATCCCGGTTGTCTCGCCTTGGTTCTCGCCAAACGCCACATCAAAGGTCTTTGCCGCCGCGCCGCCGCCATATTCGTAAACTGCGCGGAATGGGTAGCAATAAAGATAGTCGCCGTTTATGTTCTGCGAGTTGAGGAACATTCCCTGTCCGAAATAGAAGAAGTTTCCTGCCTTGGCGAGTTTCATGCCTGCATACGAAGCCTTGGGCGTAAATGTGAACGCCCCTCCGCCGAGTGTTCCCGTCGAAGTGCCGCCGCTGTAAATTCCGCCGCGCTTGGTTGCCTCGATGTTAGAGCCGTACTGCTTTATGGTGAATGACGAGCCGGCATCCCCGGGGGCGTTTTCAACTTTGACCATATACGGTGCGTCAGCCTCGGTTTTGCCTGTAAACGATGAGTATTCCACAAAATGCACGTCCGAATTATAGTTGGTGGGATTGCCATCGGGCGAGATGGTGCTGATGAAGTTGTTCTCCTGCATTGTCCACACCGACAGCGAAGTGCCGTCCTCGTTTGTGTGCAGTCCGCTGCCCTCCACGCTCACGGTGAAAGGCAGCATCACGGTGGCAATCCTCACTTTTCCGTTCTTGTCAATGGTTATTTTACGGGTGTATTCCACGAATTGCTCTGCGGTTACTGTTATTCCGTATGGCGCGAAGAACGGATATTTGTCGGCAATCCTTATGTTGTCGCAAGCATAGAACGCCGAACCGTCCTGAAGCTGCGAAGAATAGTTGTATGTGCCGGCATTCACGCCCTTGGGAAGATATACCAAAGTGTTTGGCGCAAGACCGTCGCGCAGGTTCTCGAACGTAACGTCCTCTGTCTCGACAACGCTGTTCAGCCCGCTCAAGTCAACATAGAGAATTTGGCTTGCTTCAATGCCCTCACCGGCGAGTTTCCCGTCAAGCTGCGCCTTGATTTGCGCAGTCGTGAGATTTCCTGCCACATTCTCTCCTGTTTCGCCGACCGTGGTTACTTTCGCGCCCCACATCGCGGCGGTCTTGTCGCCCTCATAGCAAGTAGATTCATATACCTTGGTAAATTCCGTATTGGCGGTGTATGTTCCCTTCAAAAGCTCCACATCCATTTTGTAGTAGGCAAAATAGCGGTGTTCCGAAGCCGTGGTGGGAGCTATGTTATAGCGCGTTTCATCTGCGACGAACAAGTAAGCCGTCCCTTTGTCGCCCACGGCAAGCTCGAACTGCTTGAATTCTCCTGCGGCGGGCTTTGTCTGCGCCCTGTAAGCCTCCAGCGAGAACGGGTATTCCTCAAGCTGCCTTGCCTTCTCGGACGTGCTGGTGTTCTCCAACTCGTCAACATTGCTGAAACGGAACGGGACTGTTCCTGCCAAAACGGTGGAAACCTTTGTCTCGTAAGCGGCGTTCGGGTCGTAGCCCTCGTACAGTTTCAGTCCCTTGCCGCTTGTCCAGTATTCCGACTCCACGAAATTGTAGCGCGACGTGCCGTTACGCTCGCCATTATAATATGTATTGTCGGCATAGTTGCTCTTCAGGTTCTCAAAAGAGAACGTGCATTTGCTGCCGCCGTCTTCGGGGACATGGAACTTGAACTCTCCGCCCCTCACCTCAAAGTTGTTTGTGTTCAAAGTCTGCTTCACGCTCTGCCCGTTGGCTTCGTGGCAAACGACATCAAGGCTGCTGATATAGGGATTGAGGTATTCCATAGTAAGCTCCACCTGCACCAAAGCTTTGGCATCGCCCTCAAGTCCCTCGACCGAAAACTTCACGGCGTCGTTGTTAAGGCTGCCGACCTCCACAGTCTGTTCCTCGTCCGAAGCGTTGACCGTTTTCACAGGATTGTCCTTGTCAGTCCCATACAGTTTCACCGTATAGTCAGGGATGTATTCCCTTACCAAATATGATGCAGTTGCTGACGAGCTTGTACTTGTAAGCGTTAATTCGCCGTCGGAAGACATCGTTACATAGCCATCGCTACTATAGATAGAACCTTTATAAACTCCACGGAGCATTCCGTTTGCCACTTCAAAAGAAATACCGTCGCCCACACTGCCTGCCAACTCTATTTTATAGGTCGGACTTATATATCCATCACGTATTATGTTCAAGTACTTGTCTCCGCACTTGATCTTTTTTCCTTCCCATTCCCAAACGGTGGCGCTGCTTGAAAACTTAAGGTCTGTACCCAAATATACGGTTTTCCCGTTTTGCTGCATGGTGATGGAGAACCCCGCCTCTGATTTTCCGGCGAGTTTGAGTTTCGCGCCTGTTATGCGGTAGCCAACCGGCAATTCAGTAGTTCCGTCAGAAAGTTTTATTGATGTGGGAGACTCGGCGTAATACGTATCGCCGCTTAGCGCGAACCACGACTGCCCGCCCGCAGTCTGCGACGAAATATGCTTTGCCGCAGCAAAGTCGCCAGCCAATCCGCCGCTCACCGCATCCTGCTGGTAAAGCACGTTGTTTGCCGTCGCGTCCTTTACATTCTGGTAATCGTAGCTGTAATACGTGCTGCCGTCTTTGGTGTTCTTCTTAATTTCGCCCAAGTCGAACTTGTCTATAAGGAAAGGCACTTCGCAAAAGCTGACGGCTTCCTGCAAATTGCCGGGAGACATCGTTGCCGTAAAGTCGTCGGTAGCGAAAAACACCTCAAAAGACTTTATCGTTACGGCATAAAAGCCGCTTGCTGAACGCGACAGAAGAAAATACAGCCGGTTTCCCATGTCGCCATTTCCTTTTGACTGGCGCGCTATGGTGTATTCCTTTTTGTCGCCGGCAGTCATAGCTGTTGCGCCCGCATCATTCTTGGCAACCGACATTGCGCTGTTTTTGTCAAATGCGCTGTTGGTTTCACAAAACGTCTTGTCCATTTTCGTAAATGTGAAACCGCCGAATGTCGCTCCGTCCATATTGTTCTGCAAGGTCATATTGTAGCCTGTAAACCTGTATCCTTTCGGCAAGGTAACGACCATATAAGAGTCGTATGTCTGTCCGCCGCTCAAAACCAAAGCGTCCCCATTCTCGGAAAGATTCAAGTTTGCTGCGGGAATTTTCAGCTCGCCCGCGTCAGTAAGCTCGCCTCCATCCGCCACCGTTATCGTCAACGGAAGCTGGTTGTGCTTCCATAAGGAGTTCCATCCCCTTTGAAACCCCGCCTCAGTGCTGCTTGTCAGCGCCGCAATCAATTTTCCGGTTTGTGGTGTTACGAACACATTTTGCGCGTTCGCCTCGGCAAACGCAAAGAGAAAGGCCGCTGCCGTCAGCATTCGCCTCCCTCTCCTCATCAGTTTGTCAGTTCTCATTGAAAATATCATTGTTTAGTTATCTTGTGGACTGCACTAATGTGTTTGTTCCATGGCAATATTTCGCTTTATTTAGCCTTGTACTCAAAACACGCTGCAAAACTATTCAAACCAAGGATTGTGATTTTTGTCTTATACCAGTTTACTGTTGTCATATTCCAAAATTTCTTCATTATGTATTTTTGCCCTTGGGTTTTCAAACAATAAAACACGATTACACAACAAGACAATATTATTGCATAAACTCTTTGCAAATCAAAACAATTTGTTATTTTTGCACAAGCTGAAAACTGCTGAACAACAAACTTCATAAGCCACGTATTGTAATAAAGGGAAATGAGCAATCATACAAACAAATCCCTGTTGCGCAACTTTCTTTTGCGCGAAGTTTCTTTCATAGGACGGCAGCGTCTTATGACGCTTATATTCTACGAATCCATTCTTATTGTTGGCCTTGTTTTCAACATAACAGGCTTGACCGGGCTCGACAATCCGCTGTTTTTAAGGACAAACGTCTTGTTTTTGTTTTCTGTCGTCGCTTTGTTTGTCCTGTATGTGTGCCGTGTCATGCCGCTCAAGACCTGCCTGTATGCAACCACCATCACGTCCCACCTGTTTCTTTCGGCAGAAACCGTAGTGTTTATCAGCGACGGTTCCGACTTCACCGACCAAATCGCCCTTGCAAACATCGTGCTTCTTGCGCTGAACAGCCTGTACTCCACTATGTCCTACCTTAAATGGAACTCCTTTCTGCTTGGCGGCATGACTGCCGCCGTGTGCGTGTATTCCATGTGCCGGATGGAGAGCGGAGAGCCGTTGCGCGATTTCTTACTGCTTATCCTCATCTCCTTCATCATGATGTCGTTCTGCGGTGAAAGGCTTGTGGCCAACTCGGCACTGCTTAACAGCGAGAACGTTAAATTCCGGCGGGACGAGCAGGAGCTTCTTTTCCTTTTCCGAATGAAAAGACCGCAAATGAGGGCGTACATCCACCTTGGCAGAAAGACTTACTCCCCCGCAATCGTCGAAAGGCTGTTCAACGAGCTAAGTCCCGAAACCACGAGAAACATAATAGCCAACGTGCTGTCATACGCCAATGAGTCGAAATCAATACTCAAAAAACTGAAAAAGTCGCTCCCAAGCCTCACGCCGTCGGAGCGGGAAATATGTATGCTCATCATACAGGGCAAAAAGCAGGGCGAGATATGCCGGCTGCTAAGCAAGAGCAAAACCAACATAAACACGCAGCGTGTTCACATACGCAAAAAGCTTGCGCTCCTTCCGCAAGACAACCTGTACGAAGCCCTCAAACGGCTCATCGGGCAACTGTAAGGGATAAGCGCAAAAGGGCTTTCAATCAAAAACTTGCACTTTCGCAAGGGTTTGCCACATACACCGGCATGTAATATGCAATCATATAATAAACCAATGATTTGACCCTCCTTAGGGACACATGGCATACGTCCGAATTGCGCCGCTTGGCAATGCTATGGCGGTGGTTGGCGATGCGGTTTTGGCGATGGTGTACAGGGCGTATGCCATACGCCCATACAAACGGCGCAAAACCATAATCGCTCATCCTTTCCCAAACAGCCCGAAAAACTACATCGGATGCAGGAAAAACTACGTCCTATGCAGGAAAAATTATGTCTGATGTAATCCAAACTACATCAGACCTTTTTTCGCCCATTTGCAACACACTGAAAACCACAACGTTGCCAGACAAATCCGCATCACTATTTATTTATTGGCTTTCAACAAGTTAAACAAAAACGGTTCGTACGGGCTTTGTGCCGCATACGGACCGTTATGATTACAAAACGCGACTGTATGTAACTGTGCCGTTATTTTGTCTCGTTGTCGTAAGCCTCGGGAAGCCACACGCGATAGCGCTCGCCGTGCTTCCACGAGTTTCCCGCCGATGCAAAGTCGCAGAAATCCACCTCCACAGGCTTGCCGTAGTCTATATAGTCCACGCCGAGAATTACGGGGATTTTGAAGCTCATCCACGCCCATCCGGGGGCTGCAGACGGCTTTACATCCACAATTCCGTTATTGTTGGGTATGTTCACAACCTCGTCAATGTCGCCGCCGTTGAAGCGGCTGTCGCGTGCAAGCACTATAGGCCCGCGCACAATGGCATCGCAATCGTTCTTCTTGACAAGCCGCGCCGGCATATCAAACTTGATTTTCACCACATCGCCGGCATTCCATTTGCGGTTTAGTGTCAGGTAGCCTTTCTCCACAGCCCCTTCCGCCTTTGCGTCGTTCACGCTCACGAGCGTGCCTTTCCCCCACGAGGGGATGCGCAGACGCAGGGCAAATTCTGCGGAAGCCTTGGGAGTTACCTTGATTTCCATCTCGTCGGTGCGCGGATAGTCGCCGCTCTGCGCGATTGCCACATCACCGGCCTTGCCTCCGAGGGAAACCACCGCCTCGGAAGGCATATAGAAATTTACGTCCACCTTGCCATCGCCCACATTATATATTGTCTGCGGAATGGCGGCAAACCCACGCGGGCCGTTGGCGTTGCAGCAGTTTATCGGCAGGCCGCACTGATCCTCGCCCCTTGTGCGCTCGCCCTCGAGCGGGGTGTATTTGTCTATCTGCGACGCGTCGCCCTTAAGCGAGGCGAACAGGGCATTATATATTGCCTGTTCCATAAGGTCGGCATAACGTGCGTCGCCGCTTATGAGCAGCATACGGCGCAGGAGGTTGAGCCACGTAACCGTTACGCAGGTCTCGTTTTCGTATATCGCCGGGCGTGTCTGCACGCGCTCACCGCCATACCAGCACTCCCTCGCGCTCCCGGAGCCTGTTATGTTTATCTCCTGCGCGATAATCATGTCCACAGCCTTGCCAACACCGTCAAGAAGCCTCTTGTCTCCGTTCACGCGGTATAGGTCGAGCATTCCTTGAAGGCACGACATCATTTCATAGGCTTTCTGCCCGTTTGAATAGTTGTACCACGAACCTTCGTGGGGGAAGCGGTTTGCCATGGGTATTCCCTGCAAGGTTTTCGACAGTATCTGCGGGCCTTTGGGGGACTCTATCTCACCCGCGATGCTTTCGGAGAGTTGCAGGTATTTCTTGTTGCCGGTTATGTTGTATAGTTTCACCACGGCATTGAGTATCGAAGCGCTCGGCATACCGCGATAGTTGCCCGTCTCCACAAGCGATAGGTTCTTCTCCTTGAGCTGCGCCGTGAGGAAGTCGAGCTGCCGGCAAGCCGCCGCAACAGCCTTCTTGTCCTTCGATATGTCATACCACGAAAGCAGTCCGAGGATAACGTATTTGCGCCCCCAGATGTCCCACTCCTTGAGCTGCCTTTCGGGGGAGTAGTTTCCGATGTACCCGCTCTTTTCCTGGAGCTTCATCAAGTCTTCCGCCGATTTCCTTATGCGTTCGTACAAAGCCGCGTCATGGTTGTACTCGTAAAGCGCACACGCGCCCAACGCCCACTTCCCCCAAAACTCCGACTGCCATGCCGACGCCTCCTTTTTTGTGGCGAACACGTCCACAAGCATCTTCACGTCCTCTTTCATGATGCGCTCCGAGACAACGCGGTCTATAACCATGCCCGGATGTCCTGTAATCCTCACGCTTTTCACAACAGGGGTTTTGGATGCCGCATGGGCGCTAATCCCGGCTGCAAGCGCAAGCGCGGCGGCGAATATTATTCTCGTTTTCATTTTTCGGTTATTTATGTCTGTTTGTCATTGCAATGGTGCTAATACGCCTCGCGGTACTTTGCCTCCTCGCCGTCTTCGAGCATACTGAGATAGGAAGCGTAGCGCGAACGCGCCACCCTGCCCTCCTCCAAAGCCTTCTTCACCGCACAGCCCGGCTCGCCGGTATGCGTGCAGTTGCCAAAGCGGCATTCCCTGCCTATGCTGAAAAGTTCGCGGAAGTAATGGCTCACCTCCTCGCGCCTCATGTTGAAAGTTCCGAAGCCCTTTATGCCCGGCACATCTATCACCGCCCCGCCCTGTGGCAGGAAATACATCCGGCTGTCGGTTGTGGTGTGCATGCCTGTAAGATGGCTTTCGGAAATTTCCGAAGTGCGCGCCCCCGCACCGGGGACAATGGCGTTTACAAACGTTGACTTTCCCGTGCCGGAGTTTCCGGCTATGAGCGTAATCTTGCCCTTCAAAACTTCAAGCACATTGGCGGGTGCGCCATTGAGGGCGCAAAACTTCACCGTGCGGTAGCCGATGCCCTCGTACAAGCCGGCGAGGGCGTTCATCCTTTCGGTTTCCTGCGGGGTGTATATGTCGGTTTTGCTGAAAGCCAGCACCACGTCCACGCCATAGGCTTCCGCCGAGGCTATGAAGCGGTCGATGAAAGTGGTGAGCGTTTCTGGACGCGCTACTGTTACAAAAAGCAAAACCATGTCGATGTTCGCCCCGAGAATCTGGCTCTGCTTTGAAAGATTTGTGGACTTGCGTATTATGTAGTTCTTTCTGTCCTCCAAACCCACAATCATGCCGCCCCCTTCGGGCGACACGGTTACCTCCACCCTGTCGCCCACAGCCACGGGGTTGGTGGTGCGGATGCCCTTGAGGCGGAATTTTCCGCGCACAGTGCATTCCACATCGCCACCATCGGCCGTGCGCACAAGGCAGGAGCTTCCGGCGGTGCGGATAACCGTTCCCTGCATAAGCTCAGACGGTCATTATCTCCTTGTTCTTTATTGCAAGAAGTTCGTCAACCAGCTTAATGTATTTGTCATGCACCTTCTGTAAAGTCTGCTCCGCATCCTTTTCGTTGTCCTCGCTCACTCCGTCCTTCACAGACTTCTTGAGTTTGTCTATGGTCTCGCGGCGCACATTGCGTATGCTCACCTTGGCAGTCTCGCCCTCCTTGTTGCATTGCTTTGCAAGCTCCTTGCGGCGTTCCTCAGTAAGTGGCGGAATTGTGAGGCGTATTATCTCGCCGTTGTTGTCGGGCATAATTCCGACATTCGAGTTTATAATCGCCTTTTCAATGGGGCGCATCATGCTCTTGTCCCACGGCTTTATTGCTATGGTGCGCGCATCGGGCGTGGTGATTGCCGAAACCTGGTTCAGGGGCATCATGGTGCCGTAGCTCTCCACCCTAACCTCGTCGAGGATTTCAACATTCGCCTTTCCTGCGCGAATGCGCGCCAAGGTTTCCTCAAGGTGCTTTACAGCCTGGGACATCTTTTTCTCGCTGTCGTTGAGACATTGCTTAACATCAAACATTATATCAGGATTTTTCAATTTAACTTATTTGCAAACTTACGGAAAGTTTTTCAATTACGCGTGAACATTCTGCGGTTAAGTCCCTTTTTACAGGCAACGGCAAGCCGCTCCGCAGATGTCAGTCGTCCACCTTCACAGTCCTGCTTCCGTCCGCATTCCCAGAAATCTCCACTCTCACGGTCTCGTCGGGAAGCAGCGGCTCCACAAGCTCGGGCCACTCCAAAAAGTTAATTCCGCCGCCATAAAAGTAATCCTCGTAGCCAAGGTCGTAAACCTCCTCTATTCTCTTTATGCGGTAGAAATCAAAATGGAATATGCTTCCCCCGGAGGTCTCGCTTTTGTACTCGTTCACTATGGCAAACGACGGGGAAGTAACTTCCTCCTCCACTCCGAGCTTGCGGCACACGGCGCGTATGAACGTGGTTTTGCCGGCTCCCATTTTGCCGTAAAAGGCGAATATTTTGCGGTCGCCCATGTTCTCCACAAACTGCCCGGCTGCCGCCTCAATGCTGTTCAAATCGGGTATTCTTATTTCCATTTTCTTTTTCCTTTATTGTTTCTGCGCCATGCGTTCAGCGGCGTTTGGGGCGGAGGGTTACAAAAGGCACTATCATCTCCTCCATAGATATGCCGCCGTGCTGGAACGTGTTGGTGTAGTATCGCGCATAATGGTTGAAATCGTTGGGATAGGCGAAAAACCTGCTGCCTGTGGCAAAGATGTAGGAAGTCGAGAGGTTTGGCGAAGGCAGTCCCGCCTCTGACGGGCGGCGCACGTCGAAAACTTCCTTGCCGTTGTACTTCAGGTTTTTCCCGAGCTTGTAGCGCAAGTTGGTGTTCACCTCCCTGTCGCCCACAACCTTTGACGGCTGCCCCACGCGGATGCTTCCGTGGTCGGTGGTAACGACAACGGTGAAGCCCTTGTCGGAAAGTTTCCCGAAAAGCTCCTTCATCGCGCTGTGCCTGAACCACGAGAGCGTTATGCTGCGGTATGCCGCCTCGTCAGCCGCGAGTTCCCTTACGGTTTTCTGCTCCGTGCGGGCGTGGGAAAGGATGTCGATGAAATTAACCACAAGCACGTTCAAGTCGTTCCTTTCGAGCTGCGAAAACTGCGAGAGCAGTTTGTCCGCCGCCTGCGAATCGTTCACCTTGCTGTAGGAAAAGCTGTTCTTGCGGCGGAATCTTGCAAGCTGCGTTGCTATAAGTTCTTTCTCCTTAAGGTTCTTTCCCTCGTCCTCACTCTCATCCACCCAAAGCCCGGGGAATATCTCCTCTATCTGCAAGGGCATGAGACCCGCGAAAATGGCGTTGCGGGCATACTGCGTGGCTGTGGGCAGGATGCTGAAGTAAAGTTCCTCGTCCGATGAGAACAAACCGGCTATGTCGCGGCTCAAAATCCGCCACTGGTCATATCTGAGGTTGTCGAACACTATCATGAACACCTTTTCGCCCCTGTCCAAAAGCGGGAAAACCCTTTTCCGGAACAGGTCGTTGCTCATCATGGGGCGTTTGTCGGGATTGCCTATCCATGACATATAGTTCTTTCTCACGAACTTGGCGAACGCCACATCCGCCTCCTCCTTCTGCATACGCAGCACCTCGTCCATCGCCCCGCCGGTGTCCTGCAGCTCAAGCTCCCAATACACAAGCTTGCGGTAAACCTCCATCCAGTCGTCGGGCGACATGGAGTCGCTTATCTGCGCACTAATCCTGCCAAACTCCTGCCGATAGCCGGTGAGCGTAACCTCGTCAACAATCTCGCGCTTGTGTATGTTTTTTTTCAGCGCGAGCAATATCTGGTTCGGGTTCACGGGCTTTATAAGGTAATCTGCTATCTTCTGCCCCACGGCCTGGTTCATGATGTCCTCCTCCTCGCTCTTCGTAACCATCACCACGGGAGTGGCGGGCAGAGCCTCCTTTATGCGCGTCAGCACCTCGAGCCCGCTAAGCCCCGGCATATTCTCGTCGAGCATAATAAGGTCATAACCGCCGCGCTCGCACATCTCCAGCGCGTCCACGCCGTTTGTCGCCGTGTCCACGCTGTAGCCCTTGTTTTCAAGAAAGATTATGTGGGCGCGCAGCAGGTCTATCTCATCGTCCACCCAAAGAAGTTTGCCGTTTTGCATTGACAGGTATATTTCTGTGTGCGAATATAGCGATTTTTGGCGGTACTTCACCCTTTGCCACCGGGTTTATTTTCCGCAAACGCCAAAACCTCCGCAGAGCCTTGGTTTGTCCTGAAAAATGCAACGCGCTGGTTTGCAGAGTTTTACCAAATTCCATCCCGCCTACATAAGTTATTGTTTTACAGGTATTTGTAATTGGCTAAAAAAGGTCTGATGTAGTTTGAATTATATCAGACATAATTTTCCCTGCATAGGACGTAGTTTTTTCCATGTCCCATGCAGTTTTGGGGGTGTTGGGGAAAGGATGAGCGATTATGGTTTCGCGATAAATTGTAGTGGCGTATTGCATACGCCCTGCACGACACCGCATGAAGCGTATCCATGAAACACGCAAAATAACGCAGTCAAATTGCAAAATCCGCCCACTTCGGGCTTATGCAATAGTCCATTCGGCAATATAATTTATTGATTAAACAATATTTTCACAGAGCAGCACTGCGCGTGAGCCACACAACACGGTGAGCGGGACGGCTGCGTCAGCGGGCTTCCATTCTCTTTTGCAGACAAGCCGTGATTCCCTGTGCGGCGCGTGCCGAAGCACCCACGCCACCCAATATGCCGGCAAGATCCTCATAGCCCTCAAGCATTCCGGCGCGGCTGGCGTCGTCAAGGGTTATCCTCTCCAATTCCGCACGCACATTGCCGACTGTCATGCCGTCGGCGACAAGTTCCCTGACTATTTCGCGCCCGGCGATAAGGTTCACAAGCGATATATACTTTACCTTGAGCAGCTTTTTCCTCAAAAACGAAACAACCCTGCCCATAGGAATGTAGTAGCACACCACTTGCGGGACTTTGAACAGGGCGGTTTCTAGCGTGGCAGTGCCGGAGGTTACAAGGGCGGACGCGGCAAAGCCGAGCAAGGCGTAGGTTTTGCACGACACGATTCCCACCTCGCCGTTTTCGAGCATCGAGGCCGGGATGTTACGCATATATATATTGTCGTCTATATTCGGCGCACCCGCCACAACAAGCTGGTAGCCCCTCTTGGCCAAAGGACGTGCGGCAACGAGCATACGCCGCAGGTTGTAGTTTATCTCCTGCTTGCGGCTGCCGGCAAGGACGGCGACAATCTTCCTTGCGGGGTTCAAGCCGTTCTGCGCGGCAAACTCCTCCGGCAAATCGGCGTAATGCAGGCGGCGGTAATCATCCACCTCGTCAACTGTGGGATTGCCCACATAATGCACGTAAACGCCGCGCTGCCTGAAAAACTCCGTCTCGAAAGGAAGTATGGAGAATATCTCGTCAACGTATGCCTTCAAAAGCTTTATGCGGCTCTCCTTCCACGCCCATATTTTCGGGGCGATATAGTAATACACGGGAATGGAGGTTTTAGTCTTGACATATTTCGCAATAGCGAGGTTGAAGCCCGGATAGTCCACAAGAATAACCACATCGGGGTTAATCTCCAAAATCTCCCTCCTGCACCTTGCCATGGCGCGGAGAATTGTGCCGGCGTGCATCGCCACGCTCACCACCCCCATATATGCGATGTCGCGGTAATAGCGCAGCATCTTTGCTCCGGCAGCCTCCATAAGCTCGCCGCCATAGGCGTAAAAGCAGGCATCGCTGTCATGTTCGCGCAACGCCCTTACAAGATTGGCGGCATGAAGGTCGCCGCTCGCCTCACCGGCTATGATAAAATATTTCATCGCTCTATCCCCCAGCCTTTGACGCCGTTGAACAATTCGCTTGAAGTTACGTCAAGGGTCGTCGGTGTAACCGCCACATATCCCTCGGTAAGCGCGTGGCTGTCGGTGTCTTTCGCCCCGGGGTCGGTGTCGGTGTAATTTCCCGTGAGGAAGTAGAAAGTGCCTCGCCCGGGAATTTCGCACTTCTCAAACTCGTTAATCCAGCGGCAGTGTCCCATGCGGCAAATCCTCACGCCCCTGAACTCCTGCAGCGCGGGGAAGTTCACGTTAAGGCAGGTGAGCGGCGGCATTTCGTTGGCGAGGGCGGCCTTTACCACATCCTCAACGTATGGGCGCAAAGGCGCGAGATTGGCCTGGGGATTGTGGTCGCACGATGAGAACGCCACGCTCTTCAGTCCGTGCAAAGCCCCCTCGATTGCCGCGCCGAGAGTGCCGGAATAGTGCACGTTTATCGAGGCGTTGTCGCCGTGGTTTATTCCGCTCACCACGAGGTCGGGCTCACGCGGCACAAGGGCGTGGAGGGCGAGCTTGACACAATCCACCGGCGTTCCCGAACACGCATAAACCTCAAGCCCCTCCTCGCGGCGCACAAGGGTGGAGGTGATTGGCACAGTGGCGGTAATCG
>DKDC01000006.1:0-318 GCA_002451695.1 Prevotellaceae bacterium UBA6858 | reverse complement strand
ATCGAACCCGCCGCACCCGAGCGCGGACCGTCGGGAGCCACAACCACAATGCGTGCCAGCGGCCGCAGCCACTCTATGAGAAGATTGATGCCCGGGGCAAGATAGCCGTCATCGTTTGACAAAAGTATGAGCTTGGACTGCTGTTTCATATAGTCTGTTTTTTCTTTCTATGCAAATATACGGAAAAATCCCCTAACGGCACGGTGCGGACAAGTGCTTTGAACCCAAAGGCGCAATGTTGTTTTTCACACACTGACGTGAGCATGGAATAATATTCCTTAAAAGCAAGAGCCAACTTACATCGGACATAAGAAAAAC
>DKDC01000018.1:12277-30363 GCA_002451695.1 Prevotellaceae bacterium UBA6858 | reverse complement strand
CATCAGACCTTTTTTCGCCTACTTGCAACGCCCTGTTTTCCAAGTATTTGCAAAGAAATTCCACAATCTGCATAATCTTTTGGATTTCAAACGCTTACACAATTTCCTGCTATTTGCGGAAAATAAAAATCCCACACAGGCTCTTCGGATTCCCGCGCGGGATTTTTGATGTATTATGCGTAATATGAATTAAAAGTCTTTCCAAACCTCTTTGGCGATTTCACACACTAACTTCACCTTTGCCCACTGCTCGTCTTCGGTGAGTTTGTTGCCTATCTCGCACGAGGCGAACCCGCACTGCGGGCAAAGGCAGAGCCTGTTGAGAGGCACGTATTGCGCCGCCTGGTGTATTCTGTCTATAATCGTCTGCTTGTCCTCAAGCACAGGGCTTTTGGTTGTTACCAGCCCGAGCGCGACCTTCTTGCCGGGAGCCACGTGCTTCAAAGGCTCAAAGCCGCCCGAACGATAGTCATCGAACTCCAAATAGAAGCCGTCAACGTTTTCCTGTGCAAAGAGAAACTTCGCCACATTGTCATACGCCCCCTCGGCAGCATAGGTTGAATGGTAGTTGCCACGGCACACATGGGTGTTTATCGCCATGCCGGCAGGGCGTTTTTCCAAGGCGAGGTTGTTAAGACGCAGGTAGGTTTTCTCCAGCTCCACAACGTCGTAGCCGCCGCCAACCATTGTCTCCCAGAATTTCTTGTCGCACACCATGCCCCAGGTGCAGTCGTCAAACTGCACATTGCGGCAGCCCGCATCGTAAAGGTCGCGTATAACCTGCCTGTATGCGGCGGCAATATCATTCAGCAGCTCCCCGTGGTCGGGGTAAACGGCATCGGTGTTCTTGCCGTTGTCCTCGCGGTAAAGCTCTGCGTAGAATTGTGCCGGGGCGGGTATTGTCTGGCGTGCCACAAAGCCTTCGCTTTCGTACTGCTTCACAAATTTGAAGTGCTCCACAAACGGATGGTTCTCACCGCTTATTTTCCCTGTGAGGCGAAGCGAGCCGTGAGTTGTTTCTTCGCCGTGGAACTGATAGCCGTGGTCAAGCTCAATATGCTCCACTCCGTTGAAACCCCACATGAAGTCCAGATGCCAATAGCTGCGGCGGAACTCGCCGTCGTTAATGGTGCGGAGACCCGATGCCTTTTGTTTTTCAATAAGGCTTGTGATGCAGCGGTCCTCAACCTGTTTCAGCCCGTCGGCATCAATCAGACCTTGCGCGAACTTGGCGCGTGCTTCTTTCAGTTCTGCCGGACGGAGGAAACTGCCTACGACATCGGCACGGAAAGGGGGAAGTTGTATAGACATTCTTGAAATGGTTTATTGTTATTATTGAATGTTGTTTGTTTCGGCAGCAAAATTACCACGCAGAACTTCGCCAAGAAAATTTGCCTGCAATTTCGGAAAAACATTCTACCTTTGCCGAAGATTGCCATTTACAACAGAATATAATTCTCCGCATACACCATTTTGCAGCATGGAATATCTTGACAACATTGACGTGAAAATACTGAAGCTTTTGCAGCAGAACGCCAAATACACCACAAAAGAGCTGGCATACGAAGTGAACCTGTCGCCCTCGCCCACGTTTGAGCGGCTCAAACGCCTGGAACGAGAGGGGTACATTGAACGTTACGTGGCAATAGTGAACCCCACCCGCGCCGGGAACGGCATGATAGTGTTCTGCAACATACGGCTGAAACACCATGGCAAGGAAATCGGACGGCAGTTCATGAAAGCCATACAGCAGGTGGAGGAAATAACGGAATGCTACAACACCTCAGGCGACTACGACTTCATGATGAAAATATACGTTCGCGACATGAAGCACTATCAAGACTTCGTGCTCAACACGCTCGGCGAAATAGACAGCATAGGTTCGCTGCACAGCATTTTCGTGATTGGCGAGGTGAAAAACTCCCACACCGTGCCAATACACGCCTAAGCGCAATATAAAAAGAACGCTTAGGCACATTAAAATGGCGGCTTCAAATTTTGCGGTTATGCGAGTTTGAAGTAACTTCGCACAATAAATACAATTACGCCAGTGATAGAAAAACATATTGTCATTGATGAAATTGACCCGCGTGTGCTCTACGGGGCAAACAACGTCTATTTGCGTATGCTAAAGGCCCTTTACCCCAAGCTGCGCATCGTGGCGCGCGACAATGTAATCAAGGCAATAGGCGACGAACTGGCAATCTCCGATTTTGAAAGCACAATACAGTTGCTCGTTAGCCGGTGCGCAAAATACAACACGCTGCGCGAGGCCGACATCATAGACATCGTGAAAGGCAAGAAGCCGTACGAGGAAGAGGAGGACGGCGTTATAGTTTACGACATAAAGGGCCGCCCCATACGCGCCAAGACCGAGAACCAGCAATTGCTGGTGAAGGCATACACAAAGCAGGACTTGATGTTCGTTGTCGGGCCGGCGGGAACGGGAAAGACATATACGGCGATAGCCCTCGCGGTGAAAGCCCTAAAAAACAAGGAGGTGAGGCGGCTTATCCTGAGCAGGCCGGCTGTGGAGGCGGGAGAGAAGCTCGGTTTCCTGCCCGGCGACATGAAAGAAAAGATTGACCCGTACCTGCGCCCATTGTACGATGCGCTCGAAGAGATGATACAGCCGGCAAGGCTGAAGGAAATGCTCGAAGACGGCACCATACAAATCGCGCCCCTGGCGTTTATGCGCGGACGCACGCTGAGCGATGCGGTGGTGATACTCGACGAGGCGCAGAACACAACCTCGGCACAAATAAAGATGTTCCTCACGCGCATGGGCTTCAACACCAAAATGATTGTTACAGGCGACCGCACGCAGATAGACCTTCCGCTGGCGCAACGCTCCGGGCTTGAAGAGGCGATGCGCATACTGAAAGGCCTGAGGGGCATAGCGTTTGTGGAAATGGACAAGAAGGACATTGTGAGAAACCCGCTCGTAACGCGCATTGTCGATGCTTACGAAAAAGACAGCGAACAGAAAAAAGTGAGCATCAACGTTCACGAAGACCCGGACGAAGACGAGCCGGACGCAGACGACAAATCAGACTGAGCATAACACAAAACATTTCATTGACAATGAATAAAGCATTAATCAAGACCGATTACCATTTTCCCGGACAAACGGGTGTTTACAACGGGAAAGTACGCGATGTTTACAACATAAACAACGAGAAGCTCGTAATGGTGGCAACCGACAGGATTTCGGCGTTCGACGTCATCCTGCCCAAAGGCATTCCCTTCAAGGGGCAGGTGCTGAACACCATCGCCTCGCGTGAGCTTGACGCGACAAAGGACATCTGCCCCAACTGGAAGCTCGCCACCCCCGACCCCATGGTTACAGTCGGCTACGTTTGCAAGGGATATCCCGTGGAGATGATCGTGAGAGGCTACCTTTGCGGCAGCGCGTGGAGAGCCTACAAGGCCGGCGCACGCGAGCTTTGCGGAGTGAAACTGCCCGAGGGGATGCGCGAAAACCAGAAGTTCCCCACCCCGATAATCACCCCCACCACAAAAGCGGAGATAGGCGACCACGACGAGAACATATCGCGTGAGGAAATCCTCGCCCAAGGCCTTGTGCCCGAAAAAGAGTATGAGATTATGGAGAAATACACCCTCGCCCTCTTTGAACGCGGAACAGAAATCGCGGCAAAGCGCGGGCTGATTCTCGTTGACACAAAATACGAGTTCGGACTTCACGACGGGGAGGTTACGCTTATGGACGAAATCCACACGCCCGACTCCTCGCGATACTTCTATTCTGAAGGCTACGAGGAGAAGTTCGAGAAAGGCGAGCCGCAAAAGCAGCTTTCCAAGGAGTTTGTGCGCGAATGGCTGCTGAGCAACAATTTCCAGGGACAGGAGGGGCAGACGCTTCCCGAAATGACCGACGAAATCGTGGAGAACATCTCAAACCGCTACATTGAGCTGTACGAGAACATCACAGGCGAGAAGTTCAACAAGGAAGCCCACGAGGACCCGGCAAAGCGCATAGAGAAAAACGTGCTCGAATATTTGGGATAAACCCAAGGGACATAACAGGCAAACCACAAAGCCTCTCCCGATTTTCAACTTGTCGGGTGAGGCTTATTTCTTATCTTTGCACCAACATATATCCAAGCATGATACATAAAAAGCTATTTCTTGCCGCAACAGCCCTTGCAATGGCGGCTTCATACGCCAACGCGCAGTCGTTCGTTGTCGGCAGCCTGAGATATACCATAGGCGGGGACAGCGTTACCGTTAAGGCGGACACAAAAAGCGATGAAAGCATCATCATACCCGACAGCGTGGAATACGGCGAGGGGGAAGCCGCAAAAAAATATGCCGTAAAAGGCATCGCGGCAAGCGGCTTTTTCGGCTGCACAAGGCTCAGAAGCATAACCCTGCCGCAAACAATCACCGACATAGGACGCGCCGCGTTTTGGAACTGCAAATCGCTTGAATCCATTGATATTCCCGAAGCGGTTACAGCCATAAATCCCGCCGTGTTCACCTTGTGCGGCAGCCTAAAGCGCATTTCTGCGGGAAAACAACTGAAGAGCATCGAACCGGCAAGCTTCATGAGCTGCACCTCACTCGACAACATCGAGATTTCTGGAGACAACCCGTATTTCAAATCCGTTGGCGGCACCGTTTACACCAAAGACGGCGAAGCGCTCTTAGCCCACGCGGGAAGCGCAGTCAAATTCAGCATCCCCCAAGGGGTGAAAACAATCGGCAACTCGGCGTTCTGGTACTGCGAAAACCTGAAAAGCGTAACCATACCCACAAGCGTGACCACAATAGAAAAAGACGCGTTCAACGGCAGCGGACTTACGGAAGTGAGCATCCCGCAAAGCGTTGAGAGCATCGGCGACATGGCATTCGGCTACTGCAACAGCCTTGACACCGTAAGGGCTGAATGGCAGAACCCGCCAATTATAACAACCGCAACGTTCCAGAACAACGCCAAAAATCTGATTGTCCCCGAAGGAACGCTCGCCACCTACAGAGCCACACAAGGATGGAATGTTTTCAGAAACATTACAGAACTTCCTACTTGGATAGAAACCGCAAAAACAGCAAAGAACGCCCTGCGCGCCACCTATGCGGACGGAACGGCAACCTTGGAATCCGCCACGTTCTCGGGCATTGCGAGAATAGCGTCCACTGCGGGAGAAGCCGTTCGCACTTTCCGGCTGAAACGCGGCGAGAAAATCACGTTTTCCCTCCCCAAAGGCATATATATAATATACGCAGATAACGGCTACACGAAAAAGATTGCCGTGAGGTAGCACGTTTCCCCAAACATCCACTCCAATGAATATATTGAAAAAGGGAGGGTTAAAATTCGCCCCCCTGCTCATCGCCGCATTTTTCCTACCCGCAAGCACAAATGCGGGCAACCCCACAAACGCCCAAGCAGCCAGACAACTGTTCAACGCCGCATACAACTCAGTATATGGACCGCAGGGGGCTACCCTAAGCTATTTCATAAACTTGGTGGGACTGTACAAGGCCAACGGCACAATAAGTATGAAAGGCAAGAAAAAACGTTTCTTTGAGCCTAGATACAGCGTATGGTGCAACGGCAAGGACTACTACAAGGTGGACAACAAGAAAAAGGAAATAGAGATACACAATGCCGCCTCGCCCAAAAAGGACAAGTATTCCGAAAAGTTCACCTTCTCGCCCAACAATTTCAACTACAGCTACTCGGAAAACAAAAACGAATATATAATAACTCTCAACGCAAAGCCCAAGACACCGGGCAACATCAAGCACGCCCAGATACATTTGGACAAGGCAACAAAAGCCCCCAAGAGCCTAAGAATTAAGGTACTGTTTTTCTGGACCACAATCAAGATTTCAAACTTCCGCTGTGGGGGAATAGACGACGGCATCTTCGACTTTCCGCGAGAAAAATTCAAGAATTACAAAATTACAGACAAAAGGCCCGATTAAGGGTCTTTTTTTATGACCTGCCATAAGCCGCAGCACGCCGCACAACAAAGCTGTAGCTTACGGCATTGAACGGCTTTCGGCGCGAGAGCGGACATTTTTCATAAGCAATTGGCCTACAGCGTTTTATACATTTTGTCAGAAAACAGGATAACCTTTTGTTTTTCAACGTATTAAAAACCGTCAAAATTACATCGGATATAATTTTTCCTACGTCTGATGTAATTTTTTCTATGTCCTATGTAGTTTTTGCCATATCCGATGTAGTTTTTACAACTTCCGCATATAACTTTAGAGCAAACTACAGAGCAGCGTTTTCACTACGATTTCATTGCTAAAAAAACGCAATTAATACCGCTCGTTTTTAATACCGCCCAAACGGTATCATTGCTCATGCAGCCTCTTCCTTTCAAAATTTTGCTTATACAACGTTTCCGCCCTATTTCGGACGATTTACTGTCAAAACAGCACAGATTTCTTCTTTTCCATGAGAAGTGTCCGGCAAATATTCCGCCACCGTCTGCAAGCCATAGGATAGGGTTATCCGATAGTAAAGGTAAACGGAATTATCAACACCACAACTTCTTGTCTTGTCCCCAAATATAGTTTTGTTTGAACTTGGAATAATTTAACATCAATGAATTTTGTACTATACAATACACATCGTAGCTAAAAGAAGTGGAGACATTAATAACACGGCTCTATTTATTGAAACCTGTTAGTCCATCCATAATTTTCTACAAACTGCCCATGACGCAATCTTCACACGTCTGCCAATTTGACAGTCGTGTTTAGCGTGAAACATTCCGCTTTTCCGAGGGCACAAAACTCTCAAATGTCTGGTCATCATAGAAAACCCGTATCTCCAAAATCTTGGGACGTATGATTTTGGTTTCGGTTATGACTTTCGGCGCTGCTTGCCTTTCCTTATTTTGAGTTCCGCCTGTAGCATTTGGCAGGGTGGTAAAAAGTTCCATTCCCTCCATTCCTTTTTTCGATCCGTCACTTCCTTCGCCCGATGAATTTTCCGGGAAACCGAAATTTGGTGAGGAGGACGGATTTGGCATATCCGGATTTTGCAAATCGCTTCCGCCGTCATCCAACATGACACCCTCGCCAAACATCAACCAGTTTGTGTTTATTTTTGGGAAAGCCCGGTGTATGGCCTGAACGTGATTGTTCGTCGGCTTCGAGCGTCCGTTGAAAATATTAGAAAGCGAAGCAGGGGATATGCCGAGTTTTTGCGCAAAGTCTTGTTGCGACAAACCCAAGAAATCCATTACCTGCCTTATACGTTCTTCCATGATTTTTCTCTGTTTTTTATGGTTTAGTGCAAATTTACGGAAAACTCGCACGATTTACGAATATAAAAGGAAAAATCTTTGTGCAAAAATTGTAAATTCACATTTCTACAACGTAAATTCGCGCCTCTTTTTCTTGTATTCACTTCTGTAAACCCTGAAACATACCGCCAACTCGTTTACATTTTACATTTTACAAACCAAAGGGCGAAAACAGCTATATACAAAGAGTTTGCAGAAAAAGCAATTGCTTTTTGGCTTATAAACAGTTATGTTTGGAAATGATACAGCGTTTAGCAGAAAAGCTTCGGCTTTCGCACGATTTTCGCTCTCCAAACAGTGTTTAGCTTCAATAAACACAGACAAATAGCTGGCTTTTACCACTATATTTTCATTCGGCATTCCTGAATATTTGCGGATTTACATTTTTTAATCGACGTACATTTGTTTAATTCATAATTCAAAATCCGTGTTTTCGAATGCGATATCACCATGCCTTTGCTTTATCTTTTGCGCCCGGTTTTATGCTTGCGAGAGTTTGCTTGTTGTTTTGTAAATCATAAAATCTGCAAAACATAAAGCAGGCGGGGCAAAACCTTGCATTTTTCCCGAAATTTGAGCCAAACAGAACAGATGTGCTGAAAGCGTTTTTGCATCGCATTCTACAGTGTTCAAAATCGCGCAAAACTCCTTTATAAATAGAGGGAAAAGCCTCAAATTCTTGTTTGGCTTTTCTGGCAAAATAGAGAATTTCCCTGCCCGAACAGGCAAAAAACTCCATTTTCCCTCATCGAAATACGCCTGTTTTCATCAAAAAGAGGCACAGGCTACACTCCCAAATGCACAAATTCGGTCTGGTTTCACACAGTTTTCACACAAGCAGCAACGCCGTCATTCTCCATTCCGCAAAACCATATCCCGAAAATACCACTTACCCAACACTTGATTATTGTCTGAAAATAAAAATCAAGCAATTCAAAAAAACTCTCGCTTCCCCGCCAAAATTTTGTCGGGCAGAACAAAGGCGGGACTATGTTGAACAAAAAAATGGCGGGGCGTAAACCGGCCCGCCTTTGCTGTGTTTTTGTTTTTGCTGAAAATACTTCGCTTTCTGTTTTTCTCCGGAAGCCGTTAATGGAGTATAAAATATACAAGGTCCATTCCAAGTTCCGCCTCTGACACTACATCAAAACCTATCCCCTTTTGACGCTCATCTGTCTCCCTTATTTTCCCGATTATTTCCATAACTTTTCGCGCCGTATAGTTTCCAAGTGCGGGGATAATGTTTTTCTTCACCTGCCATTCTGTCATGCCAGTCCACTTGGCAATTCCCTGCGGACTTCTGTCGGGCGAGTAATACGAAATCATTAGCTTGGAGAAAAATTGGAACAGCATCACCAAATTTCGCTGCAAAGGATTGGCCTTGGAATTAGCCCCAAAATATTGTACTATTTGGAACGCCTTAAAAACGTCCCTTTTCACGATTGCGTCCTGTAGTTCAAAATAATTGAAATCCTTGCTTATGCCAATATTCGTCTCAACTATTTCGGGAGTAACGTTGCCCTGCCCCTGCGGCATCGAAATTATTAGTTTGTCAAGTTCCCCATTCAATCGGTTAAGGTCAGCCCCAATGTTTCCTGCAATCATTTCGGTGGCCTTGGGAGTAATCGTAAGACCGTGCTGTTTCATATACACGCTTATGAATCCCGGAAGCTGGCTGTCGTATAACTTCTTCGATTCAAAAAGAACTCCGTTCTTCTGCGCCAAAGCCGCAAGGCGTTTTCTTTTGTCCACAGTCCCGTTCTTGTAGCATATGACAAGGATTGTGCTGTCGAGCGGCCGTTGCAGATAATAAGCCAAATCGTCCAAACGGTTCATGAGCTGAGCCTCGCGCACAATCACGAGCAAATGTTCCGCCCCGAGCGGGCTGCTCTTTGCGGTGTTCACCACCTCGCCCACATCGGCATCCGAGCCGTAATAGGTGAAATAGTTGAAAGCCTTGTCCTCTTCGGGCATAACCATCTTGGAAAGAGCTTCCGCAATCTTGTCTATGAAGAAACTCTCCTCCCCTTCGAGCAGATACACCTTCTCGAACTTTCTGGCGTTGATGTCGCGCATTATGCCTTCAAACGAAGGCCCCGTTTGTTTTGTGTAAGCCACGTTGTTTGTATAAATCGGCAAGCCGCAAAACGGTCGCCACGCTTAGTAATCGAATTTCAAATGGCGCACCGTGCGCCCGTCGTTCTTTATCAGTTTGAGCGAGGCTATTCCGAAAGCCACGTGCTCCGATGCAAAATTCTTAGTTACGTGTTCATCGCTCTCCATAGTCTTCACACCTTCGGGCGTCATGGGATTGTCGCTCACAAGCAGCAAGGCCCCGGTTGGGATGTGGTTGTAAAAACCGCAGCTGAAAAGCGTCGCCGTTTCCATGTCCACAGCCATGGCGCGGGTTTTAAGCAAATAGTCCTTGAACTTTTCATCGTGTTCCCACACACGCCTGTTCGTGGTGTAAACGGTCCCCGTCCAATAGTCGTGGTGAGCGTCGCGCAAGGAAGTTGACACCGCCCTTTGAAGCATGAATGCCGGCAGAGCGGGGATTTCGGGCGGAAAGTAGTCGTTACTCGTACCCTCCCCGCGTATTCCCGCAAGAGGGAGTATGTAGCTTCCGAGCCGTGCCTTGTCGGAAATGCCGCCGCATTTGCCCAAAAACAAACACGCCGCCGGCTTCACCGCGCTAAGCAAGTCCATTACAAGAGCCGCGTTGGGGCTTCCCATTCCGAAATTCACGATTGTTATTCCGTCGGCAACCGCCGTGCGCATATTCGCACCATAGCCAACCGCCTCTACTCCGCACTGCTCGCAAAACAAGTCAACATAGTTGTTGAAATTTGTAAGCAGCACATATGGAGTAAAGCCGTCAAGCGGCCTGTGAGTGTATCTCACAAGCCAATTGCCCACTATATCCTCGCGAGTTTTCATTATAATTCTTATATTTGCATCCGTTGGCGCAGACGCGCCAAGACTATTGCAAAAGTAGCAAATGTTTGCGTTAAACCTGCCCATTGCCGACATAAAAATAAACCAGAGCGAAGGCAAGACTGTTATATACGACTTCCTCCGCCGCCGCTACGTAGCCCTTACCCCCGAGGAATGGGTGCGCCAGCAGTTCATCCGTTTCCTCACCGACCGCAAGGGCTACCCCGCCGCGCTCATGGGTAACGAAATGGAACTTTGCGCAAACGGCAAAAAGCGACGCTGCGACAGCGTAGTGTTCAACGCACAAGGCAAGCCCCTTGTTATAATAGAATACAAAGCACCCACAATAAGCATTACCAGGAAAGTGTTCGAGCAGCTAAGCTCGTACAATATAATCCTGCGCACAAAATACCTCATTGCCACAAACGGAATTAGTCATTACTGCTGCCGCGTGGACTACGAGGCAAAGTATTTCCGGTTTTTGCGCGAAATCCCGAATTATCAGGAGCTTGAACAATAAAAGCAAACCACGAACGTCAAGAAATAAACAAACATAATTCACGCATTATGAGAAAGGTAAGCTTGTTTTTCCTTGCGGTTTCAACGCTGTTTACAGCCATTTCCGCCGCTGTTTACCCTTCTAAATCATACGCCTCGCACCGCCCCACGCACCTTTCTTTTTGTGCCGGAAACCCCGGCGACAGTCTTAAACCCAAGGCGGTGAAACGCAAAACGGCGAAACTCGACAGCCTGCGCCAAGCAGTGCGAAGCTCCGCAAACTCCGGGCGTATGCTGCAATTGACCGACTCGCTTATGCGCTCCAAAAAGAAAACGGCAATAAAAGACCCCCTGCGCCACAAGCAACGCATACAAAGGCTTGCAAATGCGGACAAAAAGCTGTCATTCGCAAACAAGCTGCTCACCGCCCACTATTTCAACAAGAACATCGACACCTCATACATAAAGCGCCCCTCCGAACCTTGGACGGTAAAATTCCGCACAAACTGCTCATTCGCCCTCACGGGAATGCGCGGCGAAAACAACGGAGACAGCTTCTCCGGACTTTGGGCTTCGCGCTTCCGCGCCACGATAAGCGCGGGCTTCGTTTATCGCGGCATCGGAGTAAGCGCGGCGATAAACCCCGCAAAGCTCGCGGGGCTTAACAAAGACATGGAATACCAGCTCACATCCTACGGCAACCGCATGGGCTTCGATGTCATATACGAGGCGGCAAAAACCGACAAAGGCAGCGTTACATACGGCGGCGAAAAATACAAAATGCCCAAAGGCACGCTCAACCGGCAGGGACTTGCCGCCAATTTCTACTACGCCTTCAACGGCAGGCGCTTCTCCTTTCCCGCCGCTTTCTCCCAGTCATACATCCAGCGCAAAAGCGCGGGCAGCTGGCTCATTGGCGCATCGGCACAATGGAGATACACAAAAATATCGCCGCAAGACGGACTGCCGTTCAACAAAGCCACGCTGAAAAGCCTCAACTTCGCCATAGGCGGAGGCTACGGCCACAACTTCTGCATAGGCCGCCGCTGGATGCTCCACCTCTCGTCGCTCCCAACCCTCGTTGTCTATGACCACGGCAACATCAGCGGGGACGCAACAACCACAAAGTCAAAAATCCGTTTCCCCAACTTCTTCATCGCCAACCGTGGCGCGATGCTCTGTTCGTGGAAGCGCAACTTCGCCGGAGCGTCCGGCACACTCGACATTTCCAACATCGGAAACTCCAGGCAGCTTGAGCTATACAACATGAAATGGCGCGTGCGCCTGTTCTACGGCTTCAGGTTCTGATGCCTTTCAACCTGCCTGCAGCAGACTATACACAATCCCCCTCAAAGCGAATGGCTTTACAAGCAACTTCACTACAAAAGAATAAGCTGTAACTCCCCAAACCACGGATAATGGAAGAATTGCAAAGAAACACCAATTTGGAACAGTGTTGTTGTAATGGCTTTTGTCGTATTTTCCATTTATCAGGCTTATATTTTTGTTCGGGAAAAACCTGAAACAGGAGTATGCCAACACCGCCAGCAGATAAATGAAAAACAAGCATCCGTCATTTTTATGTCCCGGATCCCTTAAAAGCTCACACAAGAACATTGCGAACGGATATAAGAAAAACGCAAGAACCATCGCCACATACAACAGACTGAGAACCCTTGCCGCCTCCCCTTTCCTCTTATAAGCCCAATACACCCTATAAAATATGTAATCCACCATCGCCATTCAAGACACCATTATCTTTATAATACAGCATAGCAAAAGTAGCATAATTATCCTTAAAACCCTGCAATTGCTGAACATATTTGCAATGCGGTTCATGCGGTGGCGTAAAGGGCGTATGCAATACGCCCCTACAAATGGCGCAAAACCCAAATAAATTTTCCTTTCGCAAACACCCCGAAAACCACATCGGACATGGGAAAAACTATGTCCTATGCAGAAAAAATTATGTCTGATATAATTTAAACTACATCAGACCTTTTTTCGCCGCTTTCAAGTCCCTGAAAAACAAATACGCCAAGAAAGTCCAAAGTCATTGGAAAAAAGTCGCAAGTTTGCCGCTTGAAAGCTGGAAAAAAGTTGTAATATTGCATCGTAAAAGCTGGAAAAAAGTTGCAGGTTATGTTTAGGCGGAAAATCATCAGCAAATTAACGGCATGGAAAAAGGAGATGGCAAACAAAGCTCTCTTGATTAAAGGCGCACGACAAGTGGGCAAGACCACCATTGTACGCCAGTTTGCAAAAGCCAATTACGAGAATTTCATAGAAATCAACTTCGAGCAAATGCCTGCGGCAAAGCAAGCTTTTGAAGGAAACCTTGACGCCCGAACCATACTTATAAATCTGTCGGCCATGGGGTTCGGACCTTTGGAGCCTGGAAAAACATTGGTTTTCTTCGATGAAATACAGTCCTGCCCCAAAGCGAGAACTGCAATAAAGTTCTTGGTGGAGGACGGACAGTATGATTATATAGAGTCAGGCTCATTGCTCGGCATCAACTACAAGGATGTTTCATCTTATCCTGTTGGTTTCGAGCATGAATTGGATATGTTCCCTCTTGATTTCGAGGAATTTTTGTGGGCTTGCAATATCAGCGAAGATGTAATCGGCGCACTGAAAGACTGCTATGAAAATCTTCGTCCCGTTCCCGACTTCCTCCACCAGCAAATCATGGAGCGTTACCGCCAATACCTGATAGTGGGAGGTATGCCCGAAGTTGTGGCAACATATCTCGCCAATGAAGATTTCAACAAAACAATCACCAACCAAAAAGACATTCTCACAGGCTACCGCAACGACATATCCAAATATGCGGGAAAAGACAAACTGCTTGTGAAATCCGTGTTCGACGCCATTCCCGGACAACTGAGCAAACAAGACAAGCGTTTCATTCTCGCTTCAATAGAGAAAAACGCCTCACGGCGCAAATACGGAACACCCACACAGTGGCTGGTTGATGCGGGAATGGCATACTATTCCTTCAACGTGGGTTCATTTGAGCTGCCGTTCCCAAGCCACGAAAACCTCAGACTGTACAAACTTTTCTTTGTTGACAGCGGGCTGATGTGCGCCACGATGCTCGACAACATACAAGCCAAGGTTTTGACAGGCAATCTGTTTGTGAACGAAGGCGCTCTTGCCGAGAACTACGTGGCGGGCGAACTGGTCAAGCACGGCATATCCCTGAACTATTACGACAGGAAGAGCAAGCACGAGCTGGACTTCGTGTTTCCGGAAAGTGGCAAAATTTCCATTATAGAAGTGAAATCGGGAAAGGACTATAAAAAGCACGCCTCGCTTGATATGGCGCAAAGTCTTTTTGCCGACAAGACAAACCGCCGGATAGTGATGAGCTGCAACAACCTGGAAACAGAAAGCCACTGCTTATATTTGCCATTTTACATGACTATGTTCATAAAGTGAGCGAAACAAACACATTTGCCAACCGTTCCCAACATCCACAGCGCGGAAAAACATTACGGATAAGTTTTGTATGTAACGTTTCATGTGGTAGTGTACCAGTGCATACCGCACACACTCATTAACACACAGAACACAATTAGCCAAAGAATTGCACCGCCATAGGGGCGTATTGCATACGCCCCTGCAATTATTGCAAAACCATAACCGCGCACTCTCTCCCAAACACCCCGAAAACAACATCGGACATGGGAAAAACTATGTCCTATGCAGGAAAAATTATATCAGACATAATTTAAACTACATCAGACCTTTTTTCGGGGTCATGCAACTTGTTGAAAAACAAATCGGGATTAGCGCTGATTTTGTTGAAATACATTTTGAGATTTGCGCCGCGTTTATTATTTTTGAACACGATAAAATTAACCAATGATTATTCAAAAGAAAAGTTTACGATAAAACTTCCACGATGGAAGCGGACTGATGAAATATCATCCTTTTCTTGTATTTACGCAATAATGAACATACCTGAATACATAAAGTCAATAAACCAACAATTCCGCACCGGGGATGCCCGCGAGCATTCCTACCGCCCTATGCTTCAGCAGCTGCTCAATGAAATGCTGCCGGATTTTGTTGTCATCAACGAGCCGGCAAGGACTGATTGCGGCGCACCCGATTTCATCATTTCCTCGCAAAAAACCAACACGCCTGTATTTTACATAGAAGCCAAGGACATTGACAACAGAGACCTTGACGGACGCAAAGAGAACAAGGAACAATTCACCCGCTACAAGAAAAGCCTTGACCATATCATATTCACCGACTACCTCGACTTCCATCTTTATGAAAATGGGGAATGGGTGAAAAATGTGCGCCTTGCAGAAGTGTGCGGCGATGAAATATGCCTGTGCAAAGGCAATGTTGAGGATTTCATTGCGCTTGTCGGCCATATTCAGTCCACCCGGCCCTCCCCCGTTACTTCCGCCAAACGTCTTGCCGGGCAAATGGCAGCCAAGGCGCGCATATTGGCGTCAACCATCTGCAAGGCTTTTTCTCTCGCCGGGGATAATGACGATGTTTCGGGGGCAAACAGGCAGTTGCAAGGGCAGCTCCAGGCTTTCCGCAAAGTCTTGATCAACGACCTTAAGCCGCAAGGCTTCGCCGACATCTACGCGCAGACAATAGCATACGGAATGTTTGCCGCCCGCTTGCACGACAACACGCCCGAAGATTTTTCGCGTCAGGAAGCCGCCAGCTTGATTCCAAAGACAAACCCCTTTTTGCGCAACATATTCCAGCAGTTAGCCGGCTATGACCTTGACGAGCGAATTGCGTGGATAGTTGACGACTTGGTGAACGTATTCCGCGCCACCGACATGAAGAAGGTGATGAAAAGTTACGCAAAAAGCGGGGCGCGCCACGACCCTATGATACATTTCTACGAAGATTTCCTTACGGCTTACAACCCCTCTTTGCGCAAGTCGAAAGGCGTGTGGTACACTCCCCTGCCTGTGGTGCAGTTCATTGTGCGTGCCGCCGACGAAATCCTGCAGCATGATTTCGGAATCGCGGAAGGGCTTGCCGACTGCTCCAAGTTCATGCACAATGTGAAGAACCTGGACCCCGGAAAGGGCAGGAAGGCTTCCGCCCCCACCGTCAAAAGGGAAATGCACCGCGTCCAAATTCTCGACCCCGCCACTGGCACAGGAACATTCCTTGCCGAAGTCGTGAACCTTATCCACGAAAAATTCTGCGGTATGCAGGGAATGTGGCAGGGGTATGTCAGCGACCATCTGCTGCCCCGCCTCCACGGCTTCGAACTCCTCATGGCAAGCTACGCGGTGGCGCATCTGAAGCTCGACATACTGCTCCAGCAAACAGGCTTCACACACACCGCAAACAGCAAACGCCTGAAAATATACCTGACCAACTCGCTCGAAGAAATCCACCCGGACACAGACACTGTGTTTGCACAATGGCTCAGTGATGAGGCATCCGCCGCAAACCGCGTCAAGCGCGACTGCCCCGTCATGGTGATGCTCGGCAACCCGCCCTATTCCGGGGAAAGCCAGAACAAGGGCGATTGGATTATGAACCTTATGGAGAGCTACAAGAAAGAGCCTGGCGGAAAAACACGGTTGAAAGAACGCAACCCAAAATGGATAAACGACGACTATGTGAAGTTCATACGCATGGCGCAGGATTATGTGGAGCGCAACAAATGCGGCGTAATCGGCTTTGTCAATCCCCACGGATTCCTTGACAACCCCACTTTCCGCGGCATGCGCTGGAATTTGCTCAACGCCTTTGACAAGATATACACCATCAACCTTCACGGCAACAGCAAGAAGAAAGAGATGTGCCCCGACGGCTCGCCCGACGAGAATGTGTTCGACATACAGCAGGGCGTAAGCATAAACCTGTTTGTAAAGACAGGCAGGAAAAAGGCCAAAGAGCTTGGAAAAGTCTTTTATTACGACCTTTACGGCAAACGTGAGGAAAAATACGGTTTTCTGTCAAACATCACATTTTCCGAAGTGGGCTACAAGGAGCTGAACCCTGTCGCGCCCATGTATTTCTTCGTGCCGAAGAATTTTGAACTGATGCAGGAATACGAGAAAGGCGTGAAAATTGACGAACTCTTTTGCCTCACAAATGTTTCTGCCGCAACTGCCAAAGACAAAATTCTTGTAAGCTCTGAGAAAAACAATCTTTTAGAAAAAGTGTCTGCCACTTATGGAAAATCGTCTGAAGGTTTCATACAAGAATATTCTTACAGGCCCTTTGACAAAAGGCTTATTTATTACAACACAAAATTAGTTGAAAGACCGAGGGAAACTCTGGCGAAAAACTTTATTGGACATAACAACATTGCCCTTTTAACTTGCCGGCAAATAGCGGGAAATGAATGGGCACACATATCGGTTACAGATTCTATTGCAGACATCTGCTGCATTTCCAACAAAACAAAAGAGTGTGGTTACGCTTCCCCCCTCTACCTCTACACAGAGGAATTTGGAGAGGAAGTGAAACGCCCCAACCTTGACGAAAACGAGTGGCGGAAGTTCAACAACGCCATTGGAAAGGAAACCAGCCCCGAAGAGCTGCTGGCATATATTTACGCTGTGCTTCATTCGCCGTTGTACAGGGACAGATACAGGGAATTTCTGAAAACAGATTTTCCGAGAATACCGCTGCCGTCATCCGCAGCGGAGTTTTACCGGCTTGCCGCAATAGGGCAAAAGCTCATTGACCTGCATCTTATGAACAACGCCCAAAACTGGAAATGCACAACCACATTCCCGACAGGCGGTTCGCAACTGGTTGAGCAACTTGAACGGAAAGACAGCCAGGTGTGGATAAACCAAGAGCAGTACTTCGGGAACATTCCCGAGGCGGTGTGGAACTTCCACATCGGCGGTTATCTGCCCGCCCAAAAGTGGCTGAAGGACAGAAAGGGACGCGCACTTTCGTTTGACGACACCAAACATTACATCCACATAATCCACGCCCTGTCTGAAACAATAAAACTTATGCAGCAAATATGATTTGCGTATTTAAGCAAAACACAATTAATCAAGATATTGCGCCGCCGTAGGGGCGTATTGCATACGCCCTGAATTGCGCGGTTTGCAATGTCGCGGCAGCGGTTTGCTACGCGGCTCACGCGGTGGCGTAAAGGGCGTATGCTACAACCTTTACAAACTCACAACGCACAATTAGCCAAAGAATTGCGCCAACGTAGGGGCGTATGGCATACGCCCTGAATTGCGCGGTTTGCAATGTTGCGGAGGCGGTTTGCGGTGCGGTTCATGCGGTGGCGTAAAGGGCGTATGCCACAACCTTTACAAACTCACAACGCACAATTAGCCAAAGAATTGCGCCAACGTAGGGGCGTATGGCATACGCCCTGAATTG
>DKDC01000018.1:0-12240 GCA_002451695.1 Prevotellaceae bacterium UBA6858 | reverse complement strand
GCCCTGAATTGCGCGGACTTGCAATGTCGCGGCAGCGGTTTGCTACGCGGCTCACGCGGTGGCGTAAAGGGCGTATGCCATACGCCCCGACAAATGGCGCAATACCAAATTCGCTTACCCCTCTCGAAACATCCCGAAAACTACATCGGACATGGGAAAAACAATGTCCAATGTAGAAAAAATTATGTCCGATGTAATCCAGACTACATCAGACCTTTTTTCGCCAATCGCAAACTCTTGAAAAACAAGTCAAGCCTTAGATTTGTTTGGAAAGCGAGATTACTGTATTATTGCACCGTAACAATTCCGAGAATTATGCACTCCGCCCGAACATATTGAGATTCGCGCAGATTTCGCATATACACATTTTGAGATTTGTGCAAATTCGCTATCTTTGCACATGATAAAATCAACACATGATATTCAAAAGAAAAATTTACGATAAACTTCTGCAATGGAAGCGGACTGATGAAGGCAGAACATCTGTTCTGATACAGGGTGCAAGGCGTGTCGGGAAATCCACTGTAGCTGAAGAATTTGCAACAAATGAATACGACACCCATATATTAGTGGATTTCGCCGCGTGTTCCCCCGAAATCCGAGACTTATTCAATGACGTATCCGACCTTAACCGCATTTTCATGCGACTTCAGCTGGAATATGGCATAGAGTTGAAAGAACGTAAGTCTGCCATTATCTTCGATGAAGTCCAACTCGTGCCAAAAGCAAGGCAGGCTATCAAGTATCTTGTAAAAGACGGAAGATACGATTACATAGAAACAGGTTCGCTGATTTCAATCCGCAAGAATGTCAAGGACATCCTTATTCCCAGCGAGGAGGTCAAACTGTATATGCACCCGATGGATTATGAAGAGTTCAAGTGGGCGCTTGGCGATACGGCAACGATAAAACTGCTGCGAGACTGTTTCCACGGCAGAATTTCCTTGGGAGATGCCACAAACCGCAAGCTAATGCGCGACTTTCGTTTATACATGCTTGTTGGCGGCATGCCGCAGGCCGTAGCTTCCTATATTGAGACCAACAATCTTGAAAAGGTGGACAGTGTGAAACGTTCCATCATAACACTGTACGAAGACGACTTCAACAAAATAGACCCAACAGGCAATGCTTCAAAGATGTTCCATCAGATTCCTGCACAACTTACAAGCAATGCCAACAGGTATCTGGCATGGAGCGCGACAGATGGCACGCGCAATTCCGAATTAACGGAAATAATTTCAGAAATCAGGGAATCAATGGTGGCCAACATGGCTTATCACGCCAATGACCCAAGTGCAGGAATGGCTTTACACCGTAATCCTTACAAATACAAAATGTTTGCAGGCGACACTGGATTGTTCGTCACTCTTGCATTCTGGGACAAGGCGTTCACTGACAATATTATTTACCATAAACTTCTCAGCGACAAGCTGAGTGCTGATTTAGGATATGTTTACGAGAATGTCATCGCCCAAATGTTGAAAGCAGCCGGGCATGAGTTGTATTATTACACGTTTCCCACAGAAAGCGGAAAGCACAATTACGAAGTGGATTTTCTGATTGCCGAAGCCGACAAGATAAGCCCTGTCGAAGTGAAATCATCCGGTTACAAGGCGCATACTTCGTTGGACGCTTTTTGCAGAAAATTTTCTGCGCGGATAAAAAACAAATATTTGGTTTATACGAAAGACCTGCGCAAAGAAAGGGACATATTATATCTCCCGGCATATATGGCAATGTTTCTTTGATTTTTTGCACGGGAAAAACATTACGGTTGCGGTTTTGCACGACACGTTTCGGGCGGCTGCCGCCGTAATTACAATTTCCGCAAAACAGAAACCGCTTGCCATTTTCAAAACACCCCAAAAACTACATTTGGTGCAGGAAAAACTACATAGGACGTAGAAAAAATTATGTCTGATGTAATCCAGACTACATCAGACCTTTTTTCGCCCGTTTCAAGTCCCTGAAAGACAAAGCCTTGCAAGCACATCTCAAAACAAGGGCAATTCTTTGTTTATCAGGGCGTTATTGCGTTTCAAGGCTTTTGCGCTATTCCTTGTTGATTATCATTATCGCCTCGTCGCGCAAGGCGGAGGGCAGCTCTATGTTGCGGCGGCGCAAACTTTCCATCCACCTCCCCGCCTCATCGGACGTGAGCGACTCGAGAATGCCGGCAAACACCTCTATCTGGCTGTCGCTGTATTCGCCAGCCTTTGTCCCTGCCCAAGCGTCAAGTTCGGAGTCGTCAAAATCCACACTCTCCGCAACTTCCGCCTGTAATATCTTCGATGCGGCGCAAATGTCAAAGCACGTGCCGCACTGCTCGTTGCAATCGCCCGGCTTCTCCTTTTGCGGTATCTCGTCAAAGGGGTTGCGGCGTATATACACCGCGAAAACCGCAATGCCCGCAACAAGCAGCCCAACCAATATAACAGGGAACATAACGCTACAAATTTGTCTCCTCCACCCCGAAGCCCGCCGCACGCAGGTTGTCCCAATAGCGCGGGTAGGACTTGGCAACCACCTGCGGGTTGTCTATCAAAACGCTGCCCGTCTTTATGCACAGGGGCGCAATGCTCATAGCCATGCGGTGGTCATCGTATGTTTCTATCACCGCGTTTTCCTGCGGGGGGCAGAGAGTGCCGTCCCAAAACAGCGTGCCGTCGGGCGTGTCGCCTATCACATAGCCCAACTTGCGCATCTCGTTCTCAAGCGCGGCTATGCGGTCGGTCTCCTTTACGCGCAGGTTTGCCAAACCGTCAAACCTGAACTTCACTCCAAGCCCGCAGCAAGTCGCGACAAACGTCTGGGCGAGGTCAGGCTCGCCCTTCATGTCGATTTCAAGCCGAGTGCATCCGCCGCCCGCATATTCCACCACCGCCCCATCGGGGGCGAACCGCGTTTCCACGCCGAGTTTTCCGAAATACTCCGCACCTTTCGCATCGCCCTGCAAACTGTTTTTATACAAGGCGGGAAGCGCGACCGGCATTCCGGCGCTCCCAGCCAACGCCGTGATTTCATACCAATACGACGCCGCGCTCCAGTCGCTCTCCACGGTGAACGGTTTTGCCGTATATGCGCCCTCTGCCACTTTGATTTCGTTATCGGAAATCCATCCGGCTTTTGCGCCAAACTCCTTCATCAGCTCCATAGTCATATTTATATAAGGGCGCGAAGCCACGCCGCCCTCAAGCCTCATGCGAAGCCCGCCGTCAAGGCACGGTGCTATCATCAGCAGGGCTGAAACGTATTGCGAACTGACATTCGCGGGGAGCGCGACATCGCCGCCGTGCATATTTCCCCCGCCAACCCTTAGCGGCGGAAAACCCTCGTTGCCAGCATACTCTATATCCGCGCCAAGGCTGCGCAGGGCATCAACAAGTATGCTTATGGGGCGTTGCAGCATACGCGGCGAGCCGGTCATCACGCGCCTTTCCTGCGAAAGGCTGAAATAGGCCGTGAGAAAGCGCATGGAAGTACCCGCGCCGTGAACGTCAACCGCTTTTGCCGCATCGTTTGCGCCGTGCAGGGCTTTGAGCATCACAGCCGTGTCGTCGCACTCGGCGAGGTTGGCCACATTCTGTGGTGAGCCGCTCAGCGCGTTTATAATCAGCACACGGTTTGATATGCTCTTCGATGCCGGCAGAACCGTTTTCGTTTGCGCGAACCTGCTTGGAGGAGTTACCTTATATATCATTGAGGGATGAAATTTCGTTTTGCACGGCAAAAATATGGATTTATTTTTTGATATTTCAGAAAAACGCCATACATTTGCACTCGCAAACGCAGAAAGGCGGCAAATGGCGGAAGCCGCAGCAGTCTTGGCGCAAGCAAAAGCGGGGTGTAGCTCAGTCCGGTTAGAGTACACGTCTGGGGGGCGCGAGGTCGCTGGTTCGAATCCAGTCACCCCGACTTTTACGAGAGAGGCATGGTTTCTTTTGAAAACCATGCCTCTCTTTTTCATGCAAAAACATCGCACAAGCAGGCAAGATTTCGGCAATCTGCGCATTTTATTAAAAAGCCGCCACACTAACTATGGCGCAAACAACGCATTATATATAAGCAAAACATTACCTTTGCATTCAAATACGCAGTGATCATGAAACTCAGAAGAACCCTCATGACGGCAGTGGCGCTCGTTTCGCTCAACGCCGCGTTTGCACAAAACTACAAGCAACTTTGGGAAAAAGCCGGCAAAGCCATGGACAAAGACCTGCCCAAGACCGCCCTCGCAGAGATACGCGGCATATACTCGCAAGCCGCACGGCAGGGCGACACAGGAGAGATGCTGAAAGCCGCCGTATGCGCATTGCAGATGCAATGGGACATTTCGCCCGACAGCGCAAAGGCGGAAATAAAAAAACTGGACAGCATTGCCGTAAACGAGAAACGCCCGGCGGAACGCGCTTTGTGGATGCTGGTGGCGGCAAGGATGCACTCGAACAATTCGGACTTCCGCGACCCAACCGAAGGCAACAGAGCCATTGAGTGCATACTCGAAGCCACGAAAGACCTCACGGTCTTCAACAACCGCAAGGCGGCGGAATTCATGCCCGCCGTAAAAAAAGGCGGCGCAAGCAAACACTACAACGGCGACCTGCTGAGCGTGGTTTGCAGGAATGCTGCGAACGCCTTGAACAACATGAGGAACACTTCGTTCACAAGAGAGGAAATACAACAGAAACGGCGCGACATAGAAAGCCGCTTCATTGACCACTACCGCAAGGCGGGAAATGCGGATGCCGTGGTTCTGGCAACATTGGACTCGCTGAGCCGCGAAAGCAACGACTACTTCTCAGGGAAATACAACGACACAACCCACACGTCATACACCCTGGCACGCAAACTTATGGAACAATACGCCCAAAACCCATGCGCCGTTGAGGCATACATATATATATGCGGCAAAATGAGGAGCGGCGAATGCGAAACCGAAGACCTGCGCTACAGTTTGGCAAAGAAAGGGGTGCAGTTGTATGCCAAGAATCCCCGGGCCGCCGTTTTGCGTAACATTATGAAAGAGATGAAGACGCAAAACGTATTTGCCAGCTTTGCAAAAAACACCGCTTTCCCCAGCGAGACACTGCGCGGAAAAATAAATGCCGACAATGCAAAAAACATAGAGATACAAATGTTCCGCCTGCCCTACACGGCAATGCAGATTGAGAGCGACCGCGAGCTTGCAAGGAAGTTCAAACCCAACGCAAAGAACGGAATAACGGTTTACTCAAAGAGCATAACCGCAGACAAGGAATATTTTCATTTCAAGGACAGCTTTTCGTATTCCGCCCCCGCTGAGCCGGGAGTTTATATGTTCAAAAACGCGCAAAACAAGGACGCGGACTCTTACAGCATTCTTTACGTCAGCAACCTGCGCACCATGTTTTTGCCTCTGCCCGACAAACGCGTACGCATTTCGGTTGTGAACGCCCGCAGCGGCAAGCCCATTGCCGGAGCAAAGGTGAACGAATACGACGCAAGGGACGGCAAGACGGCAGCAACCTACACCACCAACGATAAGGGCGAAGTGGTTGTGGCGCGCAGCAACCACTCGCGCTACAATGCCGAAAACGCCAACGACAAATACAGCCCGTTTGCCAATTTCTACGGCTACGCCCATTTTCCCTCAAACAACGAAAAAAACAGCGAGGAATACCGCCTGTTTACCGACCGCGCCGTTTACCGACCGTCGCAAAAAGTTTGCGTGGGTGGGATTGTGTACCGTCAAAAAGGCGATGATTTCAACACTGTTTATGACAAGAAAATAAAACTAACGCTCACCGACCCCAACAACAAGGTTATGAGCACGCAGGAAGTGAACAGCGACGAGTTCGGGGCGTTTGGCGCAGACTTCACACTGCCGGCAACAGTAATGCCGGGCTATTACAACATAAATGCAAACGGAGAAAACTCCGTAGGAATAAGAATAGAGGAATACAAACGCCCTACATTCGAAGTTACAACCGAAAAGCCAAAGGAAAAATACGCCCTTGGCGACACGATAAGCGTCAAGGGACGCGCCACAGCCTTTACCGGAGCGGGCGTTTCCTACGCAAAGGTTTCGTATAAAGTGAAGCGGACGAGTTTCAGCTGGTTTTACAGGGAAAGCGACAATGATATTATCATGAGCGACACTACAACAGCCGACGGCGAGGGCAACTTCACAATGCGTGTACCCATAGCCTATGATTCTGAAGAAACAAACGCGAAACTCGTTCCCAACACAACGTATATGTTCACAGTAACGGCAACCGTAACATCGGGAGCGGGAGAAACGCAAGAGACACAGCTAAACCTCAGTGCGGGCAAGCGTGCCGCAATGCTAAGCTGCGACATTCCGCAAAAGATAGAGAAAGGCAACATCCCCGCCATCAACTTCACGCTGCGCAACATACTGCAAGAGCTAACCGAAGGCAAAGGAAAATACTCAATATATAAAGGTTCGGAGCTTTGCGCCGAAGGGGCGTTCACCGCAAACGAGCCTGTTGAAATAAAGAGCCTCTCAAATCTTTCTTCAGGCAAATACACGCTGCACACGCAACTTGACGGCGAAACAGACACCGTTTACGACTTAAAGAAAAGTTTCATTCTTTTCTCCGTAAACGACACCCAAGCCGCCGACCCCGCCGAGCGCATACGCCTTTACTCGCCCGACGAAAGTTTTACCGACGGCAAGGCAACTGCAAGCATAGCCTCTTCGCTCAACAACGTTACGGCTTTCTACGACGTGATAGCCAACGGAAAGCTTGTTGAAAGCAGGCAGATAGCACTCTCAAACTCCGCCGAGAAGCTTGTTTACGACTACAAGGAAGAATACGGCGACGGCATCTCCGTGGTGCTTGGCTTCATGAAAGATGGTGAACTCTACAAGGAGAACATCATTATAAAGAAAGCCCTGCCGAACAAAACCTTGAAATACAAATGGACCTCGTTCCGCGACCGTCTGCGCCCAAACCAAAAGGAAGAATGGCGGCTGCAAATCTGCGAGCCCGACGGAACGACACCGGCAAAGGCTTCGGCAATCGCCACAATTTACGATGCCTCGCTCGACAAATTCGCAAAGAACTACTGGTATTCCCCGATATACCTCAGCCGAAACGTCCCAAGTGTCATCTGGAGCGCATCCAACCGTGGCATGAGTTTCAGCCACTACTACAATCCGTTCAAGTTTGAAAAAGCTCCCAAGTTGCAGTTTGACGAACTCATAATGTACTATCCTTTCCCCGAAAGAAAAGACGCGAGAAAAGAGGTGGGAGAAGATGTGTTGGATTTGTGTGAACGAATCACCGATTATGACAGCGGAACGCAGATGTCCACGGCAAAACTTTCTGTAAGAGGTATGGCGAAAGCCACAGCTGACAATGCCATAAGACCGGAGGTTTCTGCCGGTGCACAAGAAGCAGCCCCGCAAAAAACGCTGCGGGAAAACTTCGCCGAAACGGCATACTTCGCCCCCGCGCTGCGCTCTGACGAAAACGGCAACCTCACTATCGCTTTCACAACTCCCGAAAGCATGACGCGCTGGAACGTGAAAATTCTTGCCCACACCAAGGCGATGAATTTTGTTGAAGCCGACACCACGGCAACAGTTACAAAAGAGTTCATGGTACAGCCGAACATGCCGCGCTTCCTGCGTCTTGGCGACGACGCAACAATCCCCGCAACACTCAAGAACCTTTCCGGGAAAACCCTTAGCGGCAAAGCGGTCATGACAATACAGGACGCGGAAAACCTTGCCGTAATAAAACAGGAAACCGTCAGGTTCAGCGTTGGCGCGAAGGGCGAAACCGTTGTGGCATTCCCATTCAAAGCCGGGGAAAGTCTCACATCGCCGCTGCTCATCTGCAAGATAACCGCCGACTGCGGTACTTTCGCCGACGGCGAACAGCACTACCTGCTGCTGTTCTCCGACAAAGTTGAGGTTATAGCCTCCATGCCGTTCACCATCAAAGGCAGCGGAGAACACACGATTGACATCGCCGGCACGCTTACTGGCAACAAAGCCGGCGCAACCAACCGCCGCCTGACAATCGAATACACCTCCAACCCCACATGGCTTGCACTACAGGCATTACCGTCAATCGACACGCCCAAATGGGAGGACGCACTCACGCTTGCGGCATCTTATTACGCGGCATCGCTCGAACACGAAATCGCGACAATCTCGCCCGAAATCAAAGAGGCTGCAAAACGTTGGGCAAACGAGCAGACAGCCGACACACTGCTCGAAAACGCGCTGCTCCGCAACCAGGACCTCAAAAACATTATCCTCACCGAAACGCCATGGGCGGCAAACGCCGACAACATATCACTGCGCCGCCGCTCGCTGGCACGCACGTTCGACGAGTTGCAATCGGGCGCGAGGGAGCGAAATCTTGAGGAACGCCTTGCACGCCTGCAACGCGAGGACGGCGGTTTCGGCTGGTTTCCCAATATGCCCTCGAGCCGCGACATAACTTCCGGCATCACCACCATGCTTCTGCGCCTAAACAGCATGACAGGCAAAACGCCCGCAACCAACATTACGGACAAAGCCATAAAATATCTTGACGGCAAGGTGGCGCAAGAAATAGCGGAAATGAAAAAAGAAGAGAAAAAAGGCATAAAGCCGTCTGTCTTGGGCAGTCATCTCGACTACCTCAACATTCTGCGCATGAACAAAGGCAAACTCTCGGCACAGGCTTCGGCAAACCGCAAATACCTTTTGCCCATTTTGCAGAAGCACTACTCCGACTTCAATATCACCGCCAAGGCAAAGGCAGCCCTCGTGCTTAGCGACGCCGGCTACACCAAAGAGGCGATGACCGTTCTCAAGAGCATTCTCGAACACACAGTGAGCGACAAGGCGAAAGGCATATACTTTGACTCGTTCAACGCCCCCTCGTTCTGGAACAGCTACAAAATTCCCACTCAAGTGGCAGCCCTCGAAGCCGTGCGCACACTCACGCCCGGCGACAAGGCAACGCAAGAAGGTATGCTCACTTGGATTCTACAGTCAAAGCGCACGCAGGGATGGGAAACCGCGCTAAACACCGCCGATGCCGTATATGCCCTGCTTTCCGCCACAAAAACCGGCACTTCGCCCGTACATTTCGGCACGGCACGCCCTGCGAACTTCTCGCTCAACCTGCAAAACGGCAAGAGCATCGACATTATGCAGAACGCCAAAACCGCCGATGAAAAAGCCGTGGGCTATGTGCGATCCGACTTCTCGTTTGGCGAACTGAAATCCTCGCCAAAATCCGTGAGCATATCCAAAACCGACGGCGGAATGTCCTGGGGCGGAATATACAGCCGCTATCTCGCGCCGGCACAAAATGTTGAAAAAGGCGGCGGCGAGCTTACCGTAAACCGCGAATACTTCCTTGTGAAAGACGGCAGGGAAACCGCGCTCGCCAACGGCGCAAGCATCAAGACCGGCGACCGCGTAAGGGTGCGCTACACCATAAACGCCGCACGCGACTTCGACTATGTGAGCCTTGCCGACCCGCGCCCGGCGTGCCTTGAGCCGGCAACGCAGATTTCGGGCTATACCTATAACAACGGCGAATGGTTCTACCTTGCCGTGCGCGACGCATCGCAGGCACTGTTCCTCGAAAGCATGAAAAAGGGCAAGCACATAATAACCCTCGACTTCCACGCCGACCGCAAAGGGACGTACCTCGCCGCGCCGGCTTCCGTACAGTGCCTCTATTCACCCGAGTTTGCTGGACGCTCAAACGGCAGGACAATTAATGTAAAGCAAGACAAATGAACGCATTCGCAAAGGCATTAATACCTCTTGTGTCAATAGGGTTCTGCACCGCGGCACACGCACAAAACGCCACGCCCCTGAAGCAGCAAAACCTGCACAAATGGGGCGTGGCCCCTGCCAACTACAGCGGCATAGCCCACATTGAGGGCAATTCCTACGCCGTGGTGAGCGACAAGGAGCAAACCAACGGATTTTACATTTTCAACATCGACATCAACACCGCCAACGGCAAAGTGAAATCCGTATCGCGCAGCAGCATATTGGGCGTTCCCGGCTCCAAGGCACGCGACGCTGAGGGCGTATGCTTCTGTCCGCCGCGCAACAGCGTTTTCGTGAGCGCGGAGGACGACCAGCAGATTTTGGAGTACGACCTCGAAGGAAAACCCACCGGCGCAAAGCTCAACGTGCCGCAAATGTTCGCCACCGACAGCATACACCGGAATTACGGCTTCGAGTCGCTGGCATACGACAGCGTTGCCGGGATGTTCTACACCGCAACCGAGCGGCCGCTGAAGCGCGACAATGCAAAAGACACCGCGCTCCTTAGAATATTGGCTTTTGACAAATCGCTGAAGCCCACCGCGCAATACGCCTACGTCCTTGAACAGCCCGCGCTCAGCAGCAAGGCAAAATACTACGCACATGGCGTTTCAGAAATAACAGCCCTTAACGATGGCAGACTTGTGGTTATGGAAAGGGAACTTAGCGTACCGCAAAACTACATAGGGGCAAAATGCCGAATAAGGCTCTTCACCGTAACCCCCTCGGATGGCGAACCTATCACCGCCGAATGCCGAAAACCGCTGTTCAAAACGGCAATCGCCGACTTTACAACACATATAAACATGGGGCAAATGAACTACGCCAACTACGAAGGCATGTGCCTCGGTCCGAAACTCAAAGACGGCAGGCAAACGCTTATCCTCATCAACGACTCTCAAGCCGGCGCGGGAAACTCACTATACCGCTTGAAAGACTATATAAAAGTGGTAATTCTATAAAAGCCCGCATAAAAAACGCGCAAACAGTAGCAAAAACAGGTGGAATTCCTAAATTTGCAATATATTTGCTATAAAACCTACAATATTCCATTTAAACAAACCTACACAAAAAAATGACAAACAGGCGCGATTTCCTAAAATTCATCTCACTTGCCGGAATAACCGGCATCATACACACCAACAAGGCATTTGCCATCGACAGCAGCCCGGAGCCTTTCAACGCCTATGCCAACACAATTGACACTGATCCGTCACGACATATGCGAGGGCCATTTCCCATTCTTTCCACCCCATACTTGGAATCCGGGGAAGTTGATTATCACACACTGGCACTGGAAGCGCGTTTCGTGGCCGCTTGTGGTTCGCCGGGAGCAATATGGCCGCAAGCAGACGACAGCTGCGACCTGCTTACGCTGGAAGAGAAACTAAACGGCATGACAGCCATTGCAAAAGCCCTGGACGGCATAGACATCACTTTTGCTTTCGGATGCCAGGGAAAAGACACGCAGGATATGGTGGAATGCGCCAAACATGTTGAAAAAATCGCCCGCAAATACAAAATACGCGCAGCCGTAATATCCCGCCCGCCCAACAACGGGAAAACAGAAGAGGACTTGCGAAACTATTATCTGGAGCTGGCAAAGCACATAAACCGCCCGGCTATTATACAGACAGGCGGCGGCGTGTCGTACAAAGGTCCTATGCCGCCTGTAAAGATGCTGTTGGAACTGGCAAAACTGCATCCGAACATTTTCGGGTATATCAAGGAAGAGTCGGGCAACTGCAACAAGCGCATCATCGAGGAAAATGCCGCCAAACCAACTATAAAAACCGTTTACAGCGCATGGGGCAGCTGGCAATGGCTATACCAAAGTCGCCAACTCGGCACGGAAGGTTTAATAACCGAACGCCCCGCCTATGCCGACTTGCTTACTTACATTTGGAAACAGATGGAAAACGGGGACGAAAACGGAACCCTGGACGATGCTTTCGCACGTTACCTGCTGATGCTTAACCTGCCACAATCCATACCGGGCGGAGGCGGAGATATGCGTGGCCCGCACCTATACGTGCTGAAGAAAAGAGGAGTGTTCAAAAACTGCATTTCGCGCGTGTTCGAATATAGAAACGGAAAAAGATTTATTCCCCAAAACATGATTTTGGAAGACCTGAAACTGTCTGCGACCCAAAAGGACGAGATAGAAAAAAGGTTGGCAAGTCTCAAGCCTTATACAAAGGACATTGACATGAAAAAGGTCAGCGAGTTCAAACTTTAAGCAGCCGGTCCCTTTAAGCCGCGCCATAATCTTGTGCAACCTAAAGGGACTGGCTTTTTGCTTACTCCGGATGTTTACACTCGTATAGTGCTCGCTCTTGGGCTACCTCACCCCATTGTCGTTGTCGGAGTTCTCGAGAGTGCGTTTGCCGGCGTTATACTTGCGTCCATGGCTGAAGTTCCAGCTGAAAGTGAAATAAACCATG
>DKDC01000014.1:58197-58431 GCA_002451695.1 Prevotellaceae bacterium UBA6858 | reverse complement strand
ACAACTTACAACCATAAAAAAAATTTTACCCAAAATCCAAGAAAAACAACACAAACGGCCAAACTGGCACGGAAACGGGCAGGACGCAAGGGAAACCGGCAGGCGTGCGGCTTTACGGTTTTGCATTGGCGGTTTGCGGTGCGGCCCACGCGGTGACGTGCAGGGAGTATGCAATACGCCACCACAATTTCCGTAAAACCCAAATGGCCCATCCTTTTTCAAACACCCCGAAAA
>DKDC01000014.1:42764-58118 GCA_002451695.1 Prevotellaceae bacterium UBA6858 | reverse complement strand
TAATTCAAACTACATAGGACATAATTTTTGCGGTTTGTAACCTGCTGGACAATATAACGTTACAACAAAAAGCAAAAAGGTATAAAAGGTTTATATTCAACACATTGAAAAATCGGAAAGAATTTCGATGAAAATGTGGCTTTATTGAAAATAATGAGTATCCTTGCAAAATCATAAGTTCGGTACGGACAGACTACGACAATAAATATAACAAAGTCCGTCATGAGAAATCGGCGCGAAAGCGCGTATTGTGTTGAAGCCGGCTTTGCCGGTTGACTATTCCAAACGGAACGGTGTTGCTGCGGCGGCATCGGGACTGCGTTCTTGAAAGGCAGGCGGAAATCATGAAAACTATTTTCCGAATGCTGTAAAAAACAAAAAAATGCCGACAGGCGGTCGGCGAAAAACATAACAATTAAAAAATATCTTTATGCAAGAAAAAAAAAAACTCCGCCCTGTAAGTGCGGAACTTGTGAATGAAATCCTCAATGGAGGATTCGAGGTATCATCCTATGGCTGCGGGAGCGGCAGCGGTTCTGGAGGATCTGGCAGTGGGTCAGGCTGCGGTTGCGGTTCTGGTTCTGGAGACGGTTCTGGCTGTGGCGATGGCTTGGGTTCTGGAAGCGGTAGTGGCTCGGGAAGTGGCAGCTATGATGATGGCAATTGGGTTGATGCAGAATTCGAAAGTAAGTCATTTCATTTGGAATATCCGTCAAACGACTGGAGTGCCGTTTCTCCTCCATTGAAATGTATGTGCAGTGGCTATTGCATTGCAAGCAAAAAGAAGGGTTCTGCTGTAGAGATAGAATCTGGTTCATTAACCGTTATAGTCACAGGTACATATTATGATGGCAATGAAAGTCATATGGTTGATAAGTATAAAATAATCCAGGCTACGAAAAGCTATGGAATATTGGTGTTTAACGGTGGTGTTGACGTGGAAATATATTCTATGGGACAAAAACAGAAAAGAACTATAAGTGTTTATGCAACTTTCACGGTGGAATATGATGAAAAAGCTAAATCGTTTTTTGGTGTTCCTGGAGACATCATTGTGTCTTAAGGATTGTTGGCGAAGTGCTGCACTTACATTGTTCGCATTGGGAGTGCCTGTACTTCCAATGAAAATGCAGGCAAGGGTAGTGAAAGACACCACTTTTTTTGTTACTCCCAAGGAGATTGTGTATGGCAAAAGAATATATGCCATTTGCAAAACAACAATGGTTTTGCCGGAAAAAGGCGGAAAGCCGGAAATATGGGTGGTTGTCGACTATAATCCTGCTCCCGGCTTGCGTAACCAGCCATTTATAGACATACTTAAATGCGACAATGATGTTGCAATTGACGGAAAGGCTGATTTCAAGTTCCTTGCAATAGACTATTCTGCCCGGGGGTACAATGGTAACTTGGGCAGGTGCATAGGCGTGCTTGCCGAGACAGGAAAGGCTTTCGCCGTTGAGGCCAGAATACATTATGACGGAAAAGTGGCGGAAAGAAGCAAGCGTCTCACAGCCAAATATAAAATCAGGCTCATAGACAGGAAAAAGTACAAAGACAGATGGGCGAAATATGGTATGTCCATAGACCAATAAAAAGAAAAGGTGCGCCAAAATCGGCGCACCTTACTTTTTTTAATGAATATGATGTTATGGCTTAGAAAAACCACGGATGGTCTTTCACTGCAACTATGCCGTCTGTGCCAATGCTTCCGTTAATGCGGCTTATTGAGAGGAACGGTGTGGAAAGATAGTCCTTGGCTTTGGGGTCAACGCTGTTGACTTTCACCCTGCCGCTGCAGTGTATGTATTTTGCGCCGCCCAACGATATTGCCACGTGGGTTACACGCCCTGCGCGTGTGCCGAAGAAAAAGAGGTCGCCGGGCTGGGCTTCCTTCCAATCTTTGGCTTCGATTTTCTGTCCGGTAAGTGCCTGTTGCCATGCGTCGCGGCGCAAAATCACCCCCGCCGAGAGGTAGCTTATTTTAGAGAGCCCCGAGCAGTCGGTCATTTTTGTCGATGTGCCGCCCCAAAAGTATGGCGAGCCCATCATGCGCTTTGCCGTTGCCAGCACTTGGGGCGTTGTGAACGGTTTGCCTGCCCACTCCGTGAGTTCCTCGACATCTGTGGCTGCAATGTAGCCGGTGCGCCCGTCGGGCGTTGACAGTTGCAGGTGCTTGCCCTTTGTCCCCTTGTATTCGAGTATGCAGCCCAAAACGAGGTCGCTCACGGTTTCGTCGTTGCCGGGCTGCGTGGTAAGGCGCGACTGGTATGCCGTAACAATGTAGCGTTTGGCGTGTTTCCATTTGTTAAGGTTCGCGCTGTCGAGCATCTGAATGGAGCTGCCGGGAATGTACGACTGGTAGCCGTCCGGGGTTTCCGCCTTGTACCAATCGCCGTCTTTCTGGAGAATGCGCAACGGAGTTCCCATAACCGACTGTGTTGCCATTTCGGCTGCGTGGTCGCCGCTTGTGCGCATGGAGGCCACGGAGAGTTTTGTGAGCGCCCATTCTGTTTCGGGCTGCGTGATGTCAATCTTGATGCAGGAGTCGACATGAAGGTCGGATGTCCAGTCGGTGTATTCAAGGTTTCCGCCTTTCCACTCCACTTCGCCTGCCTGATTGTCCACCGTCTCGGAGCGTATGAAGTTTTTCTTGGGGTCGAAGTTGCCGTTCACGCCCTTGTTCACGACAAAGCGGTACAGGTCGATGCCTGTCTTGTAGTAGTCGGCAAGGGGTTCACCAATAGTACTCCTGCCGAAAGAGGGGTCGGTTGGCACCCAACCGGTACCTTCGAAATAGGTTTCCGCCCAGTCGTGGTAGTTTTCCGCGCCCGGATGCAGCATGAAGCCACTTTCCCAGCGCGCCGGTATGCCAAGACTTCTTGCAAGGGTGATGTAAAGCAGCGCAACCTGTCCGCAGTCGCCGTGGCGGTTTTCAACCACATATTCGGGAATGTTGGGGATTGTGCTGTATTCCCTTGCGCCCGCCCATGGAAAGTTGCCGGCTATCCAGTCGTATATCATCGACGCTTGAAGCACAGGGTTCTTTTCCTCGCCCACGATTGTCTTGGCGAGTTTTTTCATTTTTTCGCTCTTTATTATATGGGGGTACTCTTCGGCAGTGTATTGCCTGTACATCTCGGTTTCTTTATTGTATGGCTTGAGCCTTGACATAATCCCTGCACGTGAGAAATGCTGTTCGTTTGACACGAAACTGTATGTTATGCTGAATGTGGAGGGCTTGTCTTTTCGTGCCACGCCTTCCATGTATGCCGTTGTGTGGAATGTGCCTTGCGAAACCTTTACTGGGGCTGACGACTTGATTAGTTTTACGTTCGTCTGGCGTGTGGTCTCCATGGGATAGGGAAGCCACACCCTCAATGTGTCGCCGTCGGGGATTGCGTTGGCGTTGACCTTGAGGTTGAAGGTGAGCTGCCATTTGTGAGGGTTGCGCAGGTTGTCGTCATCGGAGGGGCATTGCATTGCCTGATTGTAGAACTTGGCGTAGTAGTCGTGTGTGGACTTCTTTTCTGCGGCGTTCTCGCTTTTGAAGTCCTCGTTGTTGAGCAAAAAGAAATTGCCGACGGAACGGCGGAACCACATTTCCTTTCCGTCAATGGTGTCTGCCTCGATATAGCGTTTGCGTTTCCAGTAGTTTATTTTTTCGTTGCTCACGGCGTGTCCCATGCGTTTTTCGATTTGTGCGCGTCCGTCTGTGGGAGATAGCGAGAAATCCTTGCGTATGCGCAGCATGGTTTGGTTTATTGAGTCTATGGCAAAGCGGTTTTCGAGCCTTGTCTGCTTTGGAAGCCCCTTGAGCATCTTTTCGGTTTTCTTAAATTCGCCTTTAAGTATAAGTTCCCCCGCTTGTGCGCGGAAATCCTTGCTTTGTGCCGCTGTGGCTTGAGGCAGTGATATTGCCGTCAGCAGGAATATGACGGCGATTAGCAGAATGTTATTCTTCATATATGGTTTTGTTGTGGTTTTTATTTTATGTGTTTGCGCAATTCGGCGGCCCATATCTTGTAACCTTCTTCATTGAGGTGCAGTCCGTCTGTAGTGAGTTCCTTTCGCAGAGTGTTGCCGCCGCTTTCGGTGAACAGCGGGAAAAGGTTCAAGAAATCGATTCCCTTGCTTTTTGCAAGTGCTTCTAACTCGCGGTTGATAGCCGCCACGGAGTCGGTTTTGCCTTCAAGCCTTTTGTAACGCTTGAACTCTTCGTTTATTGGCAGCAAACTTTGCAGGATAAGCTGCGTCTTGGGCGATTCATGCTTTATGCGGTCTATGGTAGTGGCTATTGACTGTATTATTTCGCTGTTTGAAAGCTGGTGGGATATGTCGTTTATTCCTTCCATTAGGATTATTTTTGCCGGGCGGTAAGGCAATATCTGATGGAGCCGTTCGTATATTCCCGGCACATCGTCTCCTATAATCCCACGGTTGATTACGTGTTTTATGTTTAGGCGTTTCCCCCAGTCCCCTCCGTTTTCGGTGAGACTGTTCCCGAGCATCACAATGTCTTTTTGCGTTATGGCGGGTTCTTTTTCAAACTGCTCCATTCTGTCAAGGTAATGCTGTGTGCGCACGTCGCCGGTTATTGCCCCGGCAACGGCGTTTGCCACCACGGCTCTTAGGCGTATCACGCTCGTGTGCCCATCGGGATGCACGCTGTTGGTGAGCAGTATGATAGCGAGCTTGTTTTCCGGGTCAATGTCTATCATCGTTCCTGTAAAGCCTGTGTGTCCGTATGCCGATTTGCTCAGCAGGTCTCCGAGGTTTGAGGAATAGTCTGACGAATTGTCCCAGCCCGGAGTTCTGCCAAACGCTTCAAGACCTTTGGGGACTGTGGTCATGAGCCTCACCGTTGCCGGACTTAGGATGCGGTGTCCGTTGAGTTCCCCGCCGTTTATCAGGGCGGCGCAAAGCAGGGCTATGTCATCGGCGTTGGAAAATACTCCGGCATTGCCGCTGATGCCCGAATTGATAACCCTCGCCAAAGGGTCGTGAACCGCCCCACGCAGGATTTCGCCTGTTTTCTGTTTCTCGGTGGGGGCTATGAGTTCTTCCCAAGAATAGTCCTTTGTCCAAACAGGCAGACTTATTGTATGGTAGTTTCCTTTTTTGTCTTCAATGCAAGGAATGTAGTCGGTATGGTTCATGCCCAACGGCTCGAAAACGTTGCGGCGGGCAAATTCGCGCAGCGACATGCCGCTCACCTTTTCTACAATGTGTTGCATGGTGATGTAGTTGAGGCAAGAATACTGGAAATCCGTACCAGGCTCGAAATCTCTCCGCCATGAGGCTATGTAGCTTATAAGGCTGTCGGGCGAGTTACTGCCGTATTTTTTCTGCAATTCGGCGACTGGTGCGTATGGCGGCAGACCGGATGTGTGGGTCAGCAGGTGGCGGATTCTTATTGTAGTATGGTCTTTCCCGTTTGCCGAAGTCCAGTTTTTGAATCCCGGAATGAAGTTCTCCACCGCATCGCTAAGCCTGATCTTTCCGCGCTCTGTAAGAACCATGGCGCACACGGCCGTTGACATGGACTTGCTGCACGATGCCATGTCGAAAATGGTGTTTGTTGTCATCTTTTCGCGCTTAGGCAGAATGCTGCGGTAGCCGTATGCTTTCAGATATGCCATTTTGCCGTCTTTGACAACGGCAAGCACGGCTCCGGGAATGTTTCCTGCGTTTATGGAGGCGAGTATGGCACTGTCGGCGTACGCAAGCCGCGCCCCGCTCATCCCCACCTTTTCGGGAAGTGTGCGTTCAAGGGTTTGCGCCGTAGCACCTAAGACAACCATTATGGAAATTATAAGAATGCGTAGTCTCATGTCAGTGGATTATTTGCTTTTTCCGTTTTTGTATGCGTCTATGGCTTTCTGCACCGAACCGTGGAGCGCAAGCAGCGTGCGGGCGTGGGAATAGCTCACACCGAGTTCGCTTACAATCATTCTTGTGCCACGGTCTTGCAGTTTCTTGTTTGTAATCTCCATATTCACCATGCGGTTTCCGCGCACCCTTCCAAGCTGTATCATTACGGCGGTGGAGATCATGTTAAGAATCATTTTCTGCCCGGTTCCCGATTTCATCCTTGAACTTCCGGTAACGTATTCTGGCCCTACGACCATTTCAACAGCAACTTCGGATGCCTCGGAAAGGGGAGAGCCGGGATTGCTCGTTATGCAGCCAGTGAATATGCCGTGTTCGCGGGCCTCTTTTATCGCGCCGATAACGTATGGTGTGGTTCCCGATGCGGCGATACCTATAACGGTGTCGTGTTCGTTGATGTTGTGGTCAACAAGTTCCTCCCAGCCTTTTGCCGTGTCGTCTTCGGCATTTTCAACGGCGCGTCTCAGCGCGGTGTCTCCGCCGGCAATCAAGCCAACGACCAGCGAGGGCGGAACGCCATACGTGGGCGGAAGTTCGGAAGCGTCAAGCACTCCGAGGCGGCCGCTTGTGCCGGCTCCCATATAGAATATGCGCCCGCCCTTGCGCATTCTCGGAACAATGCCGCTTACGAGCTTTTCAATTTGCGGTATTGCCTTTCTTACGGCAATAGCCACCTTTTGGTCTTCATCGTTGATGTCTTTCAGTATTTCACCGACGGACTTCTTCTCAAGATTGTCGTATAGGGACGGTTTTTCCGTAATCTTTTCAAAACTCATTGGATGGATTATATTTTAATGTATATTCTTCGTTTGTACAGGGGATATGCCACAACGGCAAAGTTGAACAATACAAATAATATTGCGTATATGCAGGAGCCGCCGGTTTCCCCGAAAAGGGGAACGAGGGCTTGGTATATAATGCCGTGTATGCTTGTGCCTGCAATCTTCACGCATCCTAAAAGGATGGCGAATATGTCGGACATGATGAAAAGGAACAGCGGGTTTGCGCCGAACGCTTCAAAAAAGCGGCTCCACCGTTTCACCCCCTTTATGTCAGCTATGTAAATAAACATTGCCAGAACTAAGGATGCAAAGCCGCACGTAACCATTGCAAAGGTTGGTGTCCATATTTTTTTGCTTATCGGGCAGGCGTAGCCCAACAGGAAACCGCATACAAGCAATGCAGTTCCGAGTGCGAACATTTTCATAACCTTGCAGTCAAGAGCCGGCTCTTTGCCGGTCTCCGTGTTTTTACCGACAATCATTTTGCCGGCGAGAAAACCAATCATCACGTGGCCCACACTCGGTATTGTGCTTAAAATGCCTTCCGGGTCTATGCCGTTGTCGTTGTACAGGTGCGCCGTGCTCACCATTGAGCGGTCGAAAATTGAGAGTATGTTCGTTTCGTCATAGGCATAACCGTTGCCGAGTTCAAGGGTTATGAAATAGCCAATGAAAAGTATGGCGATAATCAGCGGAAACCTTTTATGGTTTACCGTCAGTGCGAGTATTGACACTATGCAGTAGCATATAGCCAGACGGTGGAGCACCCCCGTGAACCTCAACGTGGGAAACACGTTAAGGGCTTCCAAAAGCTGGCTTCCGAACGAAAGGCTTTCGTCCGCATTCCCCCAATAGCGGCAGAAATGCACAAACAGGCCGATGAACGAGCCCACGAGCATAATGGCTATTGTACGCACAATGATTTTCCTTATGGCATCGGCTGTCGGCTTGAAGTTGTATTTGCGCAGCGAAATGTAGGTTGTCATGCCCATTATGAACATAAAGAACGGAAACACAAGGTCGGTAGGCGTGAGCCCTATCCATTCTGCATGGTCAAGCGGTTTGAAAATGTGTCCCCACGAGCCGGGGTTGTTCACAAGAATCATCCCTGCAATCGTAATTCCCCTAAGAATGTCAATGGCGAGTATTCTTTTTGAAGCGGATGTATTTCCCATATTTGTCATTTGTACAGATAGTATTTCTTTGAAAGGGCTTTGAAATTTTCCACGTCCTTGTACCAATATTCCTTGGCGTCTTCCCAACGGTTGCGCTTGCCGAAAAGTCCGCGTATTTTCGAGGTGCCGCACACGTTGTCGAACATACTGAAACGCTTCGGGTCTGCCACGTCAAAAACCGCCTTGTCGGGATACATTGCCGCCACTTCCTGCATTACGAGAAACTGGATGTCGGTGAGCGGGGCTTTGTTGTAGTTTGTTATGTGGAGCTGCACGCCCTCTATGTTTTCACCCTTGAAAGTGGCGTAGAACGGTTTTGCATAAATCGGGCGGAATACCACGCCCGGCACTTTCAGGGCGTTTAGCCTTTGGGCAAGTCTGCCCGCGTCTATCCACGGAGCGGCGAACATTTCAAAGGGAATAGGATAGCCGACGCCTATCGACATATAGCTGAACTCTCCGAGCATTCCGCTCGCGGGATAGAAATAGGATGTTTCGGCGTGGGGAATGTGCGGGGAAGATGGTATCCATTGCAGCCCGGTGGCGGTGTAGTTCATCTTGCGTTTCCAGCCGCGCATCTTTATCACTTTCAGTTTGCATTGCACGCCGTTTTCAAGCATACGCTCCCCATTAAGCATTTCGGCAAGCTCCCCACAGGTAAGCCCGTATATATAAGGTATTTTGTATTGGCTCACGAACGAGATGAAACCGTCTTCAACAAGGCAACCTTCCACCCTTTTGCCTCCAAGCGGGTTGGGGCGGTCGAGAACGATGAATTCCTTGCCGTTTTCGGCGGCTGCCTCCATTGCCAGTCCCATAGTGCTTATGTATGTGAACGAGCGGCTGCCTATGTCCTGAATGTCATAAACCAGCACATCGATGTCTTTCAGCATTTCCGGGGTGGCTTTGCGTGTCTTGCCGTAGAGAGAGTAAACCGGCAGCCCCGTAACCTCGTCCTTGTCGCTTCCCACGCTTTGCCCTGCATGGGCGTTTCCGCGCACCCCATGTTCCGGGCCGAACAGTGCCACAAGGTTCACGTTCTTGGCTTCGTGCAGTATGTCGATGTCGCTCTTCAGGTTGTTGTCCACGCCGGTTGGGTTGGTTATAAGTCCGACGCGCTTGCCTTCGAGACATTTGAAGTTTTCTGCTTTCAAAACCTCAATGCCTGTTTGTATGCGTATCTTCTGCGCCTTTGCGGTCGAAAGGAGCAAAAAGGAGGCGATTGCTATGAAAATTCGGCTTATTTTCATCATGACGTTATTTTGAGAGTACAGCCACTGTGCCGTCGCTCGATGTAACGGCCACCTCTTTCGCGCTTAAAGGCAGCACGGTGTTCACGAGCGAGTTGCCTATTTTGTATCTCCATTTCAGTTTTCCGCTTTTGGCGTCAACGGCGTAAACCTCTCCGCTGCAAGTGCCGCCGTAAACCGTGCCTTGGCTTTCGAGCGGCATCGAAGGGGCGTGCTCGTAGCCGAACCCCACGTTCGATGCCCATATCTCCTTTGGCGTGTCCCCTTGCGTTGAATAGCTCACCACGCTGTCTTTCATCGTCTTTGCGAACACCATTCCGCCGTCTTCCGACAAGCCGGCCGACTCCCTCACAACCGAGGCGTTTGTGCGCCACACCGTGTTGCCTGTCTTTATGTCTATGGCTGTCAGAAACCTGTCGGGGACGGCGATGAACACTTTGCCGTTTGCGCTCACGGGCCATACCGATGCGGGTGAGAAGTGCATTCCGTCCTTCCCGCCTTTCCATTTCCACGCCTCGCCGCCGTCAGAGGCGTTGAGGGCGTAAAGCGTGTTGTCCCACGCTCCGAAAATCACCTTGCCGTCGGCAACCAGCGGGCGTGCCACGATATATCCGGCAACGCCGCCGTATGCCCAAAGCTCTTTCCCTGTCTTTATGTCTATGGCGCGCATCTTGTGGTCGCTTGCGCCCACATACGCCGTGCCGCCGCTTATTCTTACAGCTCCGAGCACAGGCCCTTGCGTCTTTATTTTCCACATCATTTTACCGTCTGCGGAATTTACTCCGTATATGGTGCTGTCGGCACTGCCGAACACCACAACGCCGTCGGCTGCGGCGCAATCGCCGACAATGCGCCTTTTGGCGGAGAACTGCCACAGCCGTTTGCCGTTCTTTATGTTATAGGCTGTCAGTTTGCCCATATCATCGCCCACAAAAAGTCGGTTGCCCTCCTTGAACGGCGATGAGTAAACGCCCGCCTCGCCTTTCACGCACCATTTTTCCTTTACGCCAAACTGTTTGTTTATGGAATAGTCGGGATATTCGTCTGCCTTGCCATTGTGGTCGAAAAGCTCCCCTTTTAGCGGGAACGCCGCCCATTCCTTTTCCCGTCCGCCTGTAGTTTTGGTGTAAACCTTTATCGAGTCTTCGGTTATGTCGTAAATGCCGTAGCCGTTATTGCCGTTTTCATCGGCAAGGTTCGAGCGCATCAGTATTCCCGGTATTCCGTCGTATTTCAGGTTGCGGTTTGCATGGTAGTGTCCGCCTATCATCAGGCGTATGTTGTATGGGCGTATCGCGTCGGTAACGTCATACCAGTTGTCAACGTCGCCTTTCATCAGCGGGTAGTGTGTTACGAGAATGACAGGCTTGTCTTTCCCCCATTTGTCCATTTCCTGCTTCAGCCATGTTATGTCCTGCGGCACAACGTGTCCGTATGCCATGCGCATGAAAGGACCTGTGTTGAACCCCAAGAAAAGTATTCCGTTGTGTGTGAACTCAAACCTTTCGCTCCCGAAGGTTTCGCTGAATGCCATGCAGCCGCTGTCGCTCCATGTGGTTTCGTGGTTGCCGAGTATTATGTAATATTTGTATCTCAGCAGGTCGAGGCAGGTTTTCACCTTTTCAATTGTCTTGCGGTCGCCATAGTCGGCAATGTCGCCCGTAACAAGTACAAAGTCAAGACTGTCGGTGGCGTTGATATCCGCCACAGTGCGCAGCAGCCATTCGGTTGGGTTGGGATTGTTTGGGTTGAGGTGGATGTCGGTGATTTGCGCAAAACGGAACGGACGTACCTGCGCCGTAAGCGTGCCAGCCAATGCAAGTGTGGCGGCAGCCAGTGAAAGAAGTATTCTTCTGATGTTCATTTTTGTTACTAAAAGTTTGGCAGTCAAACAAAAACTGTATGCGAAAAAGATTAAAACCTTGGTTTCAACCTGTAAAATTACGCATTATTTGCGAAACAAGAAACGGCTTTCCTACAGTTTTACTTGTGTTGCAAGCCAAAAGCCGTTTCCGTCATTTCAGATGGCACGCGTGCAAAAAAGCACAAAAAACACAACACACTGTGTAACAGATGTTTGCCATAACACAGCATGACAACATAACTTTATGGATTACAGAGTGTTATAAAGCCGTGAAAAAAGGTCTGATGTAGTCTGAATTACATCAGATATAATTTTTCCTACGTCCTATGTAGTTTTTTCCATGTCCCATACAGTTTTTGCGGCTTGTTTTTTTGGGATTGCCGTTACAAGTTCTGAGGGATGCCAATTACATTGTGAGTGCGGCAGCAACCATATGCAACATCAACGCCAAGGCACTTCGTTCGCTTCAGTCCTCGTCCGTGTAATCGTACTCTGACGGGGTGACATCGAGGCTTTCGAAGTGTTCCGCCTTGGTTTCAGACTGTCCCGACAGTTCGCCTTTCAACGCCTGCTCTATCATCAACGCGCCGAGCGGGGCTGCGAGCTCCGCCCCCCAGCCGCCGTTCTCCACATACACGGCAACGGCTATCCTTGGATTTTTCTTTGGGGCAAAACCTATGAAAACAGAATGGTCCTTTCCCGAATTTTCGGCAGTCCCGGTCTTGCCGCATATCTCATACTCCGCGCTGTTTATGTGCCGGGCAGTGCCTTGGGTTACGGCATTCCGCATACCTTCCACCACAAGTTCGTAAGCCTCTGCGGTTGGCTTGCAATAATGCTTGCGGCTGTATTTGCCGTATAGGGAATCCTTGGCGGAATACCGCTTGGTGTGCGGAACGATGTAGTACCCCCTGTTGGCTATCGAGGCGGCGAGATTGCACAGCTGCAATGGAGTTGCAAGCACCTCGCCCTGCCCCATTCCGACCCACATTATCGTCCAGCCGTTCCAGCCGCCCTTGTGGGTTTTTCCAAGGTATGCGGAATCGGGTATAAGCCCCGGCTTCTCGTCAGGAATGTCAACGCCGAGCCTTGCGCCAAGCCCCATGCTGTGCATATACCCGCTCCACACGTTTACGGCGTTTGAATGTGTACGGTATTTTTCCTTGTTGTTCACCATGCCGGCAAACGCCTTGCAGAAATACGAATTGCACGAATGCCCTATCGCCGGCACCAGAGCGAGCGGCTGACGGTGAGGGTGGCAGCCTATATGCACGCCTCCCTGCCAGAAGCCTTTGTTGCACGCATACGAGCTTTTGTCGTTCAGCATACCCTCACTTACAAGCGTCAGAGCCTGCGCCACCTTGAATGTGCTTCCCGGAGAATACTCTTCCACAGCCCGGTTTATGGTGTCAGCCATATACGACTCGGACACAAGGCATTTTATCTCGCCAGTTGACGGCTCTATGGCGATGATGCTCCCCTGTTTGGCATAAAGCAAACGGCGGGCAAGCTCCTGCATGCCGTCGTCAAGGGTCGTCTCGGACTGCGCAAGCAACGCTGTCGCACTGCAAACGGCAAACAACGCCGACAATAAGCACTTGGCATTTATTTCCCGCACGATACAAACTTGTTTCTTGCGCTTATACATATAATATTCGGCGTGTCGGGGAACACACGCACGCGGTTGTCAACCCTGCGCCCCACAAGCCACACGATTTTTCCGCCGCTGCACACCACAAGCTGCCGCAGCCGCTCCTCTATGGGGACTTTGCAGTCTTTCAAATAATCACTGACGAGCTTGCTCCCCTTCATGCCGAAAGGGACAAAGCGGTCGCCCTCCGCCACACGGCGCACAACGAGCGGGAACTTTATATCATCGGCATTTATATATGCGGAAAAAGGGTCAACGAGCTTTTCCTTGGGCGGAAAACCCTGCACGTCAGCAATCTCAAGCTCCGCAATCCCGACAGTTGCCTTTTTGTCCCGATCCAAAAGCACAACATCGCATTCCCGCAAGGATTCCCTGCTCATCAGAACATACCTCCGGCTGTTGAAATGCAGAACATGGTCTTCGCTTTCCAACCTTTTCATTTCTGCGTTTCCGTTTTGCGAAGCCTTGTTTATTTGCGTTTCGTTAAAGCCTTTCGGAGACAGCCACTCGAAAAGGACTGACTCGGGCGAAGCGCAACCGCGCAAAACCGCCGCGTCAAGAATTTCGTCCCCATAGGCATTTGTTTTCAAATTGCCGAGGACATTTCCCACAGCCTCCTTATATATATTGTATGCCTCCGTAAATTTTGCGGTTTCCCTTTGCAGCGTGTCGCAAAGCGAAAGGTTTATTTTTTCGAGCATCGGGATTACCTCAAGGCGTATGCGGTTTCTTTTCACGTCCGCCACAAGATTGCTGCTGTCGGTAACGAAGTCCTGTCCCAAGCCTTTGAGATATTCAGATATTTCCCAGCGCGAAACATCGAGCAACGGACGTACTACCGTGAATTTGGCGGGTTTTCCGCCGCTTGAGCAAACCCGGCCGCTTTTGTAAGCCATTCCGCACAAGCCGCGAAGCCCGGTGCCGCGCAGCAAATTCAGCAAAAGCGTCTCGGCGTTGTCATCGCGGTGATGGGCCACAGCCACAGGCGCACAAAGTTCCCTTGAGAGCGAGCCGAAGAAATCATAGCGCAAATCCCGCGCCGCCATTTCCAGGCTAATTCCCTTTTCGGCGGCATACGCTATGGTGTCAGCCTCGGCAACCTTGAGAGGAATATCCATGTTTCGGCACAGATTGCGCACAAACCGCTCGTCGCGCACCGACTCCCCGCCGCGCAAATGAAAATTGAAGTGAGCCGCCGTGCACTTATAGCCCAAATCCAACAACACTCGCAGCAACGCCACCGAGTCCGCCCCGCCGCTAAGCGCAACTATCATCTTAGCCCCCGGCTGCGGCAAAGAATTGCGGCGCACTGTGTCATGCACTTTATCTGCAAACGTCATTTCTCCGGGTATTTCCTGCCCCACAGCCTTTCCATGCGCTCGCGCAGGCTGTCTTCCTGGCGGTTGCGCTGCGGAGTCCAAAAACTTTCGTCTTTCAAGGCATCCGGCAAATACTGCTGCCTCACGAAATTCTCCCTGTAATCGTGGGCGTATTTGTAGCCCTCATGATAGCCAAGCTGCTGCATGAGCTGCGTGGGCGCATTGCGCAGGTGGAGCGGCACAGGCTGGTTGCCGCTCTTTTTCACTTCGGCAATAGCCTTGTCGAGAGCCATATAGCTTGAATTGCTCTTTGGGGAGGCTGCAAGATACACCGTTGCCTCGGCAAGGGGTATTCTCCCCTCGGGCCAGCCTATCTTCATCACAGCCTCGAAAGCCGCGTTGGCAAGCAGCAGCGCGTTGGGGTTTGCAAGCCCTATGTCCTCGCTCGCCGATATTACAAGGCGGCGGGCGATGAAAGCCGGGTCCTCGCCCCCCTCAACCATACGCGCAAGCCAATAAAGGGCCGCATCGGGGTCGCTGCCGCGTATGCTCTTTATGAAAGCCGAAACGATGTCGTAGTGCATCTCGCCGTTTTTGTCATAAGCCAAAGGGTTCTGCTGCAGACGCTGCTCCACTTTCTTGTCGGTTATCACCACCTTCCCCTCCGGCTCGGCATCGACCACGAGTTCAATAATGTTTAGCAGCTTGCGGGCGTCGCCGCCGCTATAGCGCAAAATGGCGGCTGTTTCCTGCACGTCTATTTCGCGCTCTCCCAATTCTGCGTCATCGCGTAAGGCGTGGTTCATCAGCTTTATCAAGTCTTCCTTTCCAAGAGGGTTGAGCGTGTAAACCTGACAGCGCGAAAGCAAGGGGCGTATGACCTCGAACGACGGGTTCTCGGTGGTTGCGCCGATAAGCGTTACCGTGCCGTCCTCGACTGCTCCGAGCAAAGAATCCTGTTGCGACTTCGAGAACCTGTGTATTTCGTCGATGAACAAAATGGGGCTGCCCTCCGAGTTGAAAAGCGTTTTCTTTTTCGCCTTTTCAATAACGTCGCGCACGTCCTTCACGCCGCTTGTTACCGCGCTCAAAGTGTAGAACGGCACTTCGAGCCGGTTGGCGATAATCTTGGCAAGCGTTGTCTTGCCCACGCCCGGCGGCCCCCAAAGTATGAACGAACTTATCCGCCCGCCCTCTATCATGCGGCGGATTACCCCGCCCTCGCCCACAAGGTGCTGCTGCCCCACATATTCGTCAAGGGTTTTCGGGCGCATCCGCTCTGCCAAAGGTGTATCCATTTGCTCTGTCCTATGTTTTGTGCAAAGATACTGATTTCATTCCTATGCCGGGCAATGCTCACGCAAACGTTGTGCAGCCAACGCGAAGGCGCGGGTATTTATGTCTGAAATAAGAAAAACTATGTC
>DKDC01000014.1:11274-42725 GCA_002451695.1 Prevotellaceae bacterium UBA6858 | reverse complement strand
AATTATGTCTGATATAATTCAAATTACATCAGACCTTTTTTCCACATTTTCAAACCTTTGAAAAACAAATCGTTACACCAGACAACCTTCGTGTTGATATTTTTCTGCAAATCAACACCTTACGCGATTTTGGCGACTTTTGCCGTTTCACGAACAATCTGCCTGTGTCTTAAAATCAAGAACCGAGGGGGTTGGCACACAGGAATTGTTGCAGTGGACGCAGAGCAAACATTTTTGTCCTTTTATTCCGAGCAAAAGATTTGTTAATGTTTTTTTGCGCCCTTACATTTTTATTTCGGCAATAATTGCTACCTTTGGAAACTCAATAAAAGCAAAAACTACAAACTTTTATCATGAACACAAGCATATTCAAAACGCTATGCCTTGCCGCATTAACCGTTGCGGTGCAGTCGGCGACAGCCCAGCGCAGGGCATGGGAACAAGTGGAACTCAAGCAGTGGGACTTCAGCAAGGACAAAACCGAATGGCAGCAAGTGAACATACCCCACAGTTGCAACGCCATTGACGGACACTCAAAGAAGTATTATCGCGGAAAGGCTTACTACAGGAAACAAGTGGAGTTCAGCAAGGACGACCTGAAGAAACCCGCATACATCCTGTTTGAGGGCGCGGCACAGGCGGCAACCGTAAGCGTGAACGGCAAACAGCTGATGGAGCATCGCGGAGGCTACACCCCATTTGTCGTTACACTTTCAAAACACATACACGAGGGGAAAAACGACATTGAGGTGTGCACCGACAACACGCTTGACGTGAACCTCATTCCCGTAAGCTCCGACTTCAACAAAAACAACGGACTGCACAATCCGGTGTATCTGCTGAAGATGAACGGAGTGTTCTTCCTGCCCGAAAGATACGGAATGTACCGTATGCACGTAAGCACGCCGTTCGTAAGCCGCGAGGAGGCAAACGGCAAGGCGGAGACATTCATTGTGAACACCAGCGGCAAAAAGCAGAAGATTAAAATACGCTTCACGCTCAAAGGGCAGGACCGCGAAAGCCCCGCATACAAAGCAGAGCGCGAAATAACCATCGAAAACGGCAAGGCATACGAATACCTGCAAAACTTCGACATACAGAACCCGCACCTCTGGGACGGACTTGACGACCCCTATCTGTATGACGCGCAGCTCACAATACTCGACTCCAAAGGCAAGGAGATTGACAAGGCGGAAACCAAAGTCGGCTTCCGCTACTACAACATGACATACGGCAAGGGCTTCTATCTCAACGGACGCAGCTACCCTCTGCGCGGAGTTTCGGAACACCAGGACTGGGACGGCGAGGCTTCGGCGGTAACCAAGGAACACACCTACACGGACTATAAAATAATCAAGGAACTCGGCGCGAACTTCGTGCGACTGGCACACTATCCCCACAACGATTACGAGTTCCGCCTTTGCGACTCGTTGGGAATAATCGTACAGACCGAAATTCCCTGGGTGAACGTTTGCGGCATAAACGCCAAGCCGGAATATTTCACCAACATAAACCAGCAGATGAAGGAGATGATTGTAAATCTCTACAATCATCCGAGCATCGTGTTCTGGGGAATGTGGAACGAGGTCAACGTATGGGGCAACAACGACAAGCTACAGGGAAAATTCGACGGCAGGAGAGTTGTTGACGAGTCAACAAGGCTTTACCACCACGCAAAAAGCCTCGATCCGTACAGATATGTGGGGCTCACCGAGTGCAGCATTTTCAAGGACGAACACTACTCCGAACTCTGCGCCGACTTCTATTCCGAAAACCGCTATCCCGGCTGGTACCAGATGGGAGGCGTTGACCGCCTAACCCACGAAATGAACGACGTACACAGGAACATGGGCATTTCAAACATAGCCGAATACGGCGGAGGCTCAAACCCATTCTGCCACACACTCGACTCGGCCGTGATGAAAGACCGCAGCGACGACAGCAAGCACTATGAGGAATACGGATGCTACCTGCACGAAAGCGACATGAGGCAGATACTGAAAATGCCGTGGCTTAACTTCACCTCGCTGTGGATTATGTTCGACTTTCCTGTGGCAGACCGTAAAGAGGGATATATGGACAGCGGCGACGGCGTGAACTTCACTGCCAACGAAAACCGCAAGTACATGAACGACAAGGGACTCGTTACACGCGACCGCAAGACAAAGAAAGACCATTTCTATCTTTACAAATCGCTTTGGAACAAAAAAGAGACCACTGTGTACATTACCGGGCGCAGGCGCAGCGGAAGCCCCAAGGACAAACCGTTCAACGTAAAGGTTTACAGCAATGCCAAGAGCCTCACACTGTACCAGAACGGCGAGAAAGTGCAGACGCTCGAAAAATGCCCCGACAGCACAGGCGTCATATGGCTGTTCGACCCTGTTAAGTACAAGACGGCAAACGACAAGTTCAAGGTGGTTTCCGACAGCGGCATTTCCGATGAGGTGGAATGGAAAGCCCTGTAAGCCGCTGCCAATAAAATTCGAGATATTAACAAGTCCGCGTTTCCTGAAAAAAGGGAAATGCGGACTTTATTGCTTACGGCACAATTCCCAAAAGGCAACAGCCGAAGCGGCCGCCACGTTGAGCGAATCAACTCCGTGCATCATGGGTATTTTCACCACGTAGTCGGCGGAAGCCATGGTTTCGGCAGGAAGTCCTTCGCCCTCCGTCCCCATTATCACCGCCAGCTTTTTCTCAGCTTTCAGCCTTTTGTCGTCAAGCGGCACAGATTTGTCCGCCAGTGCCATTGCGGCGGTTTTGAAACCCAAGGCGCGGAGTTCCTGCACAGGATTGCCAATCCATGTCCACGGCACAAGAAAAACCGAGCCCATTGACACCCTCACCGCACGGCGCGTCATAGGGTCGCAAGAGTTTTCCGTAAGCAAAACAGCGTCAACGCCCAAAGCCGCAGCAGAGCGGAATATCGCCCCGATGTTAGTGGAATCAACCACATTGTCTATAACCACAACCCTTTCCGCGTCTTTGCAAACTTCGGCAAGACTTTTGCAAGGTTTGCGGCGCATTGCGCAAAGCACGCCCCGGGTAAGCTCGTAGCCAGTAAGCCGCGACAGCATACCGCGCTCACCAGTATATACCGGCACACCACCGCAACGGGCTATTATGCCGGCGGCATCGCCGTCAATGTGCCTACGTTCGCACAACAGCGACACAGGTTCATACCCAGCTTCAAGAGCCACACGTATCACCTTGGGACTTTCGGCTATGAACAGCCCTTCCTTCCCCGCCGTGCCACGGCGCAGTTGCCGCTCCGTAAGACGGCTGAAAACTTCCGCTCCGGGAAAGTCAAGCGATGATATTTCAACGACAGGCATTTCAAAACTTTGTTTTGATTTGCATATCATGTCCCCGAATATTATTTGCTTTCCTCCTCAAGTTCCGCCTTTTTCACTTTTCGGAAAAGGTCGGACGCAAAGATGAAGCTGTTAAGGCGTTCGTTCTTCGAGGTCATTACATCGTGCATCGTACCCTGCCATTCCTTATGCCCTCCCGCCAAAAAGATAATGTTCTCACCAATGCCCATAACGGAGTTCATGTCATGAGTGTTTATAATGGTTGTCATGTCATAGTCCTTGGTGATGCCGTGGATAAGTTCGTCTATCACGAGCGAAGTTTTCGGATCAAGCCCGGAGTTAGGTTCGTCGCAGAAAAGGTATTTGGGGTTCATGGCTATCGCCCTCGCTATCGCCACGCGCTTCTGCATACCCCCGCTTATCTCTCCTGGCAGCTTGTCGCCCGCACCCGTGAGGTCAACCCTTTCAAGGCAGTCGGCGGCCCTGCGGCGGCGTTCGCGCCACGACATCGTGGAGAACATATCGAGAGGGAACATAACATTGTCGAGCACCGTCATGGAGTCGAACAAGGCGGCATTCTGGAATATCATGCCCATTTCGCGCCGGAGCAGCGTGCGCTCCTTCTTCTGCATGGCGGAAAAGTTCCTACCGTCATACAGCACCTCCCCACTTGTGGGCTGGAACAGTCCCACGATGCACTTCATCAGCACGGTCTTGCCCGAGCCGCTCTGCCCTATTATAAGGTTCGTCTTGCCTTTTTCAAACACCGTGGAAATGCCTTTCAGCACCTCGCGGCCGTCAAAAGTCTTGTGCAGGTCCTTTAGTTCAATCATGGTGTCAGGAGAGGAGTTGGGTTAAAAACATATCAGAGAAAAGAATGAGCATGGAGCTTGAAACCACAGCATCGGTGCTGGCCTTTCCCACATTCACCGAGCCGCCCTCGACGGTGTAGCCGTAGTAGGACGAAACGCTGGATATTATGAAAGCGAAGAACAGCGACTTTATAACGCCCATCCACAAGAACCATTCCGAAAACTCGTGCTGCATCCCCGCCGTGAGGTCGCTGGGGGTTATTATATGCCCCAGATACGCCGTGGCATACGCGCCTATGATGCCGGAGACGGTTGAAAAGGTAACAAGAACGGGAATCATCGTAACCAAGCCGAGAATTTTGGGGAGTATAAGGTAAGAGGCGGAATTTACACCCATAATATCGAGCGCGTCAATCTGTTGCGTAACCCTCATCGTGCCGAGTTCGGAGGCAATGTTCGAACCCACCTTGCCCGAGAGGATAAGGCACATTATGCTCGACGAGAACTCGAGCAGCATTATCTCACGCGTTACGTATCCCGAAGTCCAGTGGGGCATCCACGCACTCTGCACGTTGAGCTTTATCTGTATGCAGATTACCGCGCCTATGAAGAACGAAATCAGCAGCACAATAACAATGGAGTTGACGCCAAGCTGCTGCATCTCCCGCAGGTACTGCCTGAAAAACATACGCATTCTTTCGGGGCGGGAGAACACGCGCCCCATGAGGCGGAGGTATTTCCCGAAAGTGGTCAGACTTTTTTGAATTAGCATTTAACCGCCGTTTTTGACATTCACATTTTGTGCAAAGTTATGAAAACTTTCGGGGCGGATATGCGTTGCGGCTTTTTTCTTTCTCCAATTAGAGCGAAATTAGTAATTTTGTTTCGGCAAAGACAGCCTTGTCAAACATAAATTCCACCTTTGATGAACCAGCAAAAAAAAGAAACGGCAAACAGTTCCATGGTGCTGCGCACCGAGGGGCTTGTCAAGATATACGGCAAACGCACCGTGGTGAACGACGTGTCGTTTGAAGTGAGGCAGGGGGAAATCGTGGGGCTTCTCGGGCCTAACGGCGCGGGCAAGACAACCTCTTTCTACATGACCACCGGGCTTGTGAAAGCCAACGGCGGGCATATCTACCTTGACGGCGACGACATAACCGACTATCCTGTTTACAAGCGCGCCCAAAACGGCGTGGGCTATCTGGCGCAGGAGCCGTCGGTGTTCCGTAAGATGTCCGTAGAGGACAACATCGCCTCCGTACTCGAAATGACGGGAAAGCCCAAGGCATACCAAAGGGAGAAGCTCGAAAGCCTGATAAGCGAGTTCCGTCTGCAAAAAGTGCGCAAAAACCTCGGCGACCGCCTTTCGGGAGGCGAGCGAAGGAGAACGGAGATAGCCCGCTGCCTTGCCATAGACCCCAAGTTCATAATGCTCGACGAGCCGTTTGCCGGCGTTGACCCTATCGCGGTGGAGGACATACAGTATATTGTGTGGAAACTTAAATACCGCAACATAGGCATTCTGATAACCGACCACAACGTGGAGGACACCCTCTGCATAACCGACAGGGCGTATATGCTTTTTGAGGGAAAGATACTTTTTCAAGGCACACCCGAAGAACTCGCCTCAAACCAGATTGTGCGCGACAAGTACCTTACAAACAGTTTCCAACTGCGCAAAAAGGACTTCCAGCTTATAGGAAGGCAGAAAGGCGAAAACGAAGTGGAAACGAAGCAGAACTGACGGCAAATTGCATCCGTTGCGAACCATACTCCACTTGTTTGCAATCACGCTCGCGGGCATGGTTGCGTTCTCGTCGTGTTCGTCAGAGAAGTTTCTTGACGACGGAAGCACGGTGCTTTCTTCCGTAAGCATAAAAACCACCGACAAAGCCGTAAACGCCAAAAACTACAGCCGCTACATAAAGCAGCAGCCCAACTCAAAATGGTTCGGACTCGTAAAAGTCCCGCTCGGCATATACTGCATGGCGGGCAAAGACACCTCGCGCCGCCACGCATTGCGCAAACTCGGCGAAGCACCCGTGGTGTATGACTCGGTGATGTCGGAAAACTCGCTCACCAACCTGCGCAACGTCATGATAAGCGCAGGGTATCTGAAAGCGGAGGCTTCATACGAAAAACGCCGCAAAAAACACAAGACAAGCGTGGAGTACACCATAATGCCCGGTACGCTCTATTCTATAGACAACATAAAGTGGGAAATCGACAACGCCGCATTCCGTGAAATAATAAGCAAGGACTCCGCAAACTCACTTCTTTTCAAAGGCATGGCTTGCGACGTAAACGTTTTGGGGGACGAGCGAAGCCGCATCGTGAGACTTTTGCAGGACAACGGATATTATAATGTGAACCGCGACTTCGTGAGTTTCGTTGCCGACACATCGGCGCACTCAAAGAATGTCTCCCTGCTTGTGAACGTTTCGTATGCAAGCGGTGCGCGCGATTCCGTAAAAGCCTACACCAAGTACCATATCGGCAAGGTGAACTTCTACTACAACATAAACGAAGACTCCATAGGGGAAAGCAACCTGCATTGCGACACAGTGAGCGACGGCGCAGGGGGCGCGGTATATTCCTACGGCCATGCCATGCTGCGCAACAAAACCATGCTGCGCAATGTCTATTTCCGCACAGGCGACACCTACAACCAGTCGAAAGTACAGAACACTTACCAGAAACTGGGCGGACTTTCGGTTACAGACTTTGCATCCGTAAAGCTCACCGAGGCAAAATGCGACTCCGCACACGGACAACAAAACGCCACGGACGCGCTGACGGCGGACATATTCTTCAACACGCGCAGCATAAACTCCATAAGCTTTGAGCTTGAAGGCACAAACATGGCAGGGGACTTGGGGGCAGCCGCCGCGCTTTCGTTTGAGAACCGCAACGTGTTCAGGGGCGCGGAGACTTTCGACATGAAACTGCGCGGCGCGTTCGAGGCAATAAAGGGGCTTAAAGGATACAACAACAATGAGAACTACATAGAATTCGGCGTTGAGGCAAATTTGAAGACACCCATCCTTGTGCGCCCGCTGCAACGCCACCGCCGCATGAGTTCGGTTGTGAACTCGGAAGTGTCGCTGCTGTACAACACGCAAGACCGCCCGGAATTCCACCGCCGCACCCTAACGGCGGGAATACGCTACATTTGGAACTCGTGGCAGAACAAGCTGCAGCACCGCCTCGACCTGATAAGCCTCAACTATGTGTTCATGCCGTGGATTTCAGACACGTTCCGCCACGACTACCTTGAAAACAACTCCTCGCGCAATTCCGTATTGCGCTACTCATACGAGGATTTGTTCATAATGCGCTCGGCATACAGCATGGTTTACAACTCGCGGGGAAACCGCCAGTCGCGGCTGCTCGACTACACAAACAACTCCTACAGGGTGCGCTTCGGCATCGAAACCGCCGGAAATCTACTGTATCTGCTCTCGCACATTCTCCACAACAAAAAGAACGCCGACGGGCATTACAAGTTTTTCAACATTGCCTATGCGCAATACGCCAAAGCCGACTTGGATTTCGTGAAGAACTTCGTAATTGACGAGCGAAACGCCGTGGCCTTTCACGCCGGTCTGGGACTTGCGCTGCCATACGGCAACGCCTCGATTGTGCCATACGAGAAAAGATATTTCGCCGGCGGCGCAAATTCCGTCAGGGGCTGGAGCGTCAGGGAACTCGGTCCGGGAAAATACCGCAGCAAAGACGGGAAAATAGACTTTATCAACCAAACCGGCAACATAAAGCTTGACATAAACCTTGAATACCGCACTTTCCTGTTCTGGAAACTGCACGGGGCTGTGTTTGCCGACTGCGGGAACATCTGGACAACGCGCAACTACACCGACCAGCCGGGAGGAAAATTCCAGTTCAACAATCTGCTCAAACAGCTTGCCGCTGCCTACGGCATAGGTCTGCGTCTGAACCTCGACTATTTCGTGCTGCGCTTCGACGGCGGCATGAAGGCCGTGAACCCCTACTATTCAAATTCGCGCGAACACTTCCCAATCATACACCCACGCTTTTCAAGGGATTTCACTTTCCACTTCGCGGTAGGTCTGCCATTCTGACTTTCCATTCCCCACCCTCTTTCACAAGCGAGAACCTGTAACTTCTCCTGCCCTGCCTTGGCACGGGCAAGCCGCCTATCGTGTCGGCATAAATGCCGTTTTCCACATCCACCACGCATTCCGCCTCGCTGTCGTTCAGCACCACTGTCTCCACCACGCTAACCGTCGGGGTGTCGGTTATGTTCCTCAAACTGTCAACCATCCTCGCACTCATGTTCGAGGCGCAAAACTCCAGCACCCTGCGCGAGCCGTCCGTGCAGCAGGCAAGCGCGTCAACATAGCGGAAGTTAAAGAAGTTGCGCGCGAATTTCCCTGCGCACAGGGCGGCGGCGTTCTCCTTGTCGTCTTTTTCGCCGCAAGACAGGAACGCGGCGCAAATCGCGGCGCACAATCCCAATGCCAATAAAAAACTTTTCATGTTCTCTTTGCTTATGCCCTTTTAGGCCGGGCAAATTTAGCAACAGTCTTTGATTTTTTCGTATCTTCGCGTAATTTTATGCCAGCGATGTTGAAATTTCTATCATTCGGAAGCGGAAGCAGCGGCAACTGCTATCTTTTGGAAACGTCAGAAAACAGCATTCTGATAGATGCCGGCGTCGGCTACCGCAAGATGAAAAAGCATTTTGCCGAGTATGGCGTGAACCAGGGGAAAATAAGCGCGATACTCCTCACCCACGACCACACCGACCACATTTCCGCCGTATCGGGACTTGCCATATACCTCAACATCCCTGTATATGCCACTGAAGTCGTACACCAAAGAATAAGGACAAACTACAAGATACACCGCAAGCTGCCCAAAGAGCTGGTGAAACCCATAGAGAAATACAAGCCGTTCGGCATAGGCGCCTTCACGATAGAGGCTTTCGACGTGCCGCACGACAGTGCCGACTGCTCCGGCTACACAATATGCCATGGCGACAAGCGCTTTGTGCTGGTAACAGACTGCGGCAGGATAACCGACGAGGTAAGCGCACGCGCACTCGAAGCCGACTATCTGGTGTTCGAGTCGAACTACGACCCACAAATGCTCGAAAACGGCCCCTACCCCATGCACCTGCGGCGCAGGATAACCTGCCCCACGGGACATTTGTCCAACACCGAGACTGCCGGTTTCTTTCGCGGGGGCAACTTCCCCAACCTGCGGCAAATATTCCTGTGCCACCTGAGCGAGAACAACAACACGCACGAACTCGCCGAAGCGGCAATATCGCAAGCCCTGAGCGGAAAGAACATACCATACCACGTTCTCGACCGCAGAAAGGTCAACGGCTTCTTCGAACTCAAATAAGAGCCGCACAAGAGCCTTTTTGCCAAACGGCTGTATTCCAATCAGATACGCATCAATTTCATTTCTTTATAAGAATTTGAAATTCAGAACTTTGCAAAGGCAAAAATTATGTCCGATGTAGTTTTAATTATGTCTGATGTAATTTTTCCTACATAGGACATAGTTTTTCTTATGTCCCATGCTTTTTTGCGGAATATCATAGCCGCGCATCTGCCGCCACAAGCCGCGACTGCAAAATCGCCAACGGAAACTGCGGCGGCAACAACGGAACACACAAAAAACGCAAGAAAAACGCCCAAACATTTGGCGGTTTCAAAAAAACTCCCTACTTTTGCACTCGCATTCGGGAAGATGACAAAAACATCGAAACGATGCGCCCTTAGCTCAGTTGGTAGAGCAATTGACTCTTAATCAATGGGTCCAGGGTTCGAGTCCCTGAGGGCGTACTTAAAATCGCTTGTATCCTTACAGGCGATTTTTTTTTATTCCTTTTCACAAATTCTTTCCCACCGTTGGCAAAGACGCTCCGAATGGCTATATTTGCATGGAAATATGAATATCATGAAACAAAAACTGTTAGCATTTTTCGTTTTATGCCTTTCGCTGTCAGTGAGGGCGCAACACAAGAGCTACGACATCGCCGCATTTTTCTACCCAGCATATTGCAGCGACGACCCACGGCTGCGCCCATTCTGGCCAAGCGGAATGGGGGAATGGGAAACCGTGATGACAATGCAGCAGCGCAACCCCGGGCATTATTGGAACAGACGGCCATTGTGGGGATACATAAACGAGGCAGACCCGGCAGTGATGGAAATGGAGATTGACCAGGCGACAGAACACGGTGTGGGCGTTTTCATTTTCGACTGGTACTGGTTTGACGGCCGCCCCTTTATGGAAACCACGCTCCAAAACGGTTTCCTGAAAGCCAGAAACCGCAGCAAGATGAAATTCTACCTCATGTGGGCAAACCACGACGTGCTTAACCTGTGGGACACACGGCTCGCGAACGTCAACGAGGACAACGTTATCTGGCAGGGCAAAACAGGACGCGGGGAATTTGAGAAGATATGCCACAGGAACATAGAGATGTTCTTCAAGCAGCCCGAATACTACAAGATAAACGGCAAGCCTGTGTTCATGATATACGACGTTCACAACCTGATTGAGGGACTCGGCGGCATAGACCAGACAATAGACGCGCTGAAATGGTTCAGGAAGGAAGTGAAGAAAGCGGGATTCCCCGACTTGGAGCTGCAACTCACAATGTGGTCGATAAACCTTAACTACAGCGGACTTGACGGCAACAAGACCACAGAGCCGGGAAACGCTTTCGTAACAAAATTAGGCTTCAACAGCGCCACCCACTACCAGTTCTGCCACTTTCTGTGGATGGACGATGACTACAAAAACATTACCGACCGCGCCGTAACGGAATGGGACCATATAGACTCCACTTTCACCATTCCCTACTATCCCCACGTGAGCATAGGCTGGGACAACAGCCCCCGCACCGCCAAAAGCCCCGTTACAAAAAACAACACGCCCGAGAACTTCGAGCGTGCATTGAACTTCGCAAAAAAATTTGTTGACAGGCATCCCAAGATGCAGCCGCTGATAACCATAAACAGTTGGAACGAATGGACGGAGACAAGCTACCTGCAACCTGACAACGTTAACGGCTACGGTTATCTTAAAGCCGTGAAGAAAGTTTTCGGAAGCGTAAAAAAACCGCAATAGCGGCTTTTTCCTTTTTCCAAAGGCGATGTCATTCCTCCTCCGCCTCTATTATTTCCTTGCCAACCGTGAGGTGTTCCTTGTCTTTGGGGTCGGCAAACTCCAGAGTGCCTATGTACATATTCCTCGGATGTATCTTCGTGCGGCTTTCGTGGGCGTGGAATACTATTCTGAACTTTCCGTCCTTGTCGGTGAAGAAAGAATTGTGCCCCACCCCTACAAGCGTGTCGGGACATAGCAGGAAAGGATTGTCGGCACGCTTCACCCACGGGCCTTCGGGCTTGTCGGCAACCGCAAGCCCAAGACCGTACTTCCGGGACTGGTAGTCGTTGGCGGAATATATCATGTAATATTTCCTGCCCTTGGTGAAAACGCACGGGCCTTCGTTCACCCGCGCCTGCACGCGCTCCCAGTCCTGCGAGACACTGAAACAATGCTTCATCTTGGTGCTGTCGAAAGAACACAAGTCCTTGTTCAAAGGAGCAACCCAAATGTTGTTTCCGTCGTTCATGCGCACAAAAGTTATATATGGCCGCCTTTTCCTGTCAAAAAACAGGGACGAATCAATAGCCTTTTCGGCAATCATGGGCTTTGTGCCTACCTGCCTGAAAGGACCGTAGGGCGATTTGCCCTTAGCCACATAAATGTGTTCGTTGCCCGAGAAATACATTATGTACTCCCTGCCCACCTTGTAAACCTCGGGAGCCCAAAAGAAACGCGGTATGTTCGTGTCCTTCTTGTTCAGCGCGAGACCTTTGTTGCGCCATTTTTTCAAATCCTTTGAAGTGAACACAACAATGCCGTCAGCAGAATATGTTCCGTATGCGAAGTATGTTCCGTTTTCGTAGTATATAAACGGGTCGGCAAGGCGGACTTTTGCGTTTGCGCCGCATAGCGTCAATCCTAACAGCACACAAATTATTACGCTTTTAATTCTCATTGTCTTTGTTCTTTTGTTTCGCCTCGTTCCACAATGCGTCCATTTCCTCAAGCGTAAGCTCGCTCACGTTTTTTCCCGAAGCCTTGGCGTTGCGCTCTATATAGTTGAAGCGGGATATGAATTTCCTGTTAGTAAGCTCAAGGGCGTTGTCGGGATTTATGCCGTAAAGCCGCGCAGCGTTCACAAGGGAAAAAAGAAGGTCGCCAAACTCAGCCTCACGTTCCCCGGAATTTTCCTTTGCCAAAGCCTCCTCGTATTCGCACAGCTCTTCCTTCACCTTATCCCAGACATCCTCCTTTTTCCTCCAGTCAAAACCCACGTGAGCGGCTTTCTCCTGAATCCTGAACGCCTTAATCAGCGACGGAAGCGACTTGGGCACACCAGAAAGTATGGTTTTGTTGCCCCCTTTCTCGTGTTCCTTCAGCTTCTCCCAATTGTCCGCCACAGCGTCCGCAGTCTCGGCTTTGGAATGTCCGTAAATATGCGGATGGCGGTATATAAGTTTTTCCGTCAAAGCCGTGCAGACATCGGCGATGTCGAAAAGATTTTTCTCCTGCGCTATTTTGGCGTAAAAGCAAATATGCAGCAGCACGTCGCCAAGCTCCTTCTTCTCGTCGCAGTTGTCGGCGCGTTCTATGGCGTCGCACAGCTCGTAAACTTCCTCTATCGTGTTCGGGCGCAGGCTCTCGTTGGTCTGCTTGTGATCCCACGGGCATTTTTCCCTAAGCTCGTCAAGCACGTCAAGCAGCCGTCCGAACGCCTCAAGTTCCCTTTCCCTTGTGTTCATGTCTTAACTGTTTTTCCTTGTATGCAAAGTTACAACATTAAAACGAGCAAACCACCGTCATTTAACAAGCATAACCATTCCCGGCTGCGACTTGTCGCCCGGCGTTGCCGCCATAAGTCCCACGCGGTTTATCACGCTTCCGGGGACAACAATGCTGCGCCCTTCAATCTCCACTTCTTTTGTTATGTCAACAGGTGTCTTGCCCTTCAAGTCCTGCGCCAGCACACGCGGCTTTGACGGCAAACCCTTTGCATAGCGGATGCACAAAGCGTCGTATGCGCCAAACACGCCTATGGGCGACTTGCTGTCGGCCACGTCTATGGTAACTTTTGCCAGCGGCGTGTAAGTGCGGCGCAAGATGCCGCGCTCAAGCGTTGCAACAGCCACCGCGCCGTTAGGATATTTTGAGGCGAGCACAAAAGGCTTTTCGCCATTGCCATCCACTATGGGCAAAGGCATGGCGCGGCTCATCCGCGCAGGTGCAGCCTCACGCAAAGTGTCTCCCACGTGGCGTGTGGGCACCCACGTCTCTCGTTCCCCGAGCACCCAAGCGTCCTCAAGCTTTTCCGTGTCAATGTTTGCGTCCGCATCCACGCCGAAAGGCTCGGCTATGCGGTGCCATTTCAGCGCACGGTTCACCTCGTCAAGCCTGCTCTTCAAGTCGCGTCCGTTAATCGGGAACACGTGGTCAAGCTGACCGTTTGGCAGCGGGCCGTTAATTGGATGGCGCATAACGCCGATTGCACATCCCAGACCTGCCGCCAGATAAGGCTCGTCCTCGCAGTTCACAAGCCCGAGGTTTCCTGCGGTCTTTTTCAACGGCAACAGTCTCGCCACACGCTGCAACGTTACCGGCACGGAAGTTATTACCTCCACATCATACGTGCGAAAGGCATCGTAGTTCCCGGCTGCGTCAAAAGTGTAGGCGTGCTCAATCATAACATCCGGGGCGCATTCCCGCCCTATCTTGGTCATCATTGTGCGCCATTTGACATCGTTCTCCATGCGTCCGTAGTCCACCTTCCAATAGCACACACCAGCCTCTTCGTTTTCGGCAAGGCGTTTTCTCCAATATTCCTCGGGATTTTTGCTGTCGGCGTCGCTTTCCGCCTCCTTGGCGCAAATCCATCCGCCCAAGCCTTTCCAGCCAAGTCCCCTCACTTTCCTCACAAGTCCGCCGAGGCGTTCCACCGGCGTTCCCTTGAAACTCGGAAAGCGCGTCGTGTCGAGCCTTGCGCAGGACATATGCTTGCTGTTGTCGCCGTCCTCATGCGTCCCGGCGGGTATGTCCCAGGAATCGTCCATTACGAATATCAGATCTTCGCGGAAATCGGGGAAAAACTCGCACCACCCCTCCAGTTTGCCCTTGCCGAACATATGCTGTTCGTCCATCACCGCAATGGTTTTCTGTCCGTTATAATTCACAACATACCCTTGTATGTTCCACGTTGAGAAATAATCAGGAGCTTTCGACGGGCGTTTGGGCACCAACGATGTAAGGCTGCTTCCGCAAGAGGCAAGCAGGGAAACCACGGCTACTGCCGATATTATTTTTTTCATCATAATAATTTCTGCTTTTTCGTAAAAAAAGTCCGCCAAAACCCAAAATGATTTTGGCGGACACAAAACTGTGGTATTATAACAAATTAAACGTTCCCGCGAAATAAAGAACCGCATAACCCAGCGCAAGCGATATTATGCCGACAATAAGACCGATCTTCAGCATTTCGCCCTGCTTCACGAGTCCTGTGGAATGCGCTATGGCATTAGGCGGCGTACTTATCGGCAGACACATTGCCGACGAAGCCGCGATAGCAACGCCTATGAGTACTATGGCCGAGCCTCCGCCCATGAGGGTGTCGCCCATGCCGGTGCAAACCGTGGCGAGAATCGGGACGAGCAACGCCGCCGTCGCCGTGTTTGATATGAAGTTTGAAAGCACATAGCATATAAGGCTCGATATAAGTATTATCACCAAAGGTGACCACTGCCCGAACGGTATCGACTCAATTGCCGCATCGGCAAGTCCTGTGTCCTTCAGTCCAAGCCCGAGCGCAAAGCCGCCTGCAACCATCCAAATCACACTCCAGTTTATCTTCTGAAGATCGCTTGCCGTTATAACGCCGGTTATTGCAAACACGCCCATGGGGACCATTGCCACGGTGTTCGCGTCTATGCCCGTAACTTTGTCGAGCATCCACAAAAGGATTGTTGCAATAAATGTTACCGCCACAACCACAGTGCGCCAGTTGTGGGTTACCTCGCCCTTTATTTCAAGGTCAATGGTCTTTTGGCTGAAAGGGAAGAACTTCTTCAGCAAGAGCCATGAAATCACAAGGAGAACCAGCACATAGGGAAGCATTATCATCATCCACTGCCCGAAACCAATTCCAAGGTTCAGTCCGTCATGGGCATTGAGATATTTCAAGGCTATGGCGTTGGGAGGAGTTCCTATCGGGGTTGCCATACCGCCAAGGTTCGCCGCCACAGGGATTGACAGCGTAAGGGCAACCCTTCCTTTGCCGTTAGCGGGGAGCGCCTTGAACACCGGCGCAAGGAAAGTGAGCATCATGGCCGCCGTTGCCGTGTTGCTGACAAACATCGAGAAAATGCCGGTTATAAGTATGAAGCCCAAGAGTACCCTGTCACTCTTGTGCCCGAACGGATGCAAAAGGCTTTTTGCAAGATACAGGTCAAGACCTGATTTTGATGCGGCTATCGCAAGAATGAAACCGCCGAGGAAAAGTATTATTATCGGGTCGGCAAAAGTTGCCATTATGTCTTTGGACTTCAGCAAGGTGCCGAGGTTTCCGCCCGCATCGTCCTGAAAAAACGCAAAACTGTGGTTTGATGTCGTCAGCAGCATGAGCGTTATGATGCCCAAAGACGTTGCCCATGCCGGCACGGCTTCGGTGAGCCACATCAACGTGGCAAAAACAAAAATCGCTATAACCCTCTGCTGCACTACCGTCAGCCCTTCTATGCCGAACGTCTGCGCCGGCAAATTCCAAACCACTACTGTGATTACTGCTGCAATGAGGAACTCGACAAGTTTCTTAACCCGCAAGTCCCCCGTCAAATGGTTTATTTCTTCTTCCATGGTACTTTGTTTTGTTATTTTTAATTAGTGAATAATTTACTTCTCTGTTTTTGTGCCTCCGCACAGATGCAGAAACGCCCTGCAGCGTTATTGCGCCACGAATTTAGGATTTTACCCGATACACGCCAAACAAAATCCGTGAAAAGTTGGATTTGCCGGCGTTTTACCCGCCAATATTGATTTTTTACACCGTTGGCAGCGGCAACAAAAAAGCAATGCACGGAAAAAACCACAGAAACCTCAGAAACCAAAACGGACATAGGAAAAACTACATCCGATGTAGAATAAATTATGTCTGATGTAATTCGAATTACATCAGACCTTTTTTCGCCGCCTTGCAACATATTGAAAAGCAAATGCTTACACATACCTCCCACAGCAACTGTATCATTCTGCAAATCAAATTTTTATCGCTTTTCGCCTTTTTCCTGTAATTCCGGGAAGCAAAAAGAAACCCACACGCAGGGAACAACAATCCTGCCTGTGGGTTTTGCATGTTTTGCGTAAATGCCGGCGTTTACTGCGCCCTGCCGCCGCACTTATTGTTTTCGCGGTCTCTCGCCTTCACGATGCGGTCTGGACATCTGCTTCAGCACATGGCGGCTGAAAAGCCAGTCCGCCTGGAACACGCGCAATATTTTTTGCGCGGAAATCACCTTTCTGTATTTTTGGTGGTAGCTGTTTTCGAGTTTCACCTTTTGCAGCTGCAACTTGTCTATCTCGCTTATTATTTCCTGCGCCTCTTTCTCGTCGGTTCCCTGCTCGTGTGACTTGTGAACCAAGCCGCCGACTTTCCTGTCTATCTTCATCTTCTCCTTTTCCAACTGGCGGTACAGAGGGAAAAAGCCTGCGGCCTCTGTCGGCGACAACCCGGCTTTTTTAATGATAAACTCCTCCCTTTTCTGCATGAACTCCTGCGGTGAAAAGCGGGGGCGGTCCTGAAACTCGTCCGCGAAACACACGGCTGTGAGCAGCACCGAAAACAATATGGTAAGTCTGAAACGTTTCATATATGAACGGTTTTGTTGTTTAATAGCCATAATCCTGCCCGGTTGCATAAGCGTAAATGTGATCCTTGTCTATTCCCGCATATTCGCAAACCTCGTTTATATATGCGTCCTCGGAGTTTGCGTTGTTTGCCACCGCCACGCTTTCCGCTTTGGACTTGTCCGCAATACTCTGCCTGTACTTTACCACATTTATGCTGAAATACAATCCGGCAAACAATGCCGCCAGATAAAGGTAGGGCTTCATTCTGACAAACAGCGTACGCCTGTCCTCCCGCTCCGCTGTGTGCGGCGCGACAGGCTCTTTGCTGACAAGTTCCCGCATTTTGTCGGCAAAACCATCAAAGTAGTTTTCGGGCACGGAAAACGGATTTTCCCTGCCGAACATCTTCCTTAGTTCCTCTTCTTTTTTCATGACGGTTCTTTTGCTTACAGTTGTTAGACGTTTTGGATGCCGAAAGGTTTATTCCGATTCCTTTAATTTTGCATGGATTTTTTCCACGGCTATGTGGTATGAGGCCTTCAGCGCACCCACCGACGTTCCGAGCACATTGCTTATCTCCTCGTATTTCATCTCGTCAAAATATTTCATGTTGAACACGAGCCGCTGCTTGTCCGGGAGCGAGGCTATGGCCTTCTGGAATTCAAGCTGCGCCTTGTCGCCGTTAAAATATGTGTCCGCTTCAAGCTGCGATACAGCCGCCGCTTCGGGCGAGTCGAGTGATATGGTGTCGCGCTTGCGCTGCAAAAACGAAAGAGCCTCGTTTATGGCTATCCTGAAAACCCATGTGGAGAATTTCGACTCCCCGCGAAACGCGTCGAGATTTGACCACGCTTTAAGGAATGCGTTTTGCATTATGTCGTTTGCGTCGTCGTGGGAATAGACAAGCCGGCGTATCTGCCAATACACCTGCGGCGACAAACGCCTGACAAGCGCACCGAAAGCCATGCTCCTGCCTTGCGGGTCGTTAAGCCTTTCCTGCAACGTTTTCTCGTCAAAATTCTCGCGTTTCATCTTGTGTTGCGGCGGGTTTTAATAATTACGGAGAACGGACAGCAACCTGCCGTCGTAGCCATAAGGGTCGGGGGTGTAAACAATGTTTCCGTTCCTGCCCGGATAAGCCGTGAGATACGTTATGTACAGCGGCACGGGGGGCTTGAACGTCTTAAGGCCCATAATCCGGGCATCCTCTTTTGCGGCAAGCCTCTTCCCCTCCTCGCTCTCGGGCGGCAAACCAACGGCAATCCTCATTTTGTCGATGACAAGAGGGTCTTTGTCCGCCAGCATGAACACGGCAAGCTCCAGAGGCTTCTCAAGCCTTACGCAGCCGTGGCTCACAGCGCGGAATGTGCGGTTGAAAGCCTCGCGGTTAGGCGTGTCGTGAAGGAATATTGCGAAATTGTTCTTGAAACGGAATATCATTCTGCCCAAAGAGTTCCCCTCCCCCTTGTTCTGCACCACGCTGTATTTTCCGCTTCTTAGCATTTCCGCGCTTACGGCAGACGGTTCTGTTTCCTCGCCGGTTGACTTTTCGATTATCCTCATGCGGTTGCGCTCGAAATAGCTCTCATCCTCGGCGTGCTTTGGGGCGATTTCCCTGCTTATTATGCTTTGCGGCACAGTCCACACGGGATTCAGCTCCAAACGCCCCACTTCGCTCGCCAACTGCGGTGTTTTGTGCTTGAGGCTTCCTTCGCACACTTTCATCTCAAGCGTCTCGCCGCTTTCCTCGTCCACAGCGCGCAGCATGAACTCCGGGAGATTTATCCACACGTATTTCCCGCCCTCCTTCCTTTCGCTTTCATTTTTCATGCGCCAACGATAACGCTCCATGTTCACAGCAATCGCCCGCTTTTTGGCAATTCCGATTTCCTTTTTCTGATATTCCCCGCGCAGCCTCAAATATCCGCCGTCCCTGCACAGAGCCTTTTCCGCCATTTCGGGGAACGAGCCTTCGGTTATGCCGTCCAGCAGCCCTGACAAGTATTCCCTGCCGGGAGTTTCCGTAGGCGTGTCGTACAGCGTGCGGAAATCCGTGCAAAGGGTGTCCTCGTCGTTCACAAGATCCATGCGGTTGTAAAACTTGTAAGGGTTAACAAATCCGAAACGCATACCGCAGGCATAGCGTACAAGCCCTTTGGTTGCATAATACTCTATCTGCGCAAGACACAGGTTTATGTCGCAAGTCTTGAAATCAAAATTCCGAAGGCACTGTAACGCCTTTTTTATATAGGGATGATAAACAGAAGAAAGGTTTATGCCGTCCGCGCTCACAGATGACAGGATTTTCTCCAGACTGTCCACACGGCAGTCCGCCCCTTTGGTGTCTATCCACAAATAAGGCTGGCGCGAGGCGTAATATTTGTCAACAAACAAATCCACGAAAGCCGTGTCGCGTGAGGACAGGCGCAAAGAATCCATATACCACGCGACTTTTTTCCCGTCTATGGCATACTTTGCATTACGAAGCGTGTCGTAATAACTGTACTCAATAATTCCGTAGGGATATAAAACTCCGTGCTTCCTGCAACCGGCAAGAAACACCAAGAGGAAAGCAATCACGATTCCTCCTACAAGTCTCATTGTGAACAAGCGGCTTTAGCGGATAAATGTCTTGCGCACAACTTTCCCGACCTTCAGTATGTAGCACCCGCGCTGCAACCCAAGCGTAAAAGTCTTGTCGTTGCTGTCAACGCGATACGATGCCACCCTGACACCGAGCACATTGTAAACCTCCAGCCTCTGACCTTCGGCATCCTGCACGCGCACTTCCTGATTGTCGGAATTGTTGTTTACGGTTATCTTTGCCTCGCCCACCGCTTCCTCTATGCCCGCAGCGCCGACCTCAAAAGCCTGCATTGCCGAAGGGGTTGCAGCGAACGCCGCAGCCAGACACATTGTAAATACAAAACGGTTCAGCTTCATTTCCGTATCACTTATTTGCCACAAAGATAGGAATACTTTTTCATGCGGACAAGTTTTATTGTGTGAAAACGCGACTTTTTTTCATTTCACCGCAAAAGCCGCCGCTTTCGGGCTTTTCTGTGTAATTTTGCAACGTGTCCGCAGGGCTTTGCCCGCCGCACGTCCGAAAGTTTGCATTCACTATGGCTAAGTCAAAGGTTCTCTTTCACATAATGGCCCTTCTCACCGCCGCCGTGTGGGCCGTTACATTTGTGTCCTCGAAAATTCTCCTTTCATACGGCTTGCATCCCGCCGAGATATTCTTTCTCCGCTTTCTGCTTGCCTATATCGGCATTATCCCTTTCGCCCCCAAGAGGCTGTGGTGCAAAAACGCAAGGCACGAGATGCTGATGGTTGCGCTGGGAGTTACAGGCGGTTCGGCATACTTCCTTTTTGAAAACACCGCCCTCCAGTTCACCTCCGCAGGCAACGTGTGCCTTCTCGTCTCCTCCACCCCGCTGCTTATCGCCCTGCTTGCCATCTGGCTCGGGCGCGGCGAAAGGCTCACGCGCCGCCTCGTGTTCGGTTCGCTTGTGGCTTTCGTGGGAGTGGCGCTTGTGGTAATCAACGACTGGTCGCACGTGCATCTGAAATTCGCCGGCGACATCCTCGCGCTGCTCGCCGCGCTCATGTGGGCTTTCTACCAGCACCTTGTAAAGCGGGCGTACGGACATTATTCCGTGATGTTCATCACACGCAAGGTGTTTGCCTACGGCCTGCTGTCAATCATAATATACTCCCTTTTCTTCCCTCCCCACGTACCGCCCGCCGTCTTTTCCCACCCCGCCGTGGTGTTCAACCTCGTGTTCTTGGGAATAATAGCTTCCTGCGCGTGCTTCGTCGCATGGAACTTGGTGATAGGGCAAATAGGCTCGGTGGCTTCGTCAAATTACCTGTACCTGCAGCCGCTCATAGCCGCATCCGTGTCCGCCGTGGTGCTTGGCGAACCCGTTACATTGGTAATGGCAGCGGGAATGGCACTTATAATAGCGGGGGTATATTGGTCGGAAAGGCGATGACCTCTGCAAGAAACGCACAGACGGACTATACGAAAAAATATATCTGAAACAATAAAAATTATGTCTGATGTAGGAAAAACTACATCAGACGCGGGGAAAATTATATCAGACTTTTTTCGCGCCTTTGCAAACCCTTGAAAAGCAATTCGTTACACCACACTTTCGCAACACCGTCTTTTCCTTGAAAACCAGCACGTTACGCATTTTTGACGGCGGCCGCACCCTCAAAGGGAATTAGGCAGTGGCAAAACGCAGGAAGCAGGATGTCTTACATCCGGGGGCTTATGTTTTTGCTTTCTTATCCCGAACTCAGGTTTTATAACACAGCCACGCGCCGCAGGTTCTGCAAAATTCACTACCTTTGCATGATTTCGCAGCAAAAGACATATAAAAACGATACAAGAATATGGACGGCAAAACGGTTACGGTGAGCGACAAAAAATTCAGGCTCCTTTACAGCGCATCTGAAATAAACGCGCAGGTGGAGCGTGTGGCAAGGGAGATAAAGCGCGACATTGCCGGTTGCAAGCCCGTATTCGTGTGTATGCTCAACGGAGCTTTCGTGTTTGCAGCAGATGTGCTGCGCACAATAGGCGAACCGTGCGAGATACGCTTTGTGAGACTGTCCTCATACTGCGGCACACAATCCACAGGCAAGGTGAGCAACGTCCTCGGGCTTGACGTTGACCTTGAAGGGCGCGATGTAGTGATAGTGGAAGACATCGTTGAGACCGGCCGCACTATGCACTCCTTCATTGAGGACATAAAAAAAGCGTCCCCCGCTTCGGTGAGCGTCGCGTCGCTTGTGGTGAAGCCCGAAAGGCTAAAGGAGAAAGTGGAAATAAAATACGCGGGCTTCAGGATGAAAGCCAACGACTTTATTGTGGGATACGGCATGGACTACAACCAGGAAGGGCGCAACCTGCCGGACATATACATAGTGGAAGAATAAAGACATTACAGCATAAAAAAATGAAAAATATAGTGATTTTCGGCGCACCTGGCTCAGGCAAGGGCACGCAAAGCGACAAGATTGTAGAAAAATACGGTTTCAAGCACATATCAACAGGCGATGTGCTGCGCAACGAAATAAAGAACGGCACAGAACTCGGCAAAACAGCCGACAGCTACATAAAGGACGGCAAACTGCTGCCCGACTCGCTAATGACCGACATCCTCGCCTCGGTTTTCGACAAGATGCTCCCCTGCGGCGGAGTTATTTTTGACGGCTTCCCCCGCACGGTGGCACAGGCAGAAGCCCTTGACAAGATGCTCTCGAAGCGCGACACCGAAGTGAAAGCCATGATAGAGCTTAACGTGCCTGACGAGGAGCTTATGAAGCGTCTCATAATGCGCGGCAAAGTTTCGGGCAGAAGCGACGACAACGAGGAGACCATACGCAAGCGCCTCGACGTTTACAAAAACCAGACTTCACCGCTGATTGACTGGTACGGCAAATGCGGCAAGCACTACCACATCGAGGGCGTTGGAAGCGTTGACGACATATTTGCCAAGATAAGCGAAGTTATCGACAAACTTTAACCCTGCAACCAGAAGCTAAAGAATGCCCGAAAGCAACTTCATAGACTACGCAAAAATATACTGCCGCTCGGGGAAAGGCGGGGCAGGCTCCGTCCACCTTCACAGGGCGAAATACCAGCCCAAGGGCGGTCCTGACGGAGGCGACGGCGGACGCGGGGGCGACATATACCTGCGCGGCAACCGCAACCTTTGGACGCTGATACACTTGCGCTACAAACGCCACGTGTTTGCCGGAAACGGCGGAAACGGCTCAAAAGACTGCTCCCACGGCAAAGACGGCGAGGACTGCTACATCGACGTGCCGTGCGGCACAGTGGCATACGACGCCGACACCGGCGAATACCTCATGGACGTTACCGATGACGGACAGGTCGTGATGCTGTTGAAAGGCGGACGCGGAGGTTTGGGAAACTGGCAGTTCCGTACAGCCACACGGCAGACACCGCGCTTTGCCCAGCCGGGAGAGCCGGCGCAGGAAAGAAATGTAATACTTGAGCTAAAACTCCTTGCCGACGTAGGACTTGTAGGGTTTCCCAATGCCGGCAAGTCAACGCTGATATCCACACTGTCGGCGGCACGCCCCAAAATAGCAAACTACCCTTTCACCACGCTTGAGCCAAGCTTGGGAATCGTGAACTACCGCGACGACAAATCGTTCGTCATGGCCGACATACCGGGAATTATCGAGGGGGCAAGCCAAGGCAAGGGATTGGGTCTCCGCTTCCTGCGCCACATAGAGCGCAACTCGCTGCTGCTTTTCCTAATTCCAATCGACTGCGATGACATAAACAAGGAATACGACATACTGCTGAACGAATTGCGCCAGTTCAACCCCCAAATGCTCGACAAGCACCGCGTTGTGGCAATAACAAAATGCGACACGGTTGACGACGAGACCATAGAGCTTATAAAGCCCCACGTAAACATCGATGTCCCCGTGGTGTTCATATCCTCGGTGGCCCACAAGGGAATAGATGTCCTTAAAGACACCCTTTGGGAAGAGTTGAACAGCGAAAGCAACAAACTTGAAGCCGTACAAACGGAACACCTTGTACACCGCCGCCGTGAGGTTTCCTTGCTTGCCGGACTTGAAGAGGCGGAAGACTCTGTGGATTTGACAGACAGGGAAACCGACGAAGAGGAAGACGAATACACAGACTATTAAACATGAAAATCCCCCAACTGCTAACCTATGGCCTGTCCCCTGAAGTGATTGCTTTCAGCACCACGCGCCACGGCGGATACAGCGAAGGAAACTATGGGGAGTTTAACATAAACCCTTATTGCGGCGACTCGCCTGAAACCATATCCCAAAACAGGAAAGCCTTGTGCGGAAAGCTAGGGATAGAAGAACGCGCTTTGCTCTTTCCGCATCAAGTTCACGAAAGTCGGGGCGTAGTCATTGACAAGTTTTTTTTGGAACTGCCGGAACAGCGGCGCAAGGAAAGGCTCGAAGGCTTCGACTGCATTGCCACACAGGAAAGCGGAATTTGCATAGGCGTCTCAACGGCCGACTGCGTTCCCATTCTGCTATATTTTGAGAACCCTCGGGCGGTTGCAGCAATTCATGCAGGCTGGCGCGGCACAATGAAGCGGATTGCCCTTAACGCTGTGGAGGATTTGAAAAAAAGCATGGGACTGAACACCGCCAACTGCAAAGCCGCAATAGGTCCTTCCATTTCATGTCAAGCTTTCGAAGTCGGGAATGAAGTATATGAAGCCTTCAAAAGCGAAGGTTTTGACATGACACAAACAGCAAAGCGCATGAACGGCAAATGGCATATAGACTTGTGGAAGGCTAATGCCATGCAATTGGTATGCGCGGGGATATGCGCCGACAACATATCCGTTGCCGGAATATGCACATACAACAACCATACGGACTTTTTCTCCGCACGCAGACTGGGGACAAATTCCGGCAGAATATTTTCAGGAATACTAATCAGACAATAATCATGAAAACAAAAAGCTTGCATTATATACCGATAATCCTTTTGGTGTTGCTGTTTTCGTCAAGTGCAGAGGAGAGCCACGACTTCACGCCGGCAGAAAAGCAACAGATAAGCATTGCCACTCCCGGTCTGTTTGCAAAGTCAAAAACATTCACAGTTGATTTCTCCGCCCTCAAAGAAAGCGACTACTCGTTTCCGCTCCCTGTGGGAAATGCAGAGGCTACCGCAAAGGGACTGGACATTAAGACCAAAAAGGGCGACGCTGTAAAAGCCATGTTCGCCGGAGTGGTGAGGCTTTCCCGCAACCTGCCTAATTATGGGAACGTGATCGTCGTGAGGCATTCCAACGGTTTGGAAACCGTTTACGGGAACAACGCACAAAACATGGCAAAAGTAGGAAATCATGTGAAAGCCGGGCAGACAATAGCCATTGCAGGGGAAAGCGGAGACGGAGCGAAGCTATTTTTCGAAATCATGGTGAACGGCTGCAACATAAACCCACAAACCCTGCTTTCAATTAATTCGCACAAGCTGCACAAACACTTGTTCACATTCACTGACAGGGGAAAAAGCGTTGGCGTGGAAATAAGTGACGAGCAGGACGAGGAAGTTGACGAAGACGAAAACGCCGTGATAGACCTCAACAGGGAACTAACGGCAAGCGAGCAGGGAATTGTCAGCACAAAAACCCCGGGGCTTTTCGACAAGGCAAACTCCATTACAATAAACTTCGCGGAATACGACGACAAGGACTGGAGCTATCCCCTGCCCGACGCAAAACTCATAAGCCCTTACGGCGGAAAGCGCAGGCACAGTGGAGTTGACCTGAAGACAAAAGCAAACGACAACATCGTAGCCGCCTTTGCCGGCAAGGTGAGGTTTTCCAAAAGATACAGCGGATATGGAAACGTGATTGTGATAAGGCACGCCTCCGGGCTGGAAACCCTTTATTCGCACAATTCAAAAAACATCGCGAAAGTGGGAGACTGGGTAAAGGCCGGGCAAGTGATAGCCCTCACAGGAAGGACAGGCAGAGCCAGCACGGAACACTTGCATTTTGAAATAAGGATAAACGGCAGGGCATACAACCCCAACCTGCTTTTCGACCACGCCAACCACAGCCTTAAAAAGGTGAAACTCGTGGCAAACAAATCGGGGAATATTTCAGTTACCCCAGTCAAATAACTGCCGTGTTTTTCTTATATTTGCATCAATGAAAATTTTCACTTCAAAACAACTGCGGGAACTTGATGCATACACCATCAAAAACGAGCCTGTGGATTCTTACGACCTTATGGAACGCGCCGCCGTTGCCATGAGCAAGGAGATTTTGCAACGTTTCGGCAAAGAACGCCGTGTGGTTGTTTTCGCAGGCCCGGGCAACAACGGCGGAGACGCTTTGGCTATCGCCCGAATACTTGCCGGAACAGGAGTGAACGTTGAAGCCTATATTTTCAATATAGGGAGCAAGCTAAGCCCGGGATGCGAAAAGAACATGGCAAGGCTCAACGGCATGAAAACCGCAAAGCTTACGGAAATAACAAAACAGTTCGACCCCATAACGCTAACAGAAAACGACATTGTTATCGACGGTCTGTTCGGGACAGGGCTTAACAAACCTTTGAACGGCGGCTTTGCCGGACTTGTGAGATACATAAACGCCCAACCTGCATACGTCATTTCCATCGACATTCCCTCTGGGCTTATGTGCGAGGACAATTCCCTTAATGTGCGGCAGAACATCGTGCGTGCCGACATGACACTAAGCGTGGAATTTCCCAAGCTCGCCTTTTTCCTTGCCGACACGGCCATCTACGCCGGCGAAATCGTTACGGTTTCAATAAACCTAAGCAAGGAATACATTGAAAAAAACAATACGCCGTTCACAACCATAAACTGCGAGGACGTTTACCCGCTTTTGAAAAAGCGCAATCCATTTGGCCACAAAGGCACATTCGGACACGGGCTGCTAATTGCCGGAAGTTACGGAATGGCAGGAGCGTCAATACTCGCAGGAAGGGCGTGCATGAGAAGCGGTATCGGCAAGCTCACAATCCACGTGCCGGGGTGCAACAAAGACATACTGCAGCAAACAGTCCCCGAAGCCGTGCTTACCATCGACAGCGGCACACGTTTCTTCTCTCATGCTGAAAACACCGTACCATTCGATGCCGCAGCCATCGGTCCGGGACTTGGCAACTTCCATGACACGAGCAGTGCATTCATAGAGCAAGTGCGCAACTGTCAAACACCGCTCATCATCGATGCAGACGGACTGAACATCCTTTCGGAACACAAAGGGTGGATTGCGCAAATTCCAAGAAAGACCATACTCACGCCGCATCCCGGGGAATTTTCGCGTATCACCGAAACAGAAAACGACAGCTTCAAAATGCTTACGGAAGCACGCGAAGTGGCAATGCGCCACCAGTTTTACGTTGTCTTGAAAGGACACTACACATTCATAAACACCCCCGAAGGTCATACATACATCAACACCTCCGGCAATTCAGGAATGGCAACAGCAGGAAGCGGAGACGTGCTTACTGGCGTTCTGCTTTCGCTTCTCGCCCAAGGGTATTCGCAAGACGAGGCGTGCCGCCTCGGAGTTTTCCTGCACGGTCTTGCAGGAGACCTTGCCGCTGCCGGCTTAGGCGAGGACGGTCTCATAGCCTCTGACATCGTAAGCAATATTCCCAAAGCGTTCATGAAGTTGCGCGCACTGCGCGAACGCCATCAAAATAATTGTAACCAAACCTGTTGAAACATAGCAAATACAGAAAATGAACAAGTCTTTCATATTCTCCTGCCTAATGGCGCTTTCCGCCTTAGGCGTTTCCGCCCAAACAGAAGTTACACCCTACACTCCCGGCATCACGGCGGAAGGAATCACTTACTGCCTTCCCCGCACGGAGCTTAGGATAAGAGTAACCGCCACCTGCGTGAAATACACTCCGGGGGATTTCAGACCATATTCCGAGCGCTATCTGCGCCTTAACAGCATCCCCAAAGAGGCTTCCACAACATGGAAAATAGACAACGTGAAAATCTTCACGGAAGGCGTGCCTGACGAAAGCAAGGTTTTCACCATAAAACTGGCACAAAAGACATCCGCCCCGCTTGCATCGCTCACCAAATCAGGCATACTCATGTCGGTCAACGCGCAAGCCGCGCCCCCGGCCGCCACTCCCGAAATGCCGAAGCCTGTGATAAAAAACAATAATCTCAATCCCCGCGACTACATGACGCAGGAAATACTCACGGCAAGCAGCGTTTCAAAACAGGCGGAACTAACCGCCGCCGAAATCTACGACATACGCGAGTCGCGCTCGGCGCTTGCAAAGGGCGAAGCCGACAATATGCCCAAAGACGGCGAGCAGTTGAAGCTCATGATAAACAGCCTTAACACGCAGGAAACCGCCCTTTTGCAACTTTTCAAGGGAACGGAAACCACAGAGACGCGCTCGTTTGACTTTGTTTACATTCCCATGGAAGACAAGCAGGAAGTGCTTTTCCGTTTCTCAAAGAAGCTCGGCGCAGTAGAGGCAGACAACCTCGCGGGAGAACCTGTGTACATAAGCATCAAGGACAAGCACACCGTACCCGCCCCGGTTGCGAGCGGCAAGAAAAAGAAAGAGGTCATGGACGTGCGCTATAACGTCCCATCCGAAGTGGAGGTGAAAATCTTCACGCCAGAAAACGTCCTCGCCTCCGGCACATACCCCATGGGGCAGTTCGGCAACGTGGAGCATCTTGGCGCAGAGCTGTTCAACAAGAAAATGGAGACCCAAGTGTTCCTAAACCCCATAACGGGCGGAATAGAGAAACTGCAACTACCCGAACCCTCGAAATAGACAACGCATATATAGTAAAAAGCTGTGGGGCAACGCAGCCTCACAGCTTCATTATAATATTAAAGATATACACAGCCAAAACAACGCAGCAGGTTTAACACTTATGAGCATGGGAGAAAGACTTTACAAATTCTTAGAAACAAAATGCATCAGACCCGCCGTATTCGAGAGACGGTGCGGCTTGTCGAATGGCTTTTGCGGAAAGATGGGGGAGCGCATCACCGATGGTTCCTTGAACCTTATCTCCAAGGCGTTCCCGGAGCTTAACATTGATTGGGTCAAAACTGGTTCGGGAGACATGATAAAGGATCATGCAGGTTTTGATGCTCCCAATCCAGAAGCGAATATGCTTGCTATGAGCAAAATGCTTGAGGAGCTTACCCGACAAAGGATAAAGGAAGCCGAGGCAAACCTTATAAACGCAGAAGCAAACAGACTAAATGCCAAAAACCTTTCAAGGCTTATCACAATCCTTGAAAGAAAAGCCGCTAATATTGACAGCGGCAAACAGCCGTCAGGCATAAGATCAAAGACAAAAGACATACAGCAATGATTAAAATCCTGCTGGCCGTCAGCCGCTGGCTCGCCGGCTACACCTCTTTCTTCATCATAGGAATTGCCGTGCTGGCATTTTTCCTTCCCCACACCTTCGACTGGGTAAGGGGAAACACACAAACCGTCATTCTCGGCATTATAATGCTCACAATGGGACTCACGCTCACAACCGGGGATTTCCGCATACTTGCCCGCCGTCCCATTGACATATTCATCGGCGCAGCGGCGCAATTCATCATAATGCCGGGCGTGGCATATATTCTCGTACACGTGTTCCGCCTCTATCCCCCAATCGCCATTGGCATACTGCTCGTAGGCTGCTGCCCCGGCGGTGTGTCGAGCAACATAATGTCCTACCTGTGCCATGGGGACGTGGCGTTTTCCGTAGGAATGACGTGCGCCTCAACCCTGCTCGCCCCAGCTATGACACCATTCCTCATGAAGCTCACCGCAGGGCAAATAGTTGAGGTTGACACAATCGGAATGTTCCTCAACATCCTCATTGTTACCATAATCCCCGTTGCCATTGGCTGCACGCTTAATTATTTTTACAGCAAACGGAGCTGCTTCCCCACCCTGCAAAAGCTGATGCCGGGAGTAAGCGTGCTATGTCTTGCAATGATTGTGGGCGGAGTAATATCAACGGTTCACGATGACTTGGTTTCGCGTGGTGTCGTACTTTTCATCTGGACATTCGGCGTAGTGTTCTGCCACAACAGCCTCGGCTACCTGCTGGGCTGGTTTGCCGGGAAACTCGCAAGGTTCAGCACCGCCAAAAAGCGCACCATCAGCATTGAGGTGGGAATGCAGAACGCCGGGCTTGCCACTGTGCTCGCCTCAAACTTCTTTGCAGCCCAGCCGCTCGCCGTGCTGCCGTGCGCCATAAGCTGCGCATGGCACTCCATTTCGGGTACAATACTCGCCGGCCTGTACCTGCGCCATGACCGCCGCCGTCCGTGAAAGTAATATGAGCTATATCCATGTTTGGGGAATACTGGCAACCGTAACAGGAATTGCGGCAACATATTCTGTCACCAAAAACAGGAAGCCGGCAAGCGCCATCCGCTACGGCATCTGCCTGACATTTTCAATCATGATGACAGCCATAGGGATTACAACCATTGCCCTTGAAAAATACGACAGCATTTGCGCGATATTCTTTGGCATTACATTCCTGAAAATGGCATATAACGACAGGCACACCTTCCCTCCGAGCTTTACAATAAACTATATCGATTATCTTAAAGGATATGTTGTCGGCTTGGTGGCTGTAGTGTATGCCCTGTGCAGAATATTTGATTGAAAAGCCTGACACCGCAAAAACAATTACCGGCTTCGGCTTTTCAAGCCCCGTCGTCTTTTAGGGATAAACCCCTCCTTAAAATTCTGAATGGCATTACGCCATTTGCAAACACGTCCAAGAGTGTCACACATCGTGTGGAAAGCCATGCGTCCGTAATGGCACAAAAATTACATCAGACCTTTTTTCGCCGCTTGCAAATACTTGAAAAACAAATCGTTATAAAAATATTCTTCGTATGGTTATCTTTTTGAAAACGAGCGTCTTACGCGCATCAGAGCGTTATCGTGATTTCTCCGGCAAAAAGCCGGTTGCGCGGGTGTACAATGAAGGACATGGGGCAAGCTCGGGTTTTGTGATTTCTTGTCTCGGGCGGAGGGCTGTGTTGCTTTTTCCTGCTTGTGGTTTGCCGATGTTTGTTCTGTGAGGCTATTCCAAATCCTTTCTGACCCGTCTTAACAGTGCCTTGCAGATTATCCGATGAAACGGTTTTATTATGGCGAAATATAATTTTCCCATATTGTTGCGCAGACGGACTTTGGTGCTGACCGATATGCGTTGGCTGCCGTTTCCGGCGTTTTCAGTCATCAGCGCGACACAGAAATCAAGGTGTTTGTCTGTTTTGCTTAATGTTGCCTTGGTTTCGGATTCGATTTTGACCAAATCCGATATTTTTCCCTCCCCTTTAAGACCCAGCGGTTTTACTATGGCATTGCGGAGTTTCATCAAGGCTGCAAGCCACTGCGGTGCGCAGAAGAATCTCTCCGCCAATTCCTTTGCACTTATCGGGCGTGAGGTATGGACTGTCTCACAGTAAATGTCTGTATAGTCAAAATGATTGTTTTGTTCCATGATGTGTAACGCTTTGTTGGTTCAATGATGATTGTTGCCAAAGAAAAATGTTGGCAAACTGTGTCAAGCCTTGGTTTGGCTGTCTTTGCAGTAACTTCTGTCCGTTTGCAAATATAGAAAGAAAACAGTGATAATCTTGCTGGTGTTTGACTGGTTATTACGGCTTTCATTTACATTATGCCTTTGCTCAAATATTCTGTGTTAGTTTGCGGTGCGGCTCATGCGGTGGCATACAGGGCGTATGCAATACGCCCCTACAAATGGCGCAAAACCAATACCGCTAAAACTATATTTGATATAGGAAAAACTACATAGGAC
>DKDC01000014.1:0-11243 GCA_002451695.1 Prevotellaceae bacterium UBA6858 | reverse complement strand
AATTATGTCTGATATAATTCAAATTACATCAGACCTTTTTTCGCCACTTTCAAGCCCCTGAAAAACAACCCGTTACATCAAACATTCTTTGTTCGGTTATCTTTTTGAAAACAAGCGTGTTACACAATTCGAAGCGTCCCTGCGGTTTCTTCGGCAAAAAGCCGGTTGCGCGGATGTTTTATGTGGGAGGCAGGGAAATCCCGGCTTTTATGATTTCCTGCCATGGACGAGGGTTTGTGGCGGCTTTTTATTGTTCGTAATTTGCCGGCGTTTGTTGTGGAGGCTATTCCAAATATTTCCTGTAATTCTGGAAAACTTCTGTTATTGCCTTATACAAAAGACTTTGGGAGAATTACCCGATTTTTAGGTAATGACTTGGCAACTGTGCCATTTGCAGCGTTCTGCCATGAATTGCGTTCAAAATAATCCATTACATGGCAAAGATAAAACAAAATCTATAATGTTCCAGAACTTTTAGTGGACAAAACACTGATAATTCGTTGGAGTAGTTACAATATCATGGATTATAGTTATCTTCGTAGTGTGATTTAACTTTATAAATACTTATTGATGATAGTATTAAAACCCAATATGTTTTATACTCCGAGTAATCATCGGAAAGAAAGGTGTAATGTTCCAGCAAAAAATGGGGACTATACAATTGAAATACCATCATTGGAGTTTGGAGAGGAAAGTTATGCCTCACTAAATATCGTAGGTCGTCAATTGCACGATGATGAAGGTCTACATTTTGGTAATATCGAACTTGTAGGGCTGAAAGTATTATGCAAAAGAGGAAAACCTCTTTATTATGGACTAAATGAGCCGAAGATATATGAGTACTGTTTATCGTTATATCTATATGATGTAAATGATGAATGGCAAACTTATGATTTACATGGGACAGATATCTGTTTTTTGTTATATACGATTTTGCCACTTATTAATTTAGCACTAAAAGATGGTTGCCCTATATCGCAATTGAATTTTGATTGGTTAGAGTGGCAGTGTAATGCTTGGGAATGGGGAGAAGCAAATGGTCAAGGTAGAGGATTTCTTTTTAATGAGGACGATATTTACGACTTAGAAAGTCTTTACCGATACCTCAAATCTTTTAAGATTGAGGCAATCAAACAATCCTTATACAAAAGAGGTGGAGGTGTATATTGGACTGATGTCTGTATCTGTTTTAGATATATTGATAACTACATTTCTAACTTAATAAGCGATGCGCTTGGTGTGAAATTTATCATATCAGGAGACACCGCAAAAGTTGTAAGCTATAAACTTAAATTGGATAAAGATGAATGTGATGGTTATTGCCCCAATAATAGTTCAATACTGCAAAATAATGAAGCCGAAAAGTATAGAGAACAGATTGAAATGAAGCTTATGATTCATGCACTCAGAGCCTTTGATTTGATTGAACTTAAAAAGAGTCGGCTGATAAAGTAATCTTTTACTTGAAATAACACTAAAAGGAAGACATTAGTATATAAAAGGACAAAGGTCAGAATTTATGGATTTTGTAGGAGCTGTTATTAGAGGCAAAATTAAGGAACTTGGTCGATTGTGGAAATCATCAGAAAATCACATGAACGTTTCTATTGATGTATTAAATTCATGGGATACTTTGATTTCGGAATGGGCTGAAGACGAGAGTATGCCACTTATTATAAGAAAAGGCAGCAGTAGAGGACAAGAATTTACCCACCCGTCAGGGAGAAAAGTTATAATTTCCGATAACACATTTGCCTTATGGGTGTACCGTAATGTTTTAGACGGGAAAACTTATAGCCTATTGGAACTGAAAAATAAATTGAATAACAATGAAATACCAATAGTTTATGCGTTAACGAAAGAAGATAAGAAAAAAGCAACATATACCAAAACATTAGGTAAAGATGCACTGTCTGATGCGAATACAAAATGGAAATTATGTCATATTGAACCTGTTGGTATGAATAGTCGTAAAAATATTGCGGATTTGGATATAAATGAAATCATAAAGTATTTCGAGAGATATGCTAATCCTATGAATATGTTTATATTACCCAAAGAAATAGGTGGCTTAGGAGAAATCCAAGAATTTATTGATGAACAAAAAATTAAATAATCAATTCTCGTTTTATGTCATCTCTAAACGCAATGTAAGCTTTTAGTACATTATCAGAATATTCGGTAATATTTTTTTCATCTCCATCAACAGCATCATAATATTTACGAAGATTTTCTGATGTATCATTATCAGGGTATCGTATTTCTCGCTTTCGATACTCTTGCGACATCCATATTTCTTTTAATTGTTCTTGGGTGTATTCTTTTTCAGATTCCTCGTAGTTCCAATACTGTGTATTGTAAGCACTACAAATTTGACACGTTAATGATTTTAATTCATCGCGTGTATGTGCGGTGTCTGCTCGTCCATGTGCAGGACTGCCGACACGATATTCTCCCTGCCGAATGTGTCGGCAAGGTATTTCAGATTGTCGTTGCACCATTCATCAAGTCTGCCTTCGTTGGTGATGCGTTCCATATCATCGTGTGTTCCCGTGAGCAGGACACGGATTGCCCTCACTTGGTTATTGCCGATTTTGCGTGTCAGTCCAGCGGTGTCCAATCGGTACTGTATGGCTTGTGTCCTGTTCTCCACCCCGTCAGGAAATGTTACCAATTCCCGGTTGAGGTGCGTCCTGCTCTCATCGGCATTCTTCGGTTTGATAGTGCGCTCTATGTGCGCCGACATGGCGGCATCCGTTCCGCTTGTATTCTCCATATATAATACTGCATAACCCATATATCCGTTCCTTTTTAATGTAGAAAAGAACAGTTTATGCATAGCAAGCGTTTTATAAAAGGAAAAGCAACGCCTTTATCAAAAGGTTTATCTATATTTTCTTCTTGGTATTTACGATAAGCATCAACACCACGTGCCTTAAAAATACCGTCTGATTCTGTCAAATTGAATAAAGCACTGGAAGAAACGGCAATCACAAATTTCTTTTCTATTGGATATGACATAAATATAAAGGTTTTATTAAATGCAAAAGGGCATGAATGTTTCACCATTCAAGCCCTTTTGCATTTAATTTTACTTCAGTTATTCCTACTTCACCTCCTCAAAATTAAATACTACTGAATATCAATGCCTTACAAATTGTATGGTACAAATATGATTTCTTATAAAACCAATAATACAAGTATTGCTACTTAGCATACCTATATATGCCATGCGAGATACGGTTTAATAAATATTATGTATTTTTAATAGTTGCAGTTGTTCTTATCAGATGTTTGCATTGCGTGTTCGCTTGTTTGCAGATGGTATGCTTTTGTTATCATAAATCATTGATATACAAAGAACTTTGATACATGTGCCTTTTTTGTCTTTCGTTTTTTATGAAAAAGCAGCGTACCTTTGCAAATAAAAACGAGAAACAGATAGACATGGCAAGAAATAGAAACATATTGCTCACGCTGACGACAGAAAGCTCTATGGTGCTTATGGCATCTATGGTGGCTTTCCGTCTGCATGAGTCTATGGTTATGCCTATGGAAGTTTCTATTTTTACATTAGTGGCAATCTATGCTTGCCTAAAAACATTGTCTATTTTTGGTTTGCCAGCTATCAAAAGAGAGGTTTCCGAACAACAATGTGTACCTATGAAATTTCGGGCGACTGAGGACAAGCATAATATTGAAGATGGCAATATCCAAAAACAAAGAATGGAACAGTTCCACCAAGAATACCAATATGAACAACAGCAATATGTGCAGAGAAAAGAAAAAGCCGATGAAGCGAAACTTCAAGCCGTGCTGAAATACACAAAAGACACATTCAAGAGTTTGGATTTTGAAGAAACAGAGATATTCCAACTTTGTGAGTGTGTCCGATATTTCGTCACCAATAGGCAGCCTCTCACTCAAACAGACATCCGAATAAAGAAACGAACTAGTGTAACTCAGATTGCATTGAAGAACTTTGCGTGGAACATTGCCTTTCAATACAATATTGGTGGTGATGCTACTGCATTGTTTGTGATGCGCACTTTCAACGAATGGTTCGCCAATTCCACACTTGAGACTATCAGAAAGAATCTACGTACTACAACAGGTAGGCATAAGATTGAAATCAATGAGAATGTTGCAAATTAGAAATCTCACAACTTACGATGATGTATCGTTGCTTCTTGCAGTTATTATGTATAATTTGTCCATATAAGCCCTATAGTGACGATGAAAAAATAACTTGGTACGATTTGAGAGAGAATTCTATCATATGCAGAGATGGTTCCAGCCTCATCTTTTTGGCTCTTTTCCTCCCTCTCATCGGTCGTATAGCCCGCTATACTCCCTCTTTGAGTGAGAAAAATAGCTCAAAAATATGAGGCTCAAATCATACCAATTTATTTTTTCACCGTCACATAATCATCCGAATTAAGGGGAAATATTCTTTTCTTTCGGATAAAAGCTGTAACTTTGCCAAAAATTGTCAAGACAATAATACGAATATGTTGTTTACAGAAAAAATTAAAGACTTACGGTTGCATAGCCAACTACCCCAAAGGAAATTGGCAGCAGCTTTAGATATAGACACAGCAACCTATTGTAAAATAGAAAAAGGAGAGCGAAAGGCTCGAAAAGAACAAGTCGAATTATTAGCTTCTGTATTTGAAGTCGATAAGAAAGAATTACTTGCAATGTGGCTGGCAGATAGAGTTACAGATATCGTTTCTGACAATGGGCAAATTGCCCGTAACGCACTCTCTTTAGCCGTGGAAAATTTAGAATACAAAGAACAAAATGACAAAGTCAAAAGCATATAAACTCCCAGAAGAAATAGAAGAGGCTATTGTAGCTGAAAGTCGTTCTTCATATGGTCTACATACATACGTCAGCCTGTTTAGCAGTGCTGGCGTGGGATGCTATGGCTTTAAGGAAGAGGGCTTTTATTGTGTTGCAACTGTAGAATTACTTGAAAAACGTCTTAGAATACAATCATACAACAACAAATGTGTCTACAAGAGTGGATATATTTGTGGGGATATGACAACCCAGGAAACGAAAGATAAGGTTTTCGCCGAATTGGAAATGTGGAAAAAGGGCTTTCATGTTACCGATTTAGATGTACTTATAGCCACTCCTCCTTGTCAAGGGATGTCCGTTGCCAATCATAAGAAAAAGAAAGATGAGATAATCAGAAATTCTTTAGTTGTTGAATCTATTAAAATGGTTCATCAAATAAAGCCTAAATTCTTTATCTTTGAAAATGTACGTGCTTTTTTGACTTCTGTATGTACTGATGTAGATGGCAATGCTAAAAGTATAAAAGAAGCAATAGAAATGAACCTTGGTGGAATGTACAATATCCTATATAAAGTTGTAAACTTTAAGGATTACGGAAATCCATCAAGCCGAACTCGTACGCTTGTAATTGGAGTAAGAAAGGATATTAAGGAGATAACACCATGTGATGTTTTTCCAGACAAACAGCCAGAGAGAACGCTTAGACAAGTGATTGGGCATCTTCCATCTTTGAAGAAGATGGGAGAAATTTCAGAGAACGACATATATCATAATTTCAGAAAATACAATCCGAAAATGGAAGCGTGGATTTCTGAAATTAAAGAGGGACAATCAGCGTTTGACAATACAGACATTAACCGCATTCCACATACGGTTAAAAATGGAGTTGTTGTATATAACGCCCAAAAGAATGGCGACAAGTACACTCGCCAATATTGGGATAAGGTTGCCCCATGCATACATACGCGAAATGACATCATGGCAAGTCAAAATACTGTTCATCCTGTAGATAATAGGGTGTTTAGTATTAGAGAAGTTATGCTTATGATGTCAGTGCCAGAGTCGTTCAATTGGTCTGATATTCCATTTGAAAAACTCAATGCTTTAACACCTAAAGAGAAAGAAGCATTTCTTAAAAAAGAGGAAATGAATATTCGCCAAACTTTGGGTGAAGCTGTGCCAACTATCATTTTCAGACAGATAGCCAATAAAATACGTAGAGTCTTGTGCAAGCCAACATTGACTGAACAAGATGCTAAAGGCATAATCGAGCGAAGAAAACTTACAGACATTGACAACTTGCTAAGGTTTATCAGAACTAACAATTCATACAAGTTCGCTGAGTTATCAAAAATAGCAGAGTTGGCAAATGCTCAAAGAGAGAATAATGCTGCGTACTATACAAGGCAAGATACTTGCTTTACTATTCTAAGCAAACTTCCAGAAGCAAAAGAGTATACTACTCTTGATATTTTGGAACCATCAGTTGGCGTGGGAAATTTTCTCCCGACTTTGATACAAAAGTACGCTGATGTACCAGTTGTAAATATTGATGTTGTAGATATTGATGAAAACAGCATAGCTATACTACAAGCTCTTGTTGAAAAAATCAACATTCCGCAAAATATACATATCAACTATATTGTGGCAGATTCTCTACTATACAAGTTTAGTAAACAATATGACATAGTGATTGGGAATCCGCCATATATGAAAATAACAAAGGACAAGAAACTTCTTGCTTTGTATAAGGAACAGGCTCTGAATAAAGAAACAAACAATATTTTTGCATTCTTCATAGAAAAAATGATGAGTGTTGGAAATATTGTGTCTTTAATCGTTCCAAAGAGTTTGATAAATGCGCCAGAGTTCAATCAGACAAGAGCTATAATGAAAGAAAAGCGTATAGCCAATATTATTGACTTTGGCGAGAAAGGTTTTAAGGGTGTTAAAATAGAAACCATAAGTTTTGTCCTTGACACTCAAAAAGCTCCAGACATGACGACCATAGAGTCCTATATAACGGAAGAGGTTAGATGCTGTCCACAAGAATACATTACTGATGACAAGTTCCCATATTGGCTCATTTATAGAGATTCGTCTTTCGATAAAGTAGCCGATGAGATGAACTTTAATGTATTTAAGGCATACCGAGACCGAGTTATAACAAAAGCTCGTACAAAAGCAAGTGGACGCATTCGGGTTCTGAAATCACGCAATATCGGGAATAATAAAATCGTTAATATTGCGGACTATGACAGTTATATTGATGATTTGGATGGCCTTGATGTTGCAAAGTATATGAACCAAGATTGTATTCTGCTTCCAAACTTGACATACAATCCAAGAGCTTGCTTTATGCCAAGCAATTGTATCGCAGATGGTTCGGTAGCAATACTTACAACAATAGATCCATCTGTAAACATAACAGAGGACGATTTGGCTTTTTACGCAACAGATGAATTTTCAAGATTCTATTCTGTTGCCAGAAATCGTGGCACTCGTTCTTTGAATATAGATAACAATTCCGTTTTCTTTTTTGGAACATTAAAACAGCACAGCATATGAGAATAGAAAATATACAAGAGTATCTTGACAAATACAACGACTATGACATCAGAAAGAACCATAACTGTCGATTCGTTGACCAAAAATGCACACCAGATATAGTTTGCTTCATCGCCGACTGTATCCTGAACACAGAATGTGCAACAAAGGCATTCACTGTAAGTGATTTGTGGAAAACACCATTTTTCATTGAGAATACAAGAATTGTGTTTCATAAGCCGTATGCGGACAACGAGTCTGCCCACAATGAATACGACAAGGTTTTGGCTCAGCCATTGAAACTTTTGGCTTATGCCCATGTACTTGAACTTGACGATTCACAACGTCATTTGGTATTCGGTGTGCATAACATGGAAATGTTGGAGTATATAGCTTCTCGTGAAAGAAATGCATTCAACTTCCTACAAGTGTTCTTTCGTAAAGTTGTCTCAGCAAGTGGCATTGAACGTTTCTTCAGAGAATACAAAGAGAGTTGTGCTAATGCCACAAAAGGTGAAATCAGAGCCGCTAAGAATACTTTGTATGATAAGTATCATCGTTTCATTAGTGCGAATACTCCTACGAAGTCAAAACTTGACACTACCAGAATGCTTCACAAAGTGCTGAATGTGTTTGCATATTCAGAAATGATGCCTGGTAGCAATTGCAAACTGCAAGACTGGGGAGACTTGATGTATAACAAAGTGAATTGGCGTGATGAATATACAGGGAAAGAGAAAACCCAAACACGGAATGAAGCTAAAGTACATGAAACGGATGATATAAATGCTAACTTCTATATAGATTATCAGGTCAATAAAGCAATTAAGAATGTTAAGCGTCAGCAAGGGGATGTAAGTGAAGTTCATGACGAATTGGCAACAGGTATTGCAACAGAAGTTCATCATATATTCCCAAAATCGCAGTTTCCTACGATTGCCACATATTATGAGAACTTGATTTTGTTGACAAGTAGCCAGCATCGTCAGAAAGCTCATCCGAAAGGCAACACACAGGTAGTAGACAAAGACTACCAGCTCGTTTGTCTCATGGCAAAATCACAAACAATAGAAGTCTCTCTTAATGAAGGTGATAACTTTTATCGCAAGGAGTCGTTTGTCGGTGTAATAAATACTGGGTTGACAGAACATTTGGACGAAACCATTTCATTTGCGGATATACGTAAATTCCTTGTGGCTAAATACTTGGAATTTTGACGAGTATAATTATCTTCTGGTAAAACGATTTTGACATATATAATTCATCCCATCGTGTAATATGGCACATATAGAAAAGATAATTCTTCATAATTTCAAGCGTTTTGAACATTTAGAAATCGATGCTTCTGCAGATATGAACATACTTATTGGTGACAATGAGTCTGGCAAAAGTTCTATTCTGCAAGCGATAGAGTTAACTGCACATGGAAGTAGATTTAGAGTGGAAGAAATAGGTCTTGATCGATTGTTTAATGCTCAAACAATCCCTCTTTTCATGACGGGGAAACGAGACATGACAACACTTCCTGAGATGTATGTAGAATTATATCTAAATTCTTGTGATAATCCTCAGTTAAACGGACATAATAATAGTAAAGAAATTGAGGCTTTTGGTATAAAAATGTCGTGCCATTATGATTCAAATTATAGCAAGCAAATCTCTCAAATCATATCTCATCAAGATGCCGTATTTCCATTGGAATTTTATACTATAGATTTTTATACTTTTGGCGGAACTCCATATAATGGCTATACAAAGTACATCAAATCTATATTCATAGACAATTCTCAAATCGGAAATCCTCATGCGATGCGAGAATACGTTCATAAAATATATATGGCTAAAGTAAGTGAGAATGATCGTATAACCAACAAACATGCTTATCATTCTACAAAGAAGAAATTTCAAACAGACTCATTGGATAAATTTAATGCTGGTATAGAGCCTTACAAGTTCTGTATTAGAGATTCTTCTGAAGGAAACATAGAAACAGATATTAACTTGGAAGAGAACAATGTTACTATTGATAACAAAGGAACAGGAGAGCAATGTTTTGTAAAAACAAAACTGGCACTAAATAGTTCTGTCAGCGATATAGATGTTGTATTGATAGAAGAACCTGAAACACATTTGAGTTATACAAATACACTCAAACTTATAGAATTGATTAAAGGTTCACAAAATCGTCAACTATTCATCTCGACTCATAGTGATTTGATAAGTACTCGTATAAACTTAAAGAAGTGCATCTTGCTAAACAGTTCTGGAACAACAGCAACAAGCCTTTCTGAAATTAATGATGATACCGCAAAGTTCTTCATGAAAGCTCCAGATAACAATATGTTACAATTTGTACTGTCCAAGAAAGTCATTCTTGTGGAAGGAGATGCTGAATTTATACTAATGGAGGCTATGTATAAACAAGCGACACAGAAAGAATTATCAGAAAGCGGTATAGGGGTAATTGCTGTGGATGGAAAATGCTTTAAACGCTATTTAGAAATAGGGAAATTACTTGGTATTAAAGTCGCAGTCATAACAGATAATGACAAAAGTTATGAAGACAATATAAAAAAGAATTATAATGGATTGGAGACCCAAAACATCAAAGTTTTCTCTGATTCTGATGACAAAAGATACACATTTGAAATTTGTATTTACAACGACAATAAAGCAATCTTAGATGATGAGTTTCAAAATTTGAAGACTAATTCTCCATTGCAATATATGTTGGCAAACAAAACGGAGTCTGCGTATCGCATTCTTACCAAGCACGCTGACGAGATAGAAGTTCCTAAATATATTCAAGACGCAATACGATGGATAGACGCTTAATGTTGGCTGTGGCTGGTTCTGGAAAGACTACTCACATAATAGAGCAGTTGAATTTAGAACGAAGATTTCTCATTGTTACTTACACGGATAACAATGTGGCACATATTAAAAAAGCGATTATAAAGAAATTTGGGTATGAGCCACAAAACATAACACTCTTATCATATTTCCATTTTTTGATAAGAGTTTGCTATCGTCCATTCTTGAAAAGCAAGATTAAGGCCAAAGGTATTACATGGGAAATGCCAAATGCAAAAACATTAAAATTTAAACGAACAGATGAAAGATTCTATATGACACACAATAGATATTTGTATCATAATAGAATTGCTAAGTTGTGTCAAGAAAGGTGTTTGGATTTTATAAAGAAACGTTTGGAACGATTTTATGACTATTTTATGTTTGACGAGATTCAAGATCTTGGTGGGCATGATTTTAATCTTATCATAGGTCTTTTGCCAATAAAAATGAGTATACTCTTCGTAGGAGACTTTTTCCAACACACTTTTGATACAAGTAAGGACGGAAATGTCAATAAATCATTGTATAGTGATAAAAATAAATACTTAAAAATGTGGAACAAATCAGGACTAACTATAGACACAACGACCTTAAATTATAGCCACAGATGCTCACCCACAATATGTAATTTTGTCACAAATGAACTTGGTATAGATATGAGGTCTCATAGAAAAGATGAAGTGTCAATTCTATATATTTCGGATAAAGAGCAAGCGGTAGAATTGTATAAAGATGATACAAAAGTGAAATTGTTTTTCTCTGACAGTTGTAAATACGATTGTTATAGTTACAATTGGGGTGCATCGAAAGGGCTTGATAATTTTGTTGATATTTGTATCGTGTTAAATGCAACTACATTAAAGGTTTACCAAAATGGCAAACTTGCCGAGTTAGCTTCATCTACAAGAAATAAATTGTATGTCGCTTGCACACGAGCAAGAGGAAATATATATTTTATTCCTTGCGAATTTATTGACGAATTTAAGCAAAGTATATAAAATGACAAATAAAAAGGTTCTTCCGCAATTTAGTTG